>DATBEF010000018.1:0-74163 GCA_036269625.1 Bryobacteraceae bacterium | reverse complement strand
TTCACTCCAAAGCTCATCCGTTACACTGTAGTCCGTGGGAAACACGGCCACACGTTCGAACATCAACGTGCTCATTGTGGACGACGAAGAGTCGCAACGAGCTCCTCTCGCCGCCATGATAGCGGCTTGGGGATTCAGTGTGGAGACCGCTTCCGATGGACAGGAAGCGCTGGAGAAGCTAAACGCGTTTTCCGCACATGTGATCATCACGGACTTGATGATGCCGCGTATGGACGGTTTTGAGCTGATGAAGCGCTTGGGCGTGGACGGGAACATGCCGCCGGCGATTGTGCTCACAGCGTTCGGAAATATTGAGACCGCGATCCAGACCATTCACGACCTTGGCGCTTTCTGGTTTCTCGAAAAACCGATTCAACCAAGCGCGCTACGCGTGCTGCTGGAGCGGGCTGCCTCGCAAAGCCAGCTGGCCGAGGAAACCGAGCGGCTGCAGCGGCAACTCTCGTATCAAGGCGTCCTGGTGGACATGGTGGGGACCTCGCCGCAAATGCAGCAGGTCTTTTCAGTTGTGCGCCAGGTGGCTCCGAGCAAGGCGGCAGTGCTGGTCGTCGGTGAGAGCGGGACGGGTAAGGAACTGGTCGCACGCGCCATCCATCAACTGAGCAACCGCCGCGGCGGGCCATTTGTGGCGATCAACTGCGCAGCCATGCCGGAGACTCTGATGGAGAGCGAGCTGTTCGGGCACGAAAAAGGCTCCTTTACCGGGGCATTGGAACGCCGTGCCGGCTGCTTCGAATTGGCTCAACATGGCACGCTTTTGCTCGATGAATTGGCGGAGATGCCGTCGGGCACCCAAGCGAAACTGCTGCGTGTGCTGGAAGATTCCAGAGTGCGGCGGCTGGGGGGCAAGAGCGAAATTTCCGTAGACGTCCGCGTCATCGCGGCCACGAACCGGAACGTCGATGATGCCTTGAAAAAAGGCGATTTGCGGGAGGATCTGTACTATCGATTGAACGTATTCCAGATTCAGCTTCCGCCGCTCCGATCGCGGCTGACGGATCTGCCGCTATTATGCGAGACATTGATTTTGCATTTAAACCGCAAACAGGATTGCAATGTCACCTACGTTGTTCCCGAGGTGATGGATGCATTCCGGAAGTACCAGTGGCCGGGCAATGTACGGGAGCTGCGCAATGTGCTGGAACGCGCGGTGATCATGGCCGGCGAAGGTGCGATTCAGATGTCGCATTTACCCTATGATTTCGGAGTATCTGTTGGGTCGCGGCCGCCGGCGCAGGTGTTCGAACCGGAGAGCGTGCGGCTGCCCGTCGGCACCACCGTCGCCGAAGCCGAGAGGGCGCTGATCCAATTGACCCTGCAGCATACAAAGAACAACAAGACGCGGGCGGCCGAGATACTGGGTATCAGCCTGAAGACCTTGTTTAACAAATTGAAAGAGTACGGGCGCACCGAAGAAGAAGAAACGGTCCAGTAGGCGGAACAGCATGCTACGCTGGGATTTCCGTCCCAAATGACCGTTGCTACCGGCCTGAAGAGAACTTCGCTCTTCGATACTCATTGCGCGTCAAAAGCCAAATTAGTCGATTTTGGCGGCTGGCACATGCCGGTTCAATACTCGGGCATTCTTGAGGAACATCATGCCGTGCGCACCAGCGTTGGACTGTTCGACGTAAGCCACATGGGCGAAATTGAAATCCGTGGACCGGAAGCGGCCGTCTTGGTGGATTTCGTTTCGACCAACGACGCCAAGAAATTGCATGCAGGCCAGGCTCACTATTCTGCTTTGCTGTATGAGCATGGCGGGTTTGTTGACGATATTCTGGTGCACAAGCTCTCGGACACTCATTACTTCCTGTGCGTGAACGCATCGAATCAGGAGAAAGACTTCGCGCATATTCTTGCTCACAACCGGTTCGATTGCGAAGTGGAATTCGTCAGTGAGCGCTATTCACAACTTGCCATTCAGGGACCAAAAGCGGCAGCCACGTTGCGCAAACTGACTGCTGTGCCTCTTGAAACAATCAAATATTATTGGTTCACTCATGGGGACGTAAGCGGAGTGCCCGCATTGATCGCCCATACCGGATATACGGGCGAAGATGGCTTTGAAATCTACATAGATCCAGCAGCGGCGCCGCGCATTTGGAATGAACTGCTGGAGGCGGGCGCGGAGTTTGGGATTAAGCCATGCGGGCTGGGCGCTCGGAACACCTTGCGCCTGGAAGCGAAGATGGCGCTGTATGGCCATGAGATCACGGCCTCTATCAATCCGTTTGAAGCGGACTTGGGCTGGATCGTGAAGATGGAGAAAGGCGAATTTGTCGGGCGCGAAGCACTTGCATCCACAGCGGCACGAGGCGTAACGCGCAGGCTGGCCGCGTTCGAAATGACGGGCCGGGGCATAGGGCGCGACGGCTATGAGGTTTGGGTCGACGGCCTGCCGGCGGGATGGGTGACCAGCGGCGGTCCTTCACCGACACTGAACAAGAACATCGGGCTCTGTTATCTTCCAGTTCAGAAGGTGGCTCCCGGCGTGCCGATCCAAATCGCGGTTCGCAACCAGAACGTGGATGCAGTAACAGTAACGGCGCCATTCTACAAGAGGACAAGAGCGTGAGCTATCCGGATAATTTTAAGTACACGAGAGAGCACGAATGGGTTCTAGCGGACGGCTCCGAGGGGTCCATCGGCATCACGGAACATGCGCAGCATGAACTTGGCGATATCGTGTATGTCGATTTGCCCAAGATCGGGACCAAGCTCGAAAAGGGGCACTCCCTCGGATCGGTGGAATCGGTGAAGGCCGTTTCGGACATCTATGCGCCGCTCTCCGGAGAGGTTCTTGCAGTAAATGAACTGCTGTCACAACATCCGGAAAAATTGAACGAGGATCCACACGGAGCGGCTTGGCTTTTGCGTGTGAAGTTAACCCAGCCAAGCGAATTAAATGAACTGATGACGGCTGCCGATTATGAAGAATATTTAGCGGCCGAATAGGAGCACCAAGGACGTTTGCGCTATTTACCGAAGTCAGATTCCGAGCGCGCGGAGATGTTAGCAGCGATCGGATTAAGGTCCGAAGAAGATCTAGTTTCATACTTACCGGCCGAAGTTCGCTTCGATCGGGCTCTCGCCATTGATGATGGCAAAAGCGAGTATGAGATCGTCGATTACTTTAAGCGGCGCGCAGAGGAGAACGCGATTGGCTGCGCCAGTTTTCTAGGCGCGGGCGTTTACAATCACTACCGCCCTGTTCTGGTGGACACAGTAGTGTCCCGCGGCGAATTTCTGACGTCCTACACGCCGTATCAAGCCGAAATCGCGCAAGGCACACTCACCAGCATTTTCGAATTCCAGACAATGGTGTGCCAATTAACCGGCATGGATGTCGCGAATGCGTCGATGTACGACGGTTCCTCCGCTGTGCCGGAAGCAGCTATGATGGCCGTGCGAATCACCAAACGCGATCGCGTGTTGGTGGCGCGGTCCGTTCATCCTGAATATCGGGAAGTGCTCCAGACCTATACCAAGCATCAGGGCATTCCACTGGAAGAAATCGGGTATGCAAAGAACGGGCTGCTCGATTTAGACGATCTTCGTACGAAACTGGATGACCGCGTGGCCGCGGTAATCGTGCAATCCCCCAGTTTCTTCGGCATTCTGGAGCAGATAGAAGAGATAGCCGAACTGGTCTCTGCCAAGGGCGCGGTGCTGGTCGTTGTGTTCACGGAAGCAGTCGCGTTGGGCTTGATTGAGCCTCCCAAGCAGGCCGATATCGTGGTGGGTGAACTGCAGAGCTTCGCTACGCCGCCCAGTTATGGCGGCCCGTATGCCGGCATCATTGCGTCGAAAGAGAAGTACATACGCCAATTGCCGGGACGTTTAGTGGGCGAGACGTTGGATGCGGACGGCCATCGCGCCTTTTGCCTAACGCTGGCTACGCGCGAGCAGCATATTCGGCGCGAGAAGGCCACTTCAAATATCTGCACCAACCAGGCGTTGCTCGCGCTCATGGCGACAGTCTTCATGACCGTTTATGGAAAGGCTGGCTTGCGCGAACTCGCTCAACAGAATCTGTCGAAGGCGCACTACCTGGCCAGTAAATTGAATTTGCCGTTCGAAGCGCCGTTCTTCAATGAATTCGTAGCTCGCACGAATGGAACATCGCCGGATGGTATTAACAGCAAGTTAGCCGAGCGGAAGATAATCGGCGGCCTGCCGCTTGCGCGCTTCTACCCTGAACTGAAGGATTGCATGCTGCTCTGCGCTACGGAAATGAACAAACGCGAGGATATGGACGAAGTGGCTGCCGCATTCGCGGGCCACTGATAAACTTCCGATGATCAAAAAAGTTTCGAAGCACATCGTTCAAAATGAGCCGCTGCTGTTTGAGTTGAGTTCGCCAGGTAAGATCGGCTACCAGCTTCCTGCTCTTGATGTTCCCGAAGTGGATGCGGTGCAGGCATTGGGCGGTCGTGTTCGTGAGGAAATCAAAGACTTCCCCGAAGTGAGCGAGATTGAAGCGCTTCGCCACTTCACGCGCTTGTCCACCTGGAATTACGCAATCGACCTGGGGCTATATCCGCTGGGTTCATGCACGATGAAGTACAACCCGCGGATCAACGAAGTGGTGGCCCGCACAGAGGGCCTGGCCTGGGCTCATCCGTATCAGCCGGACGAGTTATCGCAAGGCTGTATGGAAGTGATCGCGGCGCTTGAGCGGGCCCTTGCTGAAATCACCGGCTTGGACGCAGTCACGCTGCAACCGGCGGCCGGCGCGCATGGCGAATTCACAGGCGTCTTGATGATCCGTGCGTTGCTCGAATCGCGCGGCAATCCGCGGAAAACGATTCTGGTTCCGGACTCAGCGCACGGCACCAATCCCGCTACGGCCATGATGGTTGGCTACACGGTCAAGAACATCAAATCGAACGATCGGGGAGTGGTGGACGTCGCGGCGCTGGAGCGGCACGTAACGGATGATGTCGCCGGACTGATGATTACCAATCCGAATACGGTAGGTGTATTCGAGGAAGACATCAAGAAGATCACCGCCATCCTGCACGGCAAGGGTGCGCTGGTCTATATGGATGGCGCGAACATGAACGCGCTGGTCGGTGTTGCGCGCCCTGGAGATCTGGGCGTGGATGTAATGCATCTGAATCTGCACAAGACCTTTTCAACGCCTCACGGAGGCGGGGGCCCGGGGTCCGGAGCAGTGGCTGTGGCAAGCGTGCTGACGCCGTTTCTTCCCGGACCACGTTTGCAGTCCCGTGATGGGAAGTGGAGTTGGAACTACGATCTCCCGAAATCTATCGGTCGTGTGCGGGCCTTCTATGGGAACTTCGGCGTCCTGGTGCGCGCGCTGGCCTACATCATGGCCCATGGCGGCAAAGGGCTACGCCAGGCTACACTGGACGCGCTATTGAATGCGAATTACATTCGAACGCTGCTGGAGCCCTACTACGAATTGGCCTTCAAAGCCCCAAGTATGCACGAGTGCGTGTTTAGTGACGACCGTCAGGCCAAGAAAGGCGTGCGCACGGGCGACATCGCGAAACGGCTAATCGATTACGGGTTCCATCCTTACACGGTGAGCTTCCCGCTGATTGTTCGCGGAGCGTTGATGATTGAGCCTACTGAAACCGAGAGCAAACGTGAACTGGATCTTTTCATCGACGCGATGATCTCAATCGCCAAAGAAGTTGAAGACGATCCGGAATTGGTGCTCACGGCCCCGCATTCCACCAGGACGAGGCGCGTCGATGAAGTATCGGCGGCGCGGCGCCCAGTCGTTCGGTGGAAGCCGAAGCCGGATTCAACCGAACAGCGCGATGCGGTCAACGACATCGTTCACGCTGGGGTTCACTAAGACCGAAACGCGCGGTCCGCGCGGCGCCCAGATCTCCGGACGGCTTGCCACGAAGTTGGCGATGACGGGAACGCCCAGCGCGGCCGCCAGATGCGTGACGCCGGAATCGTTGCCGATGTAGAGGCCCGCGCCCGCCAGCCACTGGGCGAGTTCGGCTGTGTTTCCGAAGCGATATGCGCCGGGCAGTTCTTCGGTCGCGCCCGCGGTCCACTCGATTGGTCGGGCCAAGCGGTCCGCAACTTCACGGTATCGTTCCAAAGGCCAATTCTTCCGCGCACTGCCTGAGAAGGGATGAATGATCACTGACCCGCGGGCGCGCTCGGGCGCGATACAGATGCGAGGCGTCAATCCGGCCGGTGCACCGACTTGCCGTGCGAAAAAGTCCACCGCGTGTTCGTTGCTCTCCGTGGGCGGCAGGGCGGGCAGAAACTCGCAAGGGACGCCTAGGGCCGTAATCGCATCGCGAAACTCCGGGCGATTAGAGCCGTACCAACTCACTATTGAATCGAAACGCTTGATGCGTTCGGCAAACCAGTCCGGCGTAGGAATGCCATCGAGGCCAACCATATCGATACCAGTCGATGCGAGGGAACGTACTGCATTGCTGAAACGAGTGAGTGGAGTGACTGCGCCTGGCGCCCAGACCTCGGTTTCAAAGCCTCTGGCGAGATGCTCCATCGCGGGCAGAGACAGGATACAGTCGCCCAGTGCGCCGGGACGGATGAGCAGGCGTTTCACGCGGGCTTAGAACCGATAGAGCTGCCGGGCGTTCTCCCGGAGAACCATGTGAGCGAGCTCCTTCGCTCGATCGGTCGTAATTTCGCCATCGTTCACCAGGCCGGTAAGCGCCATGCCTAACGCGAGCCGTCCCTTGGTGGAGCCGAGCCAAGCGGTTTCCGCCCAACCCACGTTCTGATCGATTGGGGATGCGTCGGAGCCGTAGAGCACGTGCTCGGGGGCCATCTCCAAATACTCGCGAATACAGCGCGCCTCCTCCGCGGGATACGTGAGGAACTCGATCAATGAAAAATCGACGTAGACGTTTGGTTTGGAGATGAGCAAGGCAGCTTCCCGCGAAAAGGGCCAGCCTCCATGCAGCATCACGAACTTGGTTCTGCGCAGGGAAGGGTCGTTAAACAGGGAGTCCAATGCGATTGGATCGGCATTGCCTAGAAGAAAGTAACCGCCCACGCCCCACGCACAATGTATATGGACCGGCATACTGAGACGGCCCGCTTCTTTGGCAATGTAGCGAAAGAGGTAGTCCTGGAGAATCTTGTACTCATCTGGCGTGGGTTCGGAGGAGCGAGCGTAAATGGAAAATACGCGCTCCGCATTCTCGCGCTGGGGATTGCTTATGCGTAAGTCGCGCAGATAAGCGAACTCAAACTTCAGCGCCACCGCGCCTCCCGCTTTCCATTCCTCCAGCATGTGCGTGATGAAAGTCAAATAGTCATCGAGGTTAGCGGGAATGCTACCCAGGCCGGCGGAAGATAAATAGCGCTTCAGGAGTAACTCTTCATTACCAACAAAGGCTCGGTGATCGGGATCCTGAGCCTTCATCGACTCGTTGTTCAAAGGAAGCAGAAACATGTCGGCGTAAGGCACCCATTTAAACCGATCGCCGGGAAGTCCGCGGCCCATTGCCACACGATTGGCAAGCATGATGTCGGTATTCGCCTGGTTCAGCACCCAAGCCGGGTAAGAATCGCCCTTCTGCTTTTCGATGGAGACCTTCGCCTCATGCAATTCCTTCAAATGGTCCGGGGTGGCGTCGGAATACCGGTACCCAAACAGCGCCTGCCACGCCTGCGGAAAATAAGGACTGCCAGGACGCAGCGGCAGCGGCAATGGAGCGTCCTCCAGAGCATCGCCAGGCAGTGCGTCGTAGTCGCGGTCAGTCTCTCCGGGCGCGGTCACTCTTACAGGGTGGGCATGATTATCGATCGCCCTTATCTGGCGCATTTCGGTTTCGATTGCGCCGTCAACTCGCAATCCCGGCGGACGGGAAGAGCCACACGAGACCGTGACCGACCAAATCGCGAGAGTGAGAATAATCGTTTGGCGCAAGAAGCGTTAGCGCCTATTCAACCACGACTGGAACACGTACGTCCACGGTCATTGGGCGGAAACACATCTGGTTGTTACAAGCCTGATACCGCAATTTGCCGGTCACGATTCCGGAACCTGTGGGTGCTTTGGGGGGCGCCTCAAACTGTGTCTCGATAGTGAAATTGCCGGTGAACACGGTGAGGTCTTGCGAGCCGACCTTGATTTCTTCGGGCTTCGGATATGTCACCGATTTAGTGAGCAGCAGACCATCCGCCCAGGTTAGTTTCAAGGGAATAATGAACTCGTCCTTAGGCTTATCGCTATTGACGTGAAAGCCGGGCAGAACTTCGAGCTTCAGTGTCTCCGTCACAGTTCCGCCCCGCTTCGCTGCAATCGGGGCCGGAGGCGTAATGGTGATCTTACTTTGCTGAGCCTGCAAGAAGACTGGCAACAGGCCGAGCGCGACGGCCAGAATCGGTAGTCTCCCCGTTTGCAAGAAGGTTTTGAATCTCATTTGAATATTCGTCTTTTCCCGCGAGCCCAACGTGTACAGCGGCAATTCGACCGTCGCGGTCAATCATGAATGTCGTCGGCAGAGCATCCACGCCGCCGTACAACTGGGTAACGGAATCATCGCCGAGCAGGATTCGATAGTTGATCTTCTTGGCAGCGATGAACGGTTTGACGGCCGGCCAGCCATCGTCGTCCATGGAAACGCCGACCACTTCGAAGCCTTTCGATTTAAACTGCTGCTCGAACTCTACGAACCACGGAATTTCCATCTCGCACGGACCGCACCATGTGGCCCAAAAGTTGAGCAAGACAACTTTGCCGTGGTAAGAAGAAAGCTCCACTCTTGTGCCTGAGGCATCCTTAAGCGTGAAGTTCGGCGCGGGTTTGCGGGCGGCTTCCGGCTTCGTATCGGCTTGCGCGGTAGTAATAGCCGGACGCGAACAGGAAAACAGGAACATCAGCGTCGCGGCTGTCGCGAGCAAGGCGGGCTTCAATGGGCGCACGAATACCTCAAACCTCCAGTGTATCCTTTGCCGGTCATTACGGCGCAGTTCACGCAATATTGGCCCAATATTCATGAACTTTTGGTCCTGTTGACGAGTCTACCGGTCGCAGTTCACTCTGCAAAGCAACTCAACTCACCCAGGAGGCTATAGTGTGCCCATTCTGAAGGATTTAGGACGCGCAGTCAGGCTTTCGGCGGCGGTGCTGCCAATCATCGTCATGCAAGCTCATGCCCAGACGAACGGATTGACCGTTCAACCGGGCTATACCGTTACCGTGTTCGCCCAAGGAGTCCAGGGACTTTCGGCGCCCGATTCCATCGCGGTTGCCGGTAACAAGATTTACATCGGTTACGGCGACAATCACGATCCTGCCGGATTGGACGGACTGACGAGCCAGATTGTCGAATACAGCAAAGCCGGGCAGATGCTTTACGTGTACAACGTGCCAGGACATAACGACGGGCTGAAGCTCGACCCGGCGACCGGGAAGCTTTGGGCCATGCAAAATGAGGACGGAAATCCTAATCTGGTCATCATCGATCCCCGCACGCGCGAGGAGCGTCTTTACCTTTGCACAGACACCGCCGCATGGAGGAGGTTACGATGACATCGTTTTTTTGAACAAGCAGGTTTACTTCAGCGCCTCAAATCCGTCCAACAATCCCAACGGAGAACCGGCTATCGTGCGGGCTAAGCTCGAGGGGAATTCCGTTTTCATCGAGCCGATGCTTCAGCAATGCGCAAGCAATCGATGTGGTCAACGGC
Source organism: Bryobacteraceae bacterium (assembly GCA_036269625.1). Classification (GTDB taxonomy): domain Bacteria; phylum Acidobacteriota; class Terriglobia; order Bryobacterales; family Bryobacteraceae; genus Bog-105. Next base: position 64,476 of record DATBEF010000018.1, on the reverse strand, counting down.
AAGGCAGTGACATTAAACCTGCAGGATCCGGACTCGATGACCTCAGATCCATTTGGAGACTTGCTCTTGGATAGTCAAGGCGATTCCGAATTAATCCTGGTGCGCCAGCCAGGTACGGAGAATCAGACCGTGCTGCAGATACCGCTGAGTTCGCCCCTGGGCACACCGCAGCTTGACGACACCATCTTTATTCCTCCCAGGGACGGCTTGCTTCTTGTGGCGGACACACCAGCAAACACTGTATATGCCATCCAGCGGGTTCAATTTGTCCCGGGTGTCGCCTATTCAGCGGGGGTCGGCGCACCTTCAAATTCGGCTGCCAACGGGGTGGGCTTCGTCGGGGTGCTCAATCCGGAAACGGGATTTCTCACGCCCATCGCTTCCGGTTTCCAGAGCCCGCATGGCATGGCTTATATCGTAAACAGCGGGTTTGATTCAGAGTAAAGCCCGCGCCGTGGCCGGAATGGAGGGCGCCCGTTCGGGTGAACAGCGCCTTGTACTCGTACAAATTCTGCTTGATTGTCCTATATCACTAGTACACTATAGTTCTAGTGAATACTGTGGCGAACAGACGAAGGCCTTTCCAATTCGGCTTGGACCTGCACAGCGGTGTCCCGGTGTACCGGCAAATCGTCGATCAGGTGACGGCAGGATTGGCGGCGGGTGCGCTTGTCAGCGGCGACCAACTGCCCACAGTTCGTCAACTTGCGGTTGATTTGTCAGTGAACCCAAATACCGTGATCCGGGCATACCGCGAACTGGAAATTCGGGGTTTGCTCGAGACCCAGCAAGGAACCGGCACGTTCATCAGCGAGCGTAAGGTGGAGCACGACTCAGCCGACCGGCAGCGGCGGCTTAGCCAAATGGCGGCTGATTTTCTTTCGCGCGTTGGAATGGCGGGCTACACGGCTGAGGAACTGATCGAAGAATTGCAAAATTTGCAAGCGGGCTCGGGCAAGAAGCGCAAAGGGCCCGGGGTCCCGCCTGCCAAGTGAGATGCCGCCAAGCAAAAAGGAGATGAAAAACTATGTGGCGCGATCGTAATAAGAATCAAGTCAGCGGAGTGGCGGTGGGACTATTTGTCCTATGGGCCGGGTTGGGTTTAGGGTTAACCGTGCTGTTTGGGAACCGAGCGCCACTGATTGTGGGTTTAGTTATCGGCCTGTATCTGCTGTTTTCAATCAAGGTTGCCGATCAGTGGGAGAAGGTAGCTGTGCTGCGGCTGGGCCGCTTCATAGGGCTCCGCGGGCCGGGTATGTTCCATGTGATCCCGATCATCGACACGCTCAGCCGGTACGTGGACCAGCGGGTCAGGGTAGCAAGCGTTACAGCGGAATCGACACTGACACGCGACACGGTTCCGGTGAACGTCGATGCCATCGTGTTCTGGTTAGTCTGGAATGCCGAAAAGTCCATCCTTGAAGTCGAAGACTTTGTAGAGGCCATCACCATGAGTGCCCAGACAGGTCTGCGGGAGTCGATTGGGCGTCACGAACTCGCCCAGATGATCACCGAGCGGGAGTCGCTGGGGCGCGAACTGCAGCGCATTCTCGATGAGAAGACGAACCCCTGGGGTATCACGGTTCAATCTGTTGAGATCCGCGACGTACGCATTCCGCAGGCGCTTGAAGACGCGATGTCTCGTCAGGCTCAAGCCGAACGCGAACGCCAAGCCCGGAACATCCTGGGTCAGGCAGAGACGGAGATCTCCGAGAAATTCTCCCAGGCGGCGCTCACGTATCAGAACAATCCGGTGGCCCTTCATCTGCGCGCGATGAATATGCTTTACGAGGCAATAAAGGAGCGCGGATCCATGGTGATTGTGCCTTCGTCGGCAGTGGAGACAATGGGTTTAGGCGGGATGCTGGCGACCTCCGCGCTTCACGGGGCAACAAGCGGGAGCGAGTGATTAAATATTAGTGTTTTTAATCTAACTCTCATTATTATTGACACTTCCCTAGGAGTAGGGCTAGTCTAAAGATTCACTAATCTTAATCGCACCCCGGGTTCTGAGCGGAAAGATCTGTTAGATTATTTACAGATTGCCGTCTCCCCGAACAGGAGTGGAATGGATAAGCAGTATTTTGTCATAGAGTTCGCTCATTCTGTCCATGGGCATGTTAAGCGCATACATATCAGCTACCGATTGCTTGGGTATTTAGGTGGAGTCGCCGCGGTCTTGTCCATGGCCATGGTTGGGCTTTGCTCCAGCTATGTGAGGATGAGCTGGAAAGTCTCGAACTACAACGAACTCCACGCCAACTTCGACCGCTTAAGGACGCGATATCAGGAGTTACAGCGGGTCTCTCGCCAACACACCGATCAGATGGCAACGCTTGAAAACTTGGCGACGGAAGTATCCGTGGCCTACGGTCTCAAGCCGCCCGCGTCTACCACCAGCGGCGGTACCTTCGCCTCGTCAAATCCACTGACGCCAAGCCTGAAGGAATCGATCGAGGAGTATAATTTTCTGAAGTCGGCCACTTATTCGAGCATCTATCATCGCTACTCATATCAGTGGCAAGTTCACAGCCAGCCAAGCTTGTGGCCGGTTGATGGGGTCCTGCGTAGCGCATTTGGCGACCGCTCTGATCCTTTTTCAGGTGAAGGAGCGTTCCACACGGGCGTTGATCTGCAGGCGGCTTCGGGGACTCCGGTACACGTAACAGCCGACGGAGTCGTGGCGAGCGCCGGATGGGGCGGCCGCTATGGAAAGCTGGTGGTAGTAGATCACGGCAGTGGCGTGGAGACCTATTATGCCCATCTTTCGCACCTGCTGGTTGCTCCGGGCGAAGAGGTTCGAATGGGCCAAGTGATTGCACTATCCGGCGGCACGGGCCGGGCCACGTCGCCGCATTTACATTACGAAGTTCGTTTGGGCGGAACGCCGGTGAACCCCTACAAATACCTGTCGAAATCACAGATCACTTTGCCCACTGAGCCAACTCACAACGATCTAGGTCTTTAAATTCCCTCGCGCTTCGCCGCGCCTGTACCAGGGAATTGAAATGTGATCAATCGCAGCGCAGGGCTACCATCGGATCGACCTGCGCTGCTCGCCTCGCAGGCACATAGGCGGCGAGGAGCGCGATCAACACGAACAGAAATCCTACGCCGAAGAAGGAAACCGGGTCGAGTGAACCGAGGCCGAAAAGCAGAGCCTGAAGCACGCGAGATGCGCCTGCAGCGGCTGCAACTCCTGCGAGCAATCCCAACATCACCGGGCGGCCGCTCTCGAGCACAATCAGCCGCAACACGTCGCCCTTACGCGCACCGAGAGCCATGCGAATCCCTACTTCGCGTGTACGACGGGTCACCGCATAACTGACCGTGCCATAAATCCCAACGCAGGCGAGCAGCAGGCCAAGACCTCCGATGAGCGAAGCAAAAATCGCCGATAACCGAGTAACGACAAATGTCGGAGTAGATGTAAGCAAGTCCTGAAGCGTACTCGCATAGACGATTAGGTTCGGGTCTACCACGTGCAGTTGCTTGTTAAGTTCAACAACGATACTATTCGGATCGCCTCTGAAACGTACAAGCAAAAGTGCGCCGCCATCAATTCGATCCCGGGGCGATGACAGATATGCCTTCCGATTATCCCCGCCTTGGGGAGTGATGGCGCGGGTATCTTTTGCGACGGCGATGACCTCATAGGCGTCTCCTCGGGGTATAAGCTCGGTCTTTTCATGGAACTGGTTTGCGGCATCGAGAGCCACTCTTTTCCCAATAGGATTCTCGCCAGGCCAAAGCTCGGAGGCTGCCGATTCACTCAAGATCACAGTCGGATCTGGCGCGGCAGAACGCTCTGAAAAAGTGTGCCCGGCGACGAGCGGGATGCTCAGGCACTCAAAGTAGTTGGGAGCGACATACGAATAGAATACGGTTCGCGCCATGTTGCCGGTTGAGGGTTTCATTCCATTCAAGCCGACCGCAGCAGTCCTAAGGCCGCCATGGTTGGGCGCCAGGCCGATAGTCTCGGATATGGCACCGGGGGTGGCGCTAATCCGCCCAAGCAGTTGGTTCATTTCTGCAAGCTGTTTCGCGTGGTTATAGCCGAGGCCGGGAGGGAAGATCACATCCAGAGACACGACGTGCTTGGTTTCATAGCCAGGACTGATGATCATCGAGCGGATGGACCCGCGAATCAGGAGAGCAGCGCTGATAAGAAGGAACAGGCAGGCGGCTGCCTGGGTTCCCATCAACAGATTGCGCAACCGTGAATTCGAGAGGCGCAGCGCCAGTCCGCTACCCTCCTCCTTCAACGCCGAGGAAAGGCTGGGACGGGACGATTGGAGGGCGGGCGCGAGTCCAAACAACACGCTGGCGAACAGAGAGAGAATGAACACGTAGACAAACACATGCAGATCAGGCTCAACGTGTAGGGCGAGGGAACCCCATTCTATTGGCAGGGTGCCGGCGATTCCCAGCATCAGGAGCCGTAATACCCACCAAGTCATCAAAAGGGATGCGCCACCGGCAATCAGTCCCAGCAATGCACTTTCGGTCAGCAATTGACGGATGATGCGGAAGCGGCTTGCACCAACCGACAGACGTATTCCCATCTCCTTCTGTCGGGCTGCGGAGCGGGCTAGCTGCAGGCTGCCGACGTTAGCGCACGCAATCAATAAGACCAGGCCGACAGCGCCGAGGATCAATAGAAGAGCGAATGCCAACTCAGAGCCGAGCAAATTGACCGGCCCGATGTGAGATCCAGGGGTCAAGCTAATGGTGGCCGTCTGGCTACCTTCCGAATGTGGCGCGTGGAGAGTCCGCACACGGCCCGCGAGCAAATTCATCTCGGCTTGAGCTTGCTTCAGTGAGACGCCAGGCGCCAGTCGCCCATACAGAGCGCAACAGGCGTCCTCTCGGTCATGCAGAATATTCGAGTCTTTGGATGCGAGCGGCCAAAGCCGCATGGGAAGCCAAACATTTGGAACGTTTATGATTGTTCCAACAAAATCATGAGGCGTGATGCCGATGATTGTGAACGCAGCCCCATTCAGCTTCACATTCTTACCTAATACCGATGGATCGCCTCCGAAACGGCGCCGCCAGAAGTTCTCACTGATCAGGATGGCCGGGTGTGCATCCATCTCCTGGGTGTCCTGCGGCAGAAAAACGCGTCCGCGAATGGCGTTGACGCCGAGCACGGCGAAGTAGTTTTCAGACACGCTGGCGACGCTTACGAATTGAGAACTGCCGCCCATAACACTGGGAAGCCGGAAGCCAAACGCTCGCGCGAGTCCTCCAGTCATGGAGGTCCCGGAGTTTGCGATGCCTTGCCCGCCTGTCATCGCAAGCTCACCACCGGTGGTGGCCACTAGACCGGAAAACGCGCGGCTGTGGTCCCGGTAGAATTCAAAGTCCAGAAAGCTGAAGTGCTGATCATAGCGATGTTGCGCTGTCGACTGATAGACATTCGCAAGTTGCCCTGAGTCTTTGGCGTCCAGAGGCTGCAGGAGAACTGCTTTGCAGGCTGTAAACACCGCGGTATTCACACCAATCCCGACTGACAAGGCCAGCACCGCCAGAAGGGTGAATCCAGGATGCTTGGCCAGCATGCGAGCGGCAAAATGGATGTCTTTCAGCACCGTTTCGAGAAATACGAGCAAGTCTGCCTCACGCGTACTCTCTTTTAAAAGAGTTAGATTTCCGAAACTTCGTTGAGCGGAGAGACGCGCCTCAGCTTGCGCCATGCCTGCGCGTCTGTTCAAGTCTTCGCGCATCGCCAGGTGATAACGCAACTCCTCATCCACTTCCGCCGTCAGTTTGTCGCGATGAAATAGGGCCCGAACTTTACGAATCAATCCCACGGCATGCCTCTCTTAGGCTTTGGCTCCAAACTGCAGCACCAGGGCTACGGCGCCAATTAGTTCCTGCCAGCTTTGTTCTTCTTTAGCGAGTTGCTTTCGGCCCGTTGCTGTCAGACGGTAATAACGCGCTCGCCGATTGTTCTCCGAAACGCCCCACTCGGCCGCGATCCAGCCGTCCTGCTCCATTCGGTGCAGGGCAGGGTAAAGCGAGCCCTCCTCGACACGCAAGACTTCGTTGGAAATCTGCTGAATATGCAGGGTGATACCCCATCCGTGCATCGGCCCTTGTTGAAGGGTTTTCAGGACTAGCAGCGCCAGTGTGCCTTGGAGAATGTCGTTCTTGCGAGGAGGCATCTATAGATAGCTATAGGAAGTATGCTCTTCTTAGCACGATATGTCAATTGCAAGCTTGGAGCGGTCAGAGAGGACTCAAACGCGTTCGAGAGCGATCCTGATCGCTTGCTCGACAGGCGAATACGCCGCGTCCGGGCGATTGAGAAGAAAAGGTTCGGCGAGTAGAAGCGGTGGCTGTGCTAGAAAGCGCGGGCGCGCGCCGCGATGTGGCTGAGCTGCATGCACCAGAAACGGGTGGCAAAGATAAACGGTTCCTGCCATTCCCGTTGCCAGCACCTCGCGCCGGACGTCGGTTTCAGCGAAACCGTTAGCGGCCAATTCTTTCAACATCAGACCGCATTCTCCCGCCGGAGCGAGCATCGTCGCAACATCGGAATGCGACCCGGCACGAATGCGCGTCGGCGCGTCGTTCTCGCCGACATCGGAGAAGAGAAACAGCATCAGCAGAGCTCGTCCCTTCGACGTCACGTTGACACGCCAGTTCAGAAAGTCATTTCGATCTCCGTTCTCAGGCGGAAAACTGGTATCAATATGCCAGCCCGCGTCTCCCGGATCGTCAGGAGATGGAAACCGAATTGGGAACGTGCCTAGATCCATGCGCGGCAGCCATCGAGTTGCACCAACGAGTTGATCGAAGGCGTTGTGTAGGACTGAGGTATTTGCGGCCCTGGCAAATGGCTCTTCTCCATACATCCCTAGCCGTATCACCGGTTTCTTCCAGGTGGTCGGATCGTCTTTGTCGCAACCCGTGTCCCGCCAGAGAATTGAACGGCCTTGATTGGCAATATCGCGCGAAAAGGCCTGCTCGATTTTCACGAATCCATCGCGGATGAACTGCTCGATCTCGTCATGGCTCAATATCCGCGCACCAGCGGAATCGAGGCTTTCAGGAAATGGCGCGGCCGTTTCGCGATCCATGGCGAGAATTCAATTTTATCGACTGTCGTCGAGTGTCTTACAGTCGATGACGTTGCAGATTGGTCTAATTCAAAGGCGTAGCAACATGTCATATATTTCATTCAGCTCTAACATATGGCTACGAACCAGCCGCAGGTGGGTTTCCATCTCAAAACTGGGCCCTCCAGTCCCTCCACCGAATTGATGAAAAGCGGCAGTCGCAGCGGCGTCAAGATATGAATGCCAGAGCTGTTCCACGCGGTCGAATTCCGCGACGGACTCCTCAGGCGTCAACACGGGTCCGGCAGGTCCGGTGGTAGGTGAGTTACCGGTCAGATTTGGATACTTCAGGCCCAAGAGATCCCGAATGGCCTCTTCATAGGCCTTTAGATTCTGATCTGCGACGCCGGCCGCTTTGCCGAAGCAGATACCAAATTCGTAGGTGTTCTCAGCGTTGGGACAATCACCAGCCTTTTGCTGAGCCATCTCTGCGTCGAAGGCCTGGTGGGCCTTGGCCCGCAGACTGTCACGTTTTTCACCTACGACACGCATTTCCTCCCGGAAGGCTTGCTGCTCGGGAGTCAAAACTTTTTTGGGCGCGGTTGGCGTTTGCTGGGAAAAACCAATGTGGGACAAACCGATTGCGCAGAACAATACAACGGCCGGGGCGCGCATCACGCCGCCTCCGGCCTCAGAAGCAGAGAAAAACGGGAGTATCCACATGAGAAGTCTGTTCCTGTCTTCAAGATACTCTTTAGGCATTGCGTATGTGATTCATGCGAAGTAGACACGCTTGCCGACGGCGAGCCAAAGTGTTCACCCTCGGCAAGCCTCCGTAAACGCGATGTTGAACGAAACTCGATCTCTCAAGGCCGCGAATTCCGATAATAGAGGCCATGAAAATTCTGTCAAGCCAGCGTTTCCTTGCGATTTATTCCGGATTGCTCACAGTGTCTCTTGTGGTGGTCATCCTGTATGGGGCTGCGAAACTGAATAACCCAAGTTTTGGAATCATTACGGCTCGCCGTATCAACATAGTGGAACCCGACGGTACAGTACGGCTGACTATCTCCAACCGGGCTGACTTTCCCGGCGCTTGGAATCGCGGGAAGGAGTATCCTCGCCCGGATCGCCGTGATGCAGCAGGCATGTTGTTCATGAGTGAGGAAGGAACGGAACAAGGCGGTCTAATTTGGGGGGCAACTCAGCTTCCAGATGGCTCTATCCAGAATCATGGGCATCTCAGCTTTGACCAATATGAGGAAAATCAGATCTTTGCGGTGGACGCAGGGCAGGAGCGAGAGGAGAAGTTCTCGCGCATTACCATCACAGATCAGGGCAACTACCCCATTCAAGAAAAGAGAAGAGCTAACGACCAAATCATGAAGCTGCCTCCGGATAAGCGAGACGCCGCTTGGGGAAAGTTCTTCGCCAGCCGCCGCTTGGGGAAAGTTCTTCGCCAGCCGCCGCCATGACGTAAAGAGGTTGGTTATTGGCCGTGCGCCGGATGGATCTGTCGGCGTTGACCTTTGCGATGAGAGCGGGAAGCCGCGCCTCACATTAGCTGTCCGTTCCGACGGCCATCCAGTTCTCGAATTCCTCGATGCAGAAGGCAAGGTCGTGAAGGCCCTATCTGAGTCGGGCGAGCGCTGAGCACCTCGCTCACTTACGTCTTGGCTCGATGCCCGAAGATGTCCTCTACACCTCTCTACTTTCCAGGCCGGCTGAAAAACACCATGCTGGGCGCATCGGATTTCGCAGCAACGATGTCAGGGTAACCGTCGCCGTCCAGATCGGCCACAGCGATTCCGTATATCGCGCCTTTGCTATCACCGAACTCCATGCGATGAAATTTTCGTCCGGAGCCGTCATTGAAATACACCGCGCCGGAAGCGTGTACGTAACCCATGATGATGTCTGGCTTGCCGTCGCGATTCAGGTCCGTCGCGAGCATCGAGTAGGGCGTCTTCGTGGCACGCGGCGATATCCAATCGGCCGTCACCGTCAAAATCGGCAATCGCCATCGCGCGTGTCGATGACCTTTCTGGACCGAAGGGCTGCTTGCGCGGAAAGTTGCCGTTGCCGTCATTGAAATACACCACGCTCTGGCAATCATCCCGGCACGCCACGATCAGATCGGCAAAACCATCTCCATCCACGTCGCCCGCCAGTATCGTCGCGGATGTCTCCGATCCCAGCTCCCGACACGCGAAGTGCGCCTTGCCATCGTTGAAACAAACGTAGCTTGGGCCCGGACGGTTGGCTACGGCAATGTCCGGATAGCCGTCTCCATTCAGGTCCGTGACGACGACATTTCTGGTCGGCCAATTGGGATTCCCAAACGTGCCGCCGACAGTAAACCGGCCCTTGCCGTCGTTCAATAGGATTAACTTGGGGTCGGGACGATCATTGCTCAGCACGATATCGAGGTCGCCATCTTTGTCCAGATCCGCTAGCGGCGCTGAGTAACTTCGATCGGGTGCATTGGGCAGCGGGGGACCCGGAGTAAAGTGTCCCTTGCCGTCGCCGAACAGCACGACATCCTTCAGCGGCCAATGGCGGCCTTTCGCGAGCACGATGTCGAGATGCCCATCGCCGTTCAGATCGCCTATACTTGCGTTGGCAGTTGTCTCGGAAACCGTCTCCAGCGGAACGGCTTTGAAGCCGCGGACGCCAATGGCGGCCCAGGTAAGAGCTACTCCCGCCAGTAGCAGCGTGTATTTCATAATCGGCGAGCAAGTTGTTTCGGGTCTACTTACTTTGCGCGCCAAGAAACTGATCGATATTCTGGATGTATTTCTTGGCATTTGAAGCCTGATCCACCTCAGAATTCAATGTGATCACACTGTTGAACTGCTTACGCGCTTCCACCAGCAAATCCAACTCGCTGGGAGCGGCGGCATGTTCGTTTGCCACGTTGAACTTTTGGCTGTATAGAATGCCTAGCCGGTAATGCGAATATAGATCGTTCGGATTATAGACGAGCGCGGCTTCGCAGTAATGTATCGCCGGATCCAATCGTTTCTGCAGCCATTCACAATCGCACAAACCGAAATCCGCCTGCGCCCGAAGTTGCTTCCAGATGTCCCCCTGCGCAGCCCGCTTCTTAGCTCCGAACGGCAACACATAGTAAGCAAACTTTCCCGCAAAGCTGCTATCGAAGTTACTCAGAGACAGATACTGTTGATATTCGGTCTCAGCCTGCGGCACGTTCGCGGTCGAGTGCGCTGCATCGCTTTCCAAACGCAGACTATCCGCCAGCCAAAGGTGCGCTTCCGCTTTGTTCGGAATCAACTTCACTGCTTCGCGGCCGGCGTGGACCGCATCATCATAAGCGCCTTTGCGGAAATATGCCTGGGAAAGTAAGTACCAAGCGGTTCCGTTGGTCTTGTCACGTTGCATTACAAAGTTGAGCTGACGAACGGACTCATCCATATCACCCGCATCTAACAAGCCGCCGGCGTAGCTTACGCGGGCTTCCAAATAATCGGGATCGATCTGAATCGCTTGCTTGAAATATTGATCGGCTGCTTCGTAGTCATAAAGCGAACGGCACGCCCGGCCCAGATACATCGCCGCCTGGCTGTAAGTAGGATCGATGGCGAGCGCCTGCTTGAATTCCTCCACTGCGCTCTTATAGTTCTGTTCGTATCCTTTGTTGTAATACTCCAGCCCACGATTGAAATGGTCTACGGCGGCCTTTTTATGCTGCCTGATAATCAATATGCGCAGAGTTACCGTTGTATCCTGTCCGGGATAGACTTCCTCCTCGCGGGGTCCGTCCGGCGCATAGCCTTCATGATTGCCCTGGATGATATGGATGCCCGGTTGGAGTCCCGGCAAGCGAAGTGCGTTCGCTTTGCTGACGGTACCGACGCTCTTGCCGTCTACCGTCACCTCGACGCCATCCATGTTGCTTTCGATTATCAAGTTGCCGAACTTCGGGGCCGGAAGCTTTGCGCTTTTACGTTCCGGGTTATAGGCCAACAGCATGTCAGTATCAAAGCTGCCCCGATCGAACGTGGGATGCTGCCGGCCGCCGGTCGCTTGACTGACAAGTGAGTAAACGTAATCTCCCAATTCCTGCGCGGTTACTTCGCCATCGCGTGATGTGTCGGCCTCGCCTTCCAATCCCTTAACAACGTAATAAGTAAAGATTCCGTGACCGCCGCCCCAACCTGGCCCTTCGAAACTCTGCTCGCGGTCGCGGCTTGCTGTTAAAACGAACAAGGACTTATTCAAATCGAGCAATGATTGTGTTACTTGCGCCCGATCCGCCTCTGGAGTAATGGCGCCGCTATGGCAAGCGTCCGCCAGCAACACTTTCCATTTGCCGTGAATTTTGCTGCCGATCACCTCTCCCAGGCGGCTCATCGGGTAAGCTGTCCCAGGGATGTTGTCCTTGTTCAGATCGTATGGGGCCAGATAACTGGCGCCGTTCGAGATGAATCCATGACCCGCAAAGTAAATCACGACGCGATCGTTATCCTTTGATACGGAGGGCAACCACTTTTCCAGTTCCTGAGTCAGATTCGCCAGCGTCGCATCCTCATCTTTGAGGACATGAACGTTCTCCGGGGGAAACTCGCCTCCTTGTTTGCTGATCAACACGGTATAAATGGCGGCGGCATCTCTGTCGGGATATTTCAATTGCGCCTGCGGAGGCAGATTCTTGTAGTGGGAAATGCCCACTACCAACGCATAACCCCGCGGAACAGATACGTTGGCGGGCGGTGCTTTGACATCATCCGGAACCGGCACTATATCCCGCTGTGCACCTGGCGTTTGAGCTGGTGGTTGAGATTGCGCCAGAGCGCAGAGCGATCCTACGAGCCACAGGCATGCACTAAGACTAACTCGCTTCATAAACTCCTACTTATGCGCAATCCGGAAGCGAAAAATGGACGGCTCCTCGAAAGGCTCAGTCGAGGAGACCGAAGTGTCCTTCGCGTTATCCACAACGATGAGATCGCGGCTGGTCTGTGCCGGCAGCTGAGCTAACTTGTCGGGCAGCGCTTCATTCTTTCCGAGTGGCTTGAGTCCGGCACTTGTGTCGAGGCACTCGCCGTGACTGCGAAACAGTTCGTCATCACAGCGGGGTGTGGCGGTGGCAAACGCGGCCGCGGCTGCTGCCTGCGAACCGGCGTCGTCGGGCGGCGGTTGAGATGCAGCCGGCAGCGACTTTCCCAGATCCATTGGTGAGATCAAGAAATAAACATTGTCGTAACCGGCCGGGCCGCTCACCTGGAACCATCCAGATCCGGCGGCCGGCACCAGATAATCTTTTCCGGCCGCTACACGCCTGCTTTGAGTAAGTTCATCTCGCGGATACAACTGCCGCCAAGTGCCCGAAGAACCCTGGTCCATTACATACAAGTAGCCATTTATCGCGGAGCGAAAGCGGAAACGAATCTTATCGCCCGATGCGAACACGAACTCCGCGTTAACGGCCCGTATGCCGTTGGCCTCTTTCTTTTCGAGAACAAGGTCCAGCCGGTGGTTGACTTCCGCCTGGTTCTGTCCACTTTGCAAAGACGTGCCAGTAAGAAGCAGAATCAGGATAAGTTGGTTGGTTCGTTTTCTCATGCCGGGTTACTTGTGTGAGAGAACCACATCCACCACCACGCGGGGGTCGGCTGTTTTGCTCGATGCTTTATTCACTACATAGCTCGCCTTATCCCCGCTATCCGAAGACTCGTCGTTGCCGGTTGTGAACTCGAGGTCGCGCGATTGGACTTCACTGCGCAGATGAGCCACTTGCTGATCATCCAATCCGTCCTTACGATCGCGCAAGGAATCGATCATGCCGCTCAAATCCGTCTCCGGCTCCCGGCTCAGCAATACGAACAGACGTTCCTGCCCGGCATCACCCTTGAACTCCCAAGCTCCTTTGCCCGGAACGATGTACTCCTTGCCCGTGGCCAATCTGTTGCTGTCCGGCTGCGAATCGCCCCCGGGGTAAAGAGGGATCCATTTGCCGCTTGAGCCCTGTTCCACGACATAGAGATAACCTTGCTGATTCGACATCAGACTGAGGCGGATGCGGTCGCCGGCGTGGAATACCGCATCGGGAGAAATCTCCTGATAGGTCCCGTCGGTGCGCTGCTTTAAAACTGAATAACGCAGCCCCAAAGGCGCGCTCACCGAAACCGTCTTTACCGCGGCCGGTTCAACGGGCGTCTTTGAAGAAGTCTTCCTCTCGGTCATTTTGGCCTCTGCCGTTACGGAAGGCTTACCGGGGCGCTTGCCCACCAGATCGGACGCCGACCAGAAAGCGTCCCGCGCATTCAACTGCGGTTCCTGCTCCGATTGCCTGGCCAACGACGTTGCCGGCAATTGCAGAAACCCTAAAATGATCAGGGCTGAAACGAGAGATTGTGAGCGTGCCATATTGGTTCCACAAGAATACCTAACTTTAATGGGCATCGAGGACGCAGCGGAAACCGATCACCGGGGAACTTCTAACATCTTTCGGAAATCCACGGCGCATGTAGGTCTTCCAGGCTCTGGCGGCATTGGGGTCCTTGCCGAAATAGCCGCCCTTGATAACTTTCCATTCAGAGGAAAAGTTTGGCGTTCCCAAGGCCTTGGTCATGTCTTTGATTTCGGCTGGACCGGCTGGAAAGTGTCCCGTAGTCCACTCCATTACGTTGCCAGCCATGTTGTACTCACCAGATGGTGAGACACGATCGGGATTTGAAATAACCGGTTGGATAGTGACCGGAGCGTTGGGCCAGGGTTCATTCCCCCAGGGATAGATGCGTCCGTCTGTTCCACGAGCCGCCTTCTCCCATTCCTTCTCAGTGGGCAGACGTTTGCCGATCCAGTCTGCGAAAGCCTGCGCATCTTCGAAAGAGACGTTGGTCACCGGGTAATCAGGTTGCCGGTTGAACGTCGGAGAATCCGGCGGTTGATGCTTCGTCTGGCTGCAAAAGGTCCTGTAGGCGCCATTGGAAACTTCGGTTTCGTCAATATAGAACGCCGGCAGATTAACAGTTTCTTTGCCGTTCGGCGATTGCGGATCTGTATCGTCTCCAAAAATGAAGTTACCCGCGGCGGCCAGCTTCATTCGACCGCCCAATCGGTCCAATCTAATGGCGGAATTCACTGTTGATGGCATCACGGCATTCGGGGCCGTCACTTGCGCGGGCGCCGTCGGCTTCTCAGCCGCCGGATGCCGACCCAGGACAAGATAGATGAGGGCGCCGACGATCAGGATTGAACAAACAGCGATACCGCCCCAGATCATCTTTGTCCCTTGGCTTTTGGCCACAGGGGCGGACTCAATTGGGGCGTTCGGGGGAGGCGTCGATTGAGCCACGACGGACTTCTCGCGAGCAATCGGCGTTTGTAAACGCGGAGGGTTGATCTCCGATAGGGAACCGCTGCGGCGCGTCGACCCCGAGGCCGCGGCTGCGCCATCCATCGGGCGATCCGTTGCGGAAAGGTTGGGCCGGAGCGTTAGCGGCATCGAACTCGCGCCAATCTGGTTCAAGTGCTCGACCAGTTCGCTTGGCGACTGATAACGGTCATCCGGCTTCTTAGCCAATAGATGGCTAACAATGTAGGACAGTTCACCCGGAAGCTGAGGATCCAAATCCCGAACATCCGGAGCAAGAGTCTGCAAGTGAGCGACCTCAATCGCCCGGCTCGAATCTCCCTCGAAAGGTCTACCTCCGGTCAGCATCTCGAAGAAGACCACGCCCAACGAATAAAGGTCGCTGCGGCAATCGCAGGGTTGCCCGAGTATCTGCTCAGGGCTCATATAGTAGACAGTGCCCAAGCGCTCGGCTGCCGCGGTGAGGGGGCTTGGAACATCGGCCGCTTTGGCGATTCCGAAATCGAGCACCATGATGCGCCCGTTCTGATCCAGGTATAGATTGGATGGCTTGAGATCGCGGTGCACCACTCCCTTCGCCGAGGCCCAAACCAGCGCGTCGGCGACCTGGCAAGCGATGTGCGCGGCATCCTGCGGCAGTAACCTGCCGTGTCGCTTCAAGTACTTGGCAAGATCTTCCCCTTCCACGTATTGCATGATCAGGAAGTAGAGCCCGTTCTGGGCGCCGATATCGAAAATCGGCACGATATTGGAGTGTCCCGCCAAGGTTGCAGCGGTACGTGCTTCTTGCACGAAGCGTGCCACAATACGCTCGTCTTCCGCCAGGCTGGTGGACAGAACTTTGACCGCGAACAGCGCTCCGTGTATGCGGTGACGGGCGAGAAACACTTCCGCCATGCCGCCGCCGCCGATCCAGCGTAAGATTTCGTACTTTTCGTTTAACGCATCAGCGAGTGTTGCTTGTGTTTGATCCCGGGTCACTATCTATTCCGTTGAGGTTACTATCAGACCCACCTAAATCATGTTATGCTACTGGCACCCGTTTTAATTTGACTCAGCAATTTTGGAGTATGAATTGCTTGAGAGTTGTCCAAATGCGCATACGCACAGCCGCGCTTCTAGCGCTTTTATCTCTCGTGGCAGGGGCATGGCAAATCGAGCCTTCTGCATTTCATATCTCGATCATCGATGGCGAGGGAGCATTGAACAATGTTCAAGGCCGGCTCGCGCGCGAACCGATCGTTCAAGTTGAGGATCGCAATCATAGGCCGGTGGCTGGCGCTTACGTGGTATTCGACGGCCCGACGTCAGGTCCGGGAGCCGTCTTTGCGGATGGTTCCACCCATTTTGCGACCACAACTGGCGCAGACGGCAGAGCGATTGCTTCCGGTTTGCGAAACAACGGCGTTACCGGGAACTTCGATCTTAAAATCCATGTTTCTCTGCAAGGGCAGCCAATTGGTGAGTTAACTATTCATCAATCCAATATCCCTGCGAAGGTAGCCCACATCTCCAATAATCTCCAGAGTTCTAGAACGGGTCAGCTCGCCAATGTTGCTATCCCGGCAACCGTTGTCGGCGTTGCTTTGGGGAGTGAGTTTTTGATTAACGGTGCTCCTACGCACGGCAACGCCAATCTGCTGGTCGGCACGCGACTGAAAACGGGTTCCACGCCCGTTGCTCTCTCTTTGCACGATCACGGGGAATTTGTCGTGGGTCCTAACTCAACGGTATTAATCGGCGACTCGCATTTATTAACCGTTGAAAGCGGCGCCGCGCGGGGGCGAGAGTTCGGCAACTGGAAGATGGGATACGGACGCGTGTGGCTTACTGGACCGGGCAACAACGTGGACGGTGTGATTTCCATCTCCCACAACTCCATAGAAGTTGCATCAATCAACGGGACTCTACAAATCGTGAATGCGGCAGGCGATGTGGTGGGAACGGTAGCGCCGGGGACAGTCTCGACCTTCGGAATCGCCACTGCCGCCAGCGGGGCCGGCATTGCCGGCACGGGCCTTTCAGCAACCAGCGTTTGGTTAATCGGCGGCGGAGCTGCAGCCCTATTAACTGGCTTGGGCCTGGCAGCGGATGTAAATACTCCGCCGCCCCCTATGAGTCGGTAGTAGTTTGCCGGTCGGTTTGGCTTCGTGCTATTGCCCTGCGGCAAGGAAGCCATAGACTGAACTGACCTCAGACCAATATATGAGTCCGCTACGGTTCTGGCGGCTCGCCAACGCCGCTCTCTTGCTTGCGGGGCTGCTCGCCGTCGCGTCATCCGCTCAGCAAGTGAAACGGACAGATCGACTGACACTTGCGGAGCGCGAATCGCTTGCCCTTGGAGCCGTCCCGTGCTGTCGGGCTATACCGGCAGGCATTTGCTGCTGCACGTCAATCTAGCGGGTTTCGTGAGCAGAGCGAGGTTGCCATTCTTGACGACCTGCTTCCTCTTTCTCCCTCCGACGTTTTGGATCTATTGCCGGATGCGGAGAGTCCGACTAAAAGCCGGCTTTAGAATGCCCTGATTAATTTCGAGCTGTTGCAAGGTGAGTACTAAGCGGCTGCTCAGGCTTTCGATCGCGCGCTTTCAAACGGCATCCTTCCGCGACGGGCGGCCGTTCACCCCCTTGCGAGTCTTCCAGGCGAGGCGCCTCCCGACCGCGCTCAAATCTTTGCCGCGATCACGCGCCATTACCAGATACACCCAGATCCGGATAGTTTCCATTGGAGTCTCGCTGATTTTATCGTTCGCTTCTACTCAGAAGTGCCGGCGGCGCTCGTCGTTCAGCCCATTGAAACGGTGCGCGACTGGGGGATACTGAAGCCGCTGCCCGTGTGATCCAGAAGGGTTTCAGTGCTGCACGGACTATCTATGAACTCGACGCTAAGGCGAAATTCCCAAAGGGCCTCTTAGCCTCAGCCGAGGCCTACCGGCGCATGATCACGTTGGGAGTTAACGTATCGGGGGACGCGACCCACAAAGCCATCGATGACATTCCGGATCCAGACTTGCGGGAGCTCGAAAAGGTCATGGAGGCCCGCGCTCTACTCGGAGTGCCGGTACGGCGCTATCTCGTCGCGAGCGAAAACGGCGGCAGTTGCTGGGGAGAGGTCGACGTGACCTATGACCAGTTTTGAGGACCTTGGCGCTCATTACACACCGGGGCCTACTGCCGTCTGCTGTTGTGATTTTACTCAGCTGTCTTTATAATAAGAAGCCTGAGTATGCCAAAACCCGATTCTCTGCAGGGCTCACTTGATCTGCTCGTCCTGAAGCTGCTTTCACGGTGCCCCAAACTACATGGGTACGCGATTATGTCCGCCATCCGGGACAAATCGGAGGAGGTCTTGCGCGTTGAGGAAGGCTCCCTCTACCCGGCGCTCCATCGAATGGAGGAGGCGGGCTGGATTCGAGCCGAGTGGGTGAGCAAGGACAGCGGGCGGCGGGCGCGCATTTACGAACTCACGGCGGCGGGCAAGAAGCAGCTTGGCTTGGAGGAGTCACGCTGGCAAGCGGTGACGTCGGCAGTAAATCGAGTATTAAGGACGGCCTAAATGTCTGTTTGGTCCCGCTGGATCAATATTTTCCGAAGTGATCGTCTGAGCGGCGAGATTGATGAAGAGATGCGATCGCACATTGACGAAGCGATCGCTCATGGCCGTGACCCGGACGATGCACGCAAAGCGTTTGGGCCGTTCCTACGGCGTCGGGAAGAGAGCCGCGACGTTAAGAACATCGTCTGGCTTGACTCGCTGCGCGCTGATTTGGTTTTCGGCTTGCGCCAATTGGCAAAGAGACGAGCGACTTCGGCGGCCGCCGTCCTCTCTCTCGCTCTGGCCATCGGCGCTTGCACGTCGGCGTTCCGCTTGGTCGATGCTCTGTTGCTTCGTCCGATGCCCGTGGCGCATGCAAATCGCCTGTACGCGATGTTTTTGAGCGGAACGGGTCCCGATGGTTCATTCAGAATTAGCGACAGCAATGAATACCCGCAATTCCTTTTGATGAGAGCCGCGGTCAAAGATGACGCGGAGCTTGTGGCCGCATCGTGGGTGGACCGGGTGGATCTGACTTATGCTTCAGACCAGGAAATGGAGAAAGCCCACCGGCAATATGTCTCCGGATGGATGTTCAGCTCCTTTGGAATGAAACCCGCGCTGGGACGTTTATTGACCGAAAGCGACGATCTGAAACCGAAAGCACATGCCTATGCGGTGCTCTCTTATGACTATTGGGTGAGCCGCTTCGGGCAAGATCCGAAAGTGATCGGCCGCGGCTTCCAAATGGGTAGTGACCGATATGAAATTATTGGCGTCGCGCCGAAAGGATTCACTGGCACCGAACCCGGGACATTTACTGACATCTTCTTTCCCGCGATGATGTACGAAGGCGCCACGCATACTGATTGGAGCTGGATCAGAACATTCGTACAACTGAAACCCGGAGGAAATTCCGAGCGCGTGCGGGAACGTTTGCAAGCGATATGGACCGTCGTCCAGGGCGAGCGTGCGAAAACTTTTAAAAGCTGGCCACAGCAAAGGCTGAACAAGTTCCTAAAACAGAGAGTCTTAGTGGAACCGGCGGCCGCCGGACTTTCCGACATGCGCAAGGGCTATCGGGTTGCTCTGTGGGCTCTCGCGGTAATAGTTGGCCTGGTACTGTTGATCGCCTGCGCGAACGTGGCTAATTTGCTAACGGCCCAAGCCGCGGCTCGATCCCGCGAGATGGCCCTCCGAGTATCCATCGGCGCAGGACGATGGCGGCTGGTTCAGTTGGTGCTTGTTGAGAGTGCATTGCTGGCGGCGCTGGCGACAGTGATTGGCGCAGGCTTCGCATGGTGGTCGGCGCCGTTTATCGTTTCGAGGATCAATCCGCCGGATAATCCCGCCCGGCTCGCTTTATCCGCCGACTGGCGCGTCATGGGATTCGGCGTCGCGCTCAGCATCATCGTAACGTTTCTGTTCGGTTTGCTGCCCGCATTGCGCGCCTCCGGCGTGAGGCCAGCCAGTGCACTCAAAGGTGGAGATGCCCCTCATTCGCGCCGCCGGCTGATGCATGCGTTGATTGCGGCTCAGGTTGCCTTTTGCTTTGTGGTCCATTTTGCGGCTGGCGCCTTCGTCTCTACCCTCCACCGCCTCTCCGATCAGCCCGCCGGGTTTTCATCCGATCGGCTCCTAACGCTAGAAACGGTAGCAAAAGGGGCACAACCAACTGAGTTATGGTTCCAGGTTGCCGGCCATCTGCGCGAATTGCCGGGCGTGGAAAGCGTCGCGATAGCGGGGTTCCCGTTGCTAAGCGGCAATGGGTCAAACGGCTTTGTCGCGGTCAATGGCGGGCCGCCGCACGATCTTTTGGCATATTTCCTGAACGTGTCGCCGGGCTGGCTCAATACGATGAAGATCCCACTGATCGATGGCCGCGATTTCCGTCCGAACGATACGACTCCTGGGGCCGCCATCGTGAACCAGGCGTTCGGCAAAGAATATTTCAATGGTCAGGATCCGGTTGGAAAATCGTTTGATCGGGGCAAGCAGCATTTCGAAATTGTGGGCCTGGCGCGCGATGCCCGCTACCGCAATATGCGCGAACCAATCACGGCCACGGCTTATATTCCGTTGCGTTCCGCATCGGCCGAAGGGCTCGCCACTGCAACATTTCTAGTGCGAACCTCGAGTCCGAATCCAATGGCGCTCGCGCCGATGCTCCGTCAGGAGATCCCGCGCACACGCTCGGAATTCCGCGTTAGCAACCTCCGGACGCAGGTAGAAATCAACGAAGCGCAGACAGTTCGTGAACGGCTTCTTGCGATGCTCGCGTTGTTCTTCGCCGGCGTCGCGATGTTGCTGGCGGGAATCGGTTTGTACGGCGTGCTCGACTATTCGGTCCTGCAGCGCCGCCGCGAACTCGGCATTCGCATCGCCATTGGAGCCCCGGCAGCCGATATCGTTCAGAGAGTGACGATGGATGTTTTCTCCATGGTTTTGCTAGGCTCCGCGATAGGGGCGGGCGCGGGACTCTTGTCAGAGCCTTACATCAAAAGTTTGCTGTATCAGATCAAACCGTCAGACCCGGATGCCCTTACTCTTCCTTTAATGACCATCATCATGGCGACTCTTCTGGCCGCACTGCCTGCGGTAATACGCGCAATTCGAATCGATGCAGCGGCCCTGTTGCGCGCGGAATGAAGGATTCTATTGCACGTCGCGAAGCCACCCGGCGATCTAAAAATCTAAGCTGCGTCAGCTGAATTTGCTAGCCACTGCCGCATCTCGGATCGGGACGCCGCGCCTGCGTGCTGGAATACGGGCCGCCCACCTTGGAGGATCACAAAGTTGGGAATGCTCTGAATTCGGAATCGGGCGGCAAGATCCGGGTTACGCTCCGTATCGACCTTAAGGACAACTGCTTTCCCGGCTAAATCCCGCGCCAATGCTTCGACTTCCGGCGCAGCCATACGGCAAGGGCCGCACCAGGCAGCCCAAAAGTCAACGAAAACAGGAACTTGAGCCTCCTGAACGATTTCGTCGAAGGCGGAAGTGTTTACTTCAAGAGGTGAAGATGATGGTGGAAGTGCGGCGTGGCACGATCCACATCGTCCTGTATCAGCCAGGTGTTTGGCCGGGATGCGATTGGCCGCTTTACAAGACGAGCAGGTTCGTAAGCTCAGGTAACTCATATTTCTTTCAATTGTGACGCGCTGGCGCCGGCGGGTAAACCCCTTCGAGTAAACCTAAACAAGATAGCCGGGTTAGAAGGTGGTATGGTCTCGATGCGTCAGGCACGTCGGCAGGCTGAGAAAGCACGCGCGGTCTTTCTTGATGAGGCTGCCTTAGGTCAATTGACTAACCGTGACCACTATAGAAGAGCATTATTGGAATGGCGTGGCGGGTGTGCATTCACTGTCCTGGGATTATCCACGGTTGTATAACTGTGCGATTACCAGCAGCGGAGCCCACTTCTTGGTGTATAGCATCCAAAACCGGGTTCGTTTTGCTTCCCACTGTGATCACAATCACTCCCGGAGGATCGTTAGTAGGGGCCGCAGTGGAGGCGTCAAGGCCATGACTGTTGAATAGCGCGACTAGCAGGTCTGCCACGGACCTCGCCGTCCTTTCCAGTTGCATTCTACTAAACACCGTAGTGGCATCTTGTTCTCCTAACGCGGCGTTAGGCCCGCCCATACCAACGGAGATCTTCACTCCTTCGCCTATGAACGAGCTTGTGGTTTGACTTCGCCCGGTGATCCAACCGGAAGACGTAAGCACACAATTGATTTGCTCGGCGACAGAAAGTACTTCAGCTTCGCCGAGGTATTCAAATCTCGCACGGGTTCTGGGATATTTTGATAGCGCTGCGATTGCCCCAAACTGATCAGTAAAGACCCTGTCTTTTAGGCTGGCCCCGAGTTCGTACCTTTTGATTCGCTCCTTTTCCAAATCTTGCTGTCTTGCTAAATTCTCAGATTCGAGTTCTCCGATATGGGATTTCAGATTCAAATTCTGGCGAGCAGTTTCCTCGGATCGCTCCCTTGCTTGGTTGGCAATAGATTCATTGTGTCTCGACTCGGCTCGAAGCGCTTCGATTTTTTCAGCCGATTCAGTACCTCGCAATAATTGGATTCTGGAATCAATCCCTTCCGCTTGGCTAACGAGTGGCCGGGTCTTGTATGCTGCATCCGACCCCAGTTTTTGGAACAGCCAAGAGAGAATTCCTAGTAGGCCGCCAAAAACCACGGCACCAATCGCGCACCGCATATTCCATTTATTGAAACGGTCTTGCGAGTCTTGCTTACGCTTTATTTCTGTTTGTAAGGACGCCTTCTCTGCTTCAACGGCCTGGATAGCTGAGGAGTCGGCTGAAGCGAGATTGTTGCCTGCCGTTTGGTTCTTTGCCATTGTGGTGGTCAGGACCGCTCCTGTGATCCAAGCGAATACAAGAAGGAAGCGCATACGATTTGAAGAAGCATTGCCTCGATACGGTTCGTGACATGATAACAGCATGAAGAGTGTCCTGGGGCCAGCACGCTCATCTCCATAAATGCTGGACTGATTTCCAGTTCTTGGCGTAACTTCCGCTGTGATCGAATCTAGTCTGACGGGTTGAATTCGAACGATTCGGCCTGGAGACTCCAAAGAGTTACTACGAACTTACTTCCAATTCCAGCAGTAACTCGCGCGGCGATTGAATCAAGAAGTCTGGCGGGTTGAGTTCGAACGATTCAGGCTGTATCCCCCAATTTACTCCGCAGCAACGCACTCCGGCGTTGCGTGCCGTTCGCACGTCTACCGCGCTGTCCCCCACCATCAGCGTACCGCCGACGGTCTCGTTCGCCTCTTCCATTAGCAACCGAATGCCTTCGGGATCGGGCTTCGTTGCGAACAGGCTATCTCCGCCGTAGATGCGAAAGAAATAGTTGCGAAGCCCCAATCCAGCTATTATCTCGGTCGTAATTTCTGCGGGCTTATTAGTTAAGATTGCCAGCTTATGCCCTTCAGCCGACAACTCCTCCAGCAGCTCGGGAACTCCTTCATAACAGCGGGTGTGTTCCAGCGCGTGCGCCTCATAGTACTTGAGGAAGTACTCCAGGCCGCCTTCGGCCAATGCCTCCGGGGCGTCCGGGCCAAGGGAACGCTTCACCAACATAGCTGCGCCATTGCCAACGTAGGAATGGATCAACAACGGATCGAGCGGGGGCATCCTAAAATGCTCGCGCATGGCGTTCACGGCTATAACCAAATCTTTACGGGAATCGATCAGAGTCCCGTCCAGGTCGAAAATGATAAGCAATGAAAATCTACCCTTTAAGCGATGCTGCCACGGCCAGACGGCGGCGGCGTCCAAAGCTGCTTCAGGTTGTCAATCTGCTGGTTGAATGCGTCTTTCAATTCGCGAGGCGCTAAATCGGCGAGCCACCCAGCCACATGCGTGGCATACGGCGCCACACGCGAGTCATTTAGAAAGGATGGCGCTGGAGAAGGGGAGAATGCAATCACTACAGCGACCAGCGCGGCGGCAGTCAGGGCGCCGCGCAAAACTCCGACCGCTCCGCCCATCAGATGATTGAACCACGAGAGCCCGATCCAGGAGAAGAGTTTCGAAAGAATAGCGGCAATCAACGAACCCACGATGAGCACACCGATGAAGATCAGCAGGAATGCAAGCATGTTTGCCGCGGTGGGCGTCTTCACCCAAGGAAGCAGTTTCGGCGCCAGCATTCGGTAAAACCAAAATCCCGCTAAAAGCCCGAAGAAGGTGGACACGAGGCCGACCACTACTCGCGCAAAGCCCGATCGCAATCCGGAGACAAACGACGCGAAGATGACCAGCATCAGAAAGATGTCAAACCAGTTGATATGTATGTTGCTCATAAGGATCGCCCCGTCAACCGGGAAAACGCGTCCAGATATTTCTCGGTCGTTTTCTCCACAACTTCTTTAGGTAAAACGGGTCCCGGCGGGCGTTTGTTCCAATTGATCGTTTCCAGGTAATCCCGCACATATTGCTTGTCAAACGAGACTTGCGGTCCGCCCGGGCGGTACGAATCCGCCGGCCAGTAACGGGAGGAATCCGGTGTTAGAACTTCGTCGGCCAAAATGAGTTTCTCTCCAGAAAAACCGAACTCGAGCTTCGTGTCAGCAAGGATAATACCGCGCTCCAGCGCATACGCCGCGGCGCGCTTGTAGATCTCCAGCGTCAGATCGCGGAGCCGGCCAGCAAGTTGTGACCCGACCCGCTCCACGACATGTTCAAAGGGCACGTTTTCATCATGACCGCTCTTGGCCTTGGTAGCGGGAGTGAAGATCGGCTCCGGAAGCCTATCGCCATCGCGCAGGCCGGGTGGCAGCGGGATTCCGCATACGGTACCATGACTCCGGTATTCTTTCCAGCCCGAGCCGGCCAGATAGCCCCGCGCCACACACTCCACCTGAATCATTTCTGCCCTCGTCACGAGCATGGAGCGGCCTTCCAACGTGTCGCGGTCTTTCCGTAGTACCTCCGGAAAGGTCTCAATCTCAGATTCGAGCACGTGACAGGGAACAACGTCGCGCAAAAAATCAAACCAGAATAAAGACATCTGCGTCAGCACGCGCCCCTTGCAGGGAATGCCGCTTGCGAGTACGCAATCGAACGCCGAGATGCGGTCTGTCGCGACGAAGAGAAAGCAGTCGCCCAGGTCGTAGATGTCGCGCACTTTGCCGCGCCCAAGGAGCGGTAACGGCGCGAGATCGGTTTCAAGCACCAGCCGGTCTTCGCAAGCTGTCATAATCTTTACCTTGAGTATGCCAAAGGTGCGAGTATGCCAAAGCTGCCTTTTGCGTGGTTGAACGAACAAACGACCGATTCTGGAAAAAACGCCAGCCGCTTAAGGCAGAAATTTCCAGTAATTCTAACAAGGGTTGTTGAAAACTAAAGCTTTGCTGTTTGGAGAATAGATTGCTTCTTATTAATATTGGAGGAGAAAATACACGATGAACTCCGATATTTTTGAAGGCAAATGGAAGCAGTTTATGGGCGCTGCGAAGCAGCGCTGGGCGAAGTTGACCGATGACGATTGGACCTACGTTGCTGGAAAACAGGACCAGTTGGTCGGCAAGATTCAGGAACGCTACGGCATAAGCCGTGATGAGGCCCAGCGGGAAGCCGACGAGTTCGCGCGTGAGGCGCAAGTTGATGTCGAGCGCGGGCGAAGTGCCGCCGCTCATTCCGGCAGGTAAATTCTAAATTTTTGAGGAACGCGCGCAAAACGGCCGCGTGGTGTCACGCGCGCCCGCAACTTACTCTGGTGTACTTTTGCAGCGTTCACTGGCGGCCCAGCATTTTCTAATCGAAGAATGAGCCTGAAGCGGGGAGCGTAGCTCGGCGCTTCAGGCCTCCTTGTTTTTGGTTTTGAAATTCTATCCATGCGAATCATAGAGCGGCGGGAAAGTGGGAAGCCCGCTCTTGGCTTTCCACTTTTCCACCGCTCGTCGCGGCTGAGGGAATGTGGGAATCGCGCTGCGATTTCCAAAGCCTGTGGGCGCGGAGGGAAACCTGCTTTTGGTTTTCCTCGGCGTCCACAGGCTGTCATTTCCTCAGCCGTCTTCATGCGCTCCGCCTCTGCCCGAATCCGGCGAACAGCTTTCGTTTGGCCGCCCGCATCTGGCGAGCGGCTTCCGTATCGCTGTGCCGACCGGCTTGCCGTTCCAAGTCGGTCGCGTGGACGCCCGGCTTGAGATGCCCAGTAAACTGCGGCACTTGTTGCAGCAGCTCCCACGGCGTCGCATAGCGCCGATATACCCGCCGCTGTTTCCCTTTCTGGTCAGTTGTGATCTCCGGCACCCCGCACGGCCGGTGAAAGTTCAAATATGGATTCATCTGCTCGCGATAGAACCTCATCATCGCGCTTGCATGGCTCGCGGCGATGTAGCCATAGCCGATGTGCTTGCGGATGACCGCCGCGTTCTTTGATTCCACCAGCCCGTTATCGTTGGAATGGCGCGGCCGCGACTTGGTCTGCTCCGCCAGCAGCTTATTTAGCAACCGCGCCACCGTGTGATTGATGAACTCGCTTCCGTTGTCGGAATGAAAGCCGCGTATGCCGAAAGGAAACTGCGCCAGCATGGCTTCCAGCACGGGAATCAGCCACTGCTCTCCGATCTGAGCGGTGGCGCCGATTACTTGCCATTGCGTGACCTCGTCGACCGCATTGATGTGATACACGCCCTTCACGCCATCCAGGTCTCCCTGATGCACGGTATCCACGCGCAGATAGCCAGGCTGGCCGTTGGGCTCCGGCCGGCGCCGTTCTCCAATGGCAATCTGTACCGGCCGGGTCTTCTCATAACGCACTCGTTTCTCGCGATAACTCCGGCTCTTGCGCAGGTTGTAAATGTGCGCGACTGAGATGCCCGCCAGCCGCTCAAAACGCTTATCGCCATACTGCTCAAACTCGCGCTTCAGGATCTGTCGCGTGGCCGGGCCGCTCAGCGTTTCGTGCGCCTCGTCCACTTCCGCCAACAGTGCGATATCGGCGCTGCTGTATCGCTGCGCGAAGCGGTGCCGCCGGTACCGGCGTTCTTCCACCCTGCCCGTTTCGACGTAAGCGGCGATCAAGCGTGTCACCTGTGCCCGGCTCAGTCCCGTCATCTTCTCCAGATAGCGCCGCAAGAGTCCCTTGGTCGCTTTACTCTGCTTCCAATACTCCTGCTCGCATAACGTCCGGCTCACCCAGCCATATACCTCGGCTCGGTTTGCCGCCTCAAACTGCACCTCATCGGTTGCCTCCAGAAAAGCCCGGATCTGTTCCAGGCTCAATCGTTCCCCGTTCCTCACGCTGACGTTCAATCCTCAGCATGCAGAACCACGCCTCTCCCTCTTCAGGCTCATCTTGCGTTAGAAACAATCCCCGACTTCAGGCTCATCCTGCATTGGACAAGACTGGCCCTTGCACTAGTAGGCAAGTCCGCCGCTACACTATTGGCATGGCCCAACCTTTCCGTTTTGCTGTGTGCAATGAGTTGTTTCAATCAGTGCCCTTCGGCGAGATTTGTCGTAAGGTTCGCGAGCTAGGGTACGAAGGTCTCGAGATCGCTCCTTTTACGTTAGCGGAACAACCGCTTGATATCAGTGCTGCCAAACGAAAAGAGATACACAAGACCCTTCAGGAGGAGGGTCTTTGTTTTGTGGGACTGCACTGGCTTTTAGTGTCTTCGCTGGGCCTTCATGTCACTACGCCCGACATGACCCTGCGCCGTCGAAGTTGGGAGCACATACGTCAACTCATCGATCTTTGTGCCGATCTTGCGGGCTGCAATCCGGACGATAATGGGGTCCTGGTCTTCGGGTCTCCGAAACAACGATCAACCGTTGACGGTATGAGCCGGAAGGATGCAATGGATGTGTTCACGAATGAACTGGCCCACGTTGCTGCCCATGCCGAAGATAGCCGTGTGAAGATTTTGGTTGAAGCGCTTCCTAAGAACCAGAGCGATGTGATTAACACTCTTGCAGAGGCCGTTGCCATTGTGCGGCAGATCGGCAGTCCGGCGATCAAGACGATGTTCGATACTCACAATGCGGTGGATGAAACCGAGCCGCACGCAGCCCTGATCCGCAAATATTTCCCCTATATCTTTCACATTCATGTGAATGAGGCAGATGGGCGTGAACCCGGGATGGGCGATTATGATTTCACAACTGTCCTCTCAGTCCTAAAAGACTTGGACTACCCGGGCTGGATTTCACTTGAAGCCTTCGATTTCAGCCGCGACCCGGAAGAAATCGCCGGCCGCGCCATCCGGCATCTTCAAGTAGCTTCGGCGGCCGCCGCATAATGGAATTACGCATAATAAAACAATGACTCGTTGCGTTATTACCGGGGGAGCCGGGTTCATCGGATCGTCGCTTGTCCGAAGCCTGTTGACCCAAGGTTATAAGGTCGATGTTATCGACAATCTCTCGACCGGCAATCTCGATAATCTGGAAGAATTCGCCGACCAGATCAATGTGTATGAATACGATCTTCGGTTTTACGATAAGATCGCGCCGGTGATCGCGGGGGCCTATCGCGTTTTTCATTTGGGGGCGCTGCCTTCGGTTCCGAAGTCGATCGCCGAACCTGTTCCCAGCCATGAAAGCAACATTGATGGAACATTCAATGTTTTGCTTGCCGCGGTTGAGGGAAAAGTAGGGCGCGTTGTTTATGCCGCGTCATCATCCGCTTACGGGGACACGGAGGTGCTGCCAAAAGTAGAGACGATGGCGCCCCGGCCAAAGTCGCCTTACGCCGTCCAGAAATTGCTCGGTGAGTATTACGCGAGCGCTTTCAGCGCCTGCTACAACCTGGAGACGGTGGCGTTGCGCTTCTTCAACGTGTTCGGCCCGCGCCAGGACCCAACCAGCACATACTCCGGCGTGCTCTCAATCTTTTTGACGTGCCTGATCGAGCGGCGCAGCCCAGTCATCTATGGAGATGGCGAGCAGTCGCGTGACTTCACATATGTGGAGGACGTGACCGGTCTGCTCCTAAAAGCTTCCGAGGCGCCGGGCGTTTCCGGAAAGGTATATAACGCCGGTAACGGGAATCGATATTCCTTGAATCAAACGTGGGATTTGTTGCAGCGCATGGAAGGCGTGGAACTCCCCGCATCGTATGCGCCGGCCCGCCCTGGCGATGTACGCCATTCTCAGGCGGACACCACCGCCGCTGTGCGCGATCTTGGGCATGCCCCGCGTTTCTCGTTCGAAGAAGGCCTGCGCTTGACGCTCGATTGGTATCGCGCTGACCTGCAGAAGGCGGCCGCGACTCGGATTCTGCAAGCCGGCGGCCGCTGAGGCGCATGCGGCACGACTTGAACCCCAGCTTTGCTCTGGGAGCCGACAACATACTCCGCTGTGTTCTGTTCGATCAATTTGGGTGGCAACGGCATGGCTTTGGCACTCGCCATGCCAGCCCTCTGGCGCAGATCACGCTGCGCCAGGTCCACTCCGATCGTGTGTTCGATGCGCGCGGCTTGACCAATCGCTCCTGCGAAGGAGATGCCCTGGTGAGTCGTGAAATCGGCCAATCTATAGGTATCCGGACGGCGGATTGCGTTCCGATTCTGCTCCTTTATCCCGAGCATCGCGCTGTTGCGGCAGTGCATGCGGGATGGCGCGGAACTGCGGATGCGATTTTGCTTCGGACGCTTGAGACTATGCGGCGTGAATTCGGCACTGCGCCCGAGTCGGTATATGCCGCAATCGGTCCCGCTATTCAGGCCTGCTGCTATGAAGTGGGCTCTGAAGTTTCCGAACGTTTCGCCCCGCTATTCCCGGAATGGCCCGCCGAACCCGGCCGCCGAAACGTGGATCTGCCGGAGGCCAACCGCCGTCACCTCATGAATGCGGGCGTGCCCAACGACCACATTTACAACTGCGGCTTGTGCACGCATTGCCATGCAGAATTGTTCTTCTCCTATCGCCGTGAGCCGCAAAATCCGGGACGTATGTTGTCCTCGATTGGGGTATTTGCGACGGACGCTTAAGACCGGTTGGACCGCTTAGCTCTTTGGCTCTTGGCGATCCTGGTATTATGCCCCGAGGGGCCCTTAGCTCAGCGGTTAGAGCAGAGGACTCATAATCCTTTGGTCGAAGGTTCAAATCCTTCAGGGCCCACCAGTGGAATCAATCGATTGCGAGTTAGTGGATGATCCGAGAGTGAGTAACTATAGGGGCTCCTAGAGTTGTGTTCGCCCGAGCCGCATTTTGCGCTACAGCGACGACGGAGATGAACAGCGGAACGGCCACACTAAAGAGAATGACGCCCCAGGCGCCCACGCGCACGTCAATCGCTCAAGAAAATCTCGACGCGATTCGACGTCCAGGTGGCAACGCCGCATCCGAAGAAGTCTGTGTCCTCAGTCCAGATCGGACAACTGAGAGCTAAGGCGGATGCCAGAATCGGCCAGTCTTCGGGGTCACGAGCGCCCAGCCGCTTTCTCGCCTCCGCCTCTAGTCGCGGTAGAGGTCCGCGGTAACTAAATCGGCAAGAGCGACCAATGCCGATAGCATTTTCAGCGCCTTCGCGGGGTCGCCTCCGCGCTTCGTGACAAGGGCCGCCAAGTGTTCCTCCGCCTCCGAATAAGCCGATTCCGGAATAAAGAACGATACACTGTCCGCGTACTTTTCAAGAATGCTTCGAACTCGATTGCCGAGCACCGCCCGAATTAGGATATTGGCATCGAGCAGCAGTGCTCTACTTGCCATTCCGTTTTTTTTCGCGGGCCGCCCGCCGGATCTCCTGGTACTCGCCCATTAGCTTGTCTTCGGAGACGCCCCAGGACGCGATCATCGCATCGAGTTCTTTGGCCGCGGCGCGCATCGCCTCAACTTCGGCCTTTCGGTTTCGTTTCTGGGCAGGAATGAAAAAGCCCAGCGTCTCTCCATGGCGCGTGATCGCCAGGGGACGACCGCCTTCAAGATAGCCCGCCAGATTCTCTCGGAATTCGCGAATGCCGATTTTTTCAGTTTCCATGTTGTGTACTCATTGTACGCAACTTTTTTGCTAAGTCGGCGGATCGAATTGGCACACGCTCGTCATAATCCTTTGGTCGAAGGTTCAAATCCTTCAGGGCCCACCACAACTCGCTTTTTTGCGCCGGCAAGCTGATGGGCAACGCTTGCGACCACGAACCCGAGCGCTACGCCAATCCAATCGATCCGCACGTCATGCCACTCAAACCGGAAGTTACCGTAAACAGCTAACTCCAGCCACTCGCAAAGTATCGCGAACAGCAGAACTACCAAAGTGCGGGCCGCTCGAGTCCACTTGTCTTCCGCGCCAGAGCAAATCAGAACCGTAGTGATCAGAAATACCAAGATATGGCCGCCGGTGTGCCACATACCCGTCGCGCCCAGATGATGCTTCACCCTGAATGGCGCGAGCGAAAGCCCGGTGATTAGGATCAGCCATATAGGCATCAAGTAACGCACTGATCCCATTCTCTCAGCCGCGATTATTCGAGCTTTGCAAACAGATTGTTCAAGGCTTCGGACAAGGTCGGGTGCGAGAAAACTCCGTCGCGCAACGCCGTATAGGGCAGCTTTCCCATCATGGCAATCTGTACCATTGCGGCGATTTCGCCCCCCTGCATGCCCAATGCTGTGAATCCGAGGATCTGTTTAGTTTCGGCATCCACGACGGCCTTCAGGCACCCGCGAGTTTCATCCGTCTCCAATGCCCGCGCAACATAAGACATCGGCATGGACGCGATTTGAATCTGACGGCCCGTGCCTCGCAACTCCGTTTCGGTAGGGCCGATCCGTCCAAGTTGCGGGTCAATAAACACGGTATAGGGAAGGATGCGTCCTTCGGTGCTCGCAGGCTTCCCGTCCAAAAAATTCGACTTGATGATGCGGAAATCGTCATACGAGATATGGGTGAACATTGGCCCGCCGTTCACGTCCCCGAGTGCGTAAATTCCGGGCACATTGGTCTCTAACCGGCTGTTTACCGGAATAAAACCGTGCGAATCTGTCTTGACGCCCGTCTGCTCCAGGCCAAGTTTTTCGATGTTGGGAACGCGCCCGGTCGCCACCAGCAGATGAGTGCCGCGAACCGGCTTTCCCAGCCCGGCTTCCACTTCGATCGCGCCGTTCTGTTTCGCTACTCGACTCGCAATGGCCTCGCAATGCACTTCGATGCCGTCTTCGCGCAGAATAGCCGTTACCTGCTCGGCGATATCGGGATCTTCGCGCGCCAGGAGTTGCGGACCGCGATTCAAAATGGTCACCTGGCTGCCGAACCGGCGAAACATCTGCCCGAATTCCAGGCCAACATAGCCTCCTCCTAAAACCACAAGGTGCTCGGGCACGGTGTCCAATTCCATGATGGATGTGCTGTCCAGCCAGGGTACGTCTGTCAGTCCTTCGATCTTTGGAACGGCGCTGCGAGTGCCTGCGTCGATGAAGATCGCGTCAGCCTGAATGTCCATCGTGCCGCCGTCGTGAAGGGCAACCGTCAGCGACTTGTTTCCGGTGAACCGAGCCTCTCCGCGCAACAAGTCCAGGTGCTCCGCCTTCTCAATTCCTTTCTCGTTTCCTGATCGAAACCTCTCGACGATTTTCCGCTTGCGGTCCCGGATAGTCACCATATCCACGGAGACATCGCCTGTGTGGACGCCATAATCCGCTGCTCGCCGAGCCTGATAAGCCACTTCTGCGCTTGCAACCATTGTCTTGGTCGGGGTGCATCCATAGTTAATGCAGGTGCCACCCACCTTGTCCCGCTCTATCAGTACAGTAGGCTTTTGGGCATCGGCCAATGCGCGGGCCAACGGCGTTCCGCCCTGGCCGGATCCAATTACTACTGCGTCATAGTGTTTCGTCATCGCGGCTCTGCCTATACCTTAACCAATCCCTCCACGCCTCTTCCGGCTACACTGGTAGACTTCGATTTGCAATCGCGCGAACGAAAGGAAAAATCGTTTGAAAATCTGGATCTGTTGTTTTCTTGCCGCCGGACTCGCTCTTGCCGCGTCTACGGGCGTCGATCTCTATTCGGCCGCCGACCTACAGTCAATGGGCCAAAAACTAGCCGCTAAAAAAGAGCGCTTTCGGAGCGAAGATCTGCAGCGATATCCCGGCCATTACACGATGATGGCCTATCGCAGCGCGACCGGCTCCTCCGAAGTGCACCAGCATGAAGCCGATATTTTCGTGATTGAGAGCGGCGCCGCCACCCTCGTCACCGGCGGCAAGGTTGTTAATCCTCATACCGAGAAGCCGGGCGAGATTCGCGGATCTTCCATTGAAGGCGGCGACCGGCGCGCGGTCGCGGCCGGAGATATAGTTCACATTCCGGCCAACACGCCGCACCAGTTGCTCATTGACAACGGCAAGCCTTTCACGTATTTCGTCGTGAAAGTCACCGGGCAGTAAATGACCGCTGCCTGGCTGCTGACCTTCTTTGCGCTGGGTGGCATTCTTTTGGGCATATTTCCGGGCGGCTCGCGTGGCATTTCGGCGGGGTTGGCTGCGGCAGGCGGCGGTCTCCTATCGGGTATCGCCGTGTTTTGGCTGTTTCCAGAGATCGTGGCGGCGGCGCCTTGGTGGGTGGCCTCGCTGCTCACTCTGCTCAGCTTTTCCGTGCTGTTCCTGTTTGATCGTGTGATGCATCGGCTTCACCATGCCTCTGTTGGCCTTTTAGCGGGGCCGCTCTTAGCCGCAGCCGCGCTCCATAGCTTCCTCGATGGCTGGAGCGTTCGTGCCCTATCGATGGACCCGCTGACGAATTTGGCCGTTCCAACGGGGCTCGCTCTGCACAAGGTTCCCGAGGGCCTGGCGCTCGGCCTGGTTGCTCGAGAATCGTTTCGTTCGCGAAGCCATGCATTCATCGCCGCGGCCTCTGTTGAAATTTTGACGCTTGCCGGCGCCTGGGTCGAACCGGTTGCCGACCAGGCCGGCGCGGCCCGATTCGGTCATCTGTGGCTCGGATTCGTTCTGTCCGCCATCGCCGGAAGCTTTCTGTTCCTGGGCGTCCATACGGTCCTGCCCGCCCGGCGCAAAAGTACCGTCGCGATCGCCTTCATCTGCACGTTTCTGTTGTCAGGAGGCGCGGCCGTGCTCCAACACCGATTTGCGGGCGCTCTTTAGGCCTGCAATACCGCCGGATGCTGCTTATGAAAATCGGTGCGCTCTTGAAACATCCGCCCCGCGGCAATGAGCATCGATTCGGAAGCTACAGATCCAACAAATTGCAACCCAATAGGCAAACCATTCACGAAGCCGCAGGGCACGCTCAACGCCGGTAGCCCGGCCAGATTGCTCGCCTGCACGAGTCCTGCATATACACCTTTTTGGTCCGGCCGCTTTGGTTCATCTACCGGAAAGGGCGTATCGGCGCGCTCCGGCAGGGACATCCGTGTAGGGGCAACCAGAAGATCCACCTTTGTGAAGACATCCCGGAACGCCGATTGGACCTGTCGGCGCAGGCGCATCGCTTTTAGATAATCCAGCGCCGAGTAGCCCATCGCTGCTTTCAATCCATCAATCTGACTCTGGTCCGCCAGTTGGTTCACGTCGCCCGAACGAATCAGCTTTTCAAATACCGAAGCTCCTTCGCAATCGATGATGGTCCCAATTATTTCTGAATATGGGAAGTCCGGCAGCTTCATCTCCACCATCTGCGCACCGAACGACTTCACTGTTTCCAAAACGCTTCCAAACGCCGGGCGAAGGGGCTCGTCCGGCCATTGGCTGAAGTCGATAGCGGCGAAGCCTATCCTGATCTGATTGAAAGGGCGGTAGTACTGCTTAGTGTGGAAGAAACGGCGGCGTGCCGAGCCCGGGTCGAGGTCGTCAGAGCCAGCGAGTTCACTCAATACCAGTCCACAGTCATCAGCTGTACGAGCGAGCACGCCGATCTTGTCCAACGTCCAAGATAGCGGCATTGCTCCGTAGCGGCTGATCACGCCGTAGCTGGGACGCAACCCGGTCACGCCGCAGTAGCAGGCCGGCGTCAGTATCGATCCCGACGTTTCCGACCCCAACGCGAATGGTACTAGCCCCGCCGCAACCGCCGCGCCCGAACCGCTGGACGATCCGCCTGCCCAGTAAGCCTTATTCCACGGATTCAAGCCTGGGCCTTGCAGCGATGCAGATGCCGACGTATATCCGCCGCCGCCCGCCAATTCGATCATTGACAATTTCGCAATCACCGGCGCACGCGACTTGTTCAATTTAGCAACGGCGGTCGCGTCGTAATCGAAGACCTGGTCGGCGAAGGGTTTGGCGCCCCACGTGGTCGGGTACTTCGCGACGCTTAGCAGATCCTTCACCCCACACGGAATGCCAACTAGCGGGCCACGGAACCGATCGTGCTTGATGTCATCATCGACATCCTTCGCCAACCGATGCGGCTCCTTATGGATAAGGCAAGCGAGCGCGTTATATTGCGGCCCGATCTTTTCCATTCGCTCCGTGAAGAAGCTAGTCAATTCCGTCGCCGAAATCTCGCGCGCCCGCAGCGCCGCCGCCAACTCTTCAACAGTTGCGAAGGGCAGGCTCGCCTGGTCGATTTTTTTCTTCGGGCTGCTCACGCCAAGGTTCTCGGCCGGTTTACGGCTTGAATTGAAACGCCGGCTCGATGGTCATCGGCACGTCGACGCTTGCCAGCTTGTCGCTTGCCGCGCGCACGTCCGCCTGCGCCTTCTGCATCATGGCTTCTGGTGTTAGCCCGCGCGCCGAGATCGCCTTATCTGGCACCGGAGGCGTATTCTGCGGATTCTGATAAGCTCCGAGCGACGCTGCGCCCGCCAGCGCGATCCAACTGCGGCGCGTCTGCGTTACCGGCAGCTTCGAGAGTTGAGGCATGCCGACATTATAGGGCCTGGAATGACGCCTATGGGACGAGTTCCCGCTGTTATAATCACATTAAAATACATTCGCCTCGGGCACTTATTGAGAAATAGTTGCGGTTTTTGCTTGCCCGGCCGCATCCCACTGTGTTGAGGCCCTTCTATGAATCAAACAAAATCGCAAATCGCGGAGCGGGAGCCGGTAACGACTATGCCGTCGACCGGATTGCCGAATCTAAGCCCTCAGAGCGCTTATAAAGTGTTCAACCGCATCCTGGATTGGATCACTAACGATCGCATGCAGGTGTTGAATATCACCGAACGCATCAACGAAATTGTGCGGAAGAGCGGTGTTCGGGACGGCTTGGTCCATCTGCAATCGCTTCACACCACCACGGCAATTTTCTTGAATGAATGGCAGGATGCGTTGCTTCACGATGTGCGCGCTTTCTTCGATAGCGTTGTCCAGCGGGAACAGTATTACCGGCATAACGATCCCAAATACTCCGACTGCGAGCGCAAGAATGCCGATTCGCACATGCGCGGCATGCTGATGGGGCAAACTCTTTGTCTCCAGGTTCGCAATTCGGCGGTGCTCCTAGGTACTTGGCAAAGTATCCTGCTGGCCGAATTCGATGGACCCCGCAGCCGTTCCGTAGCGGTCCAGGTTTCCGGAATCTAAGGCGCCGGAAGCCGCCGCCCTCGTTCTGTTGTTACACTAACGCTCGAATGCTATTGGCTCGGGAATTCATTGAGTACTTATCCAGGCACATCGTCGACCGCCTGTCCCCTTCCGCTTTCGAAACCTCGGACCCGTCTCAAGCTGCGGGTCTCATTGCGCACGTGATTTCGGAAGATCTGGCTGTCGAAGATAAGCTCAACGACGAGGTCCGCGGCTTGTTGGATGAGTACAGCGAGTATATGCGGCGCGAAAATGTCTCCTACCAGGAGATGTTTCGCAAGATAAAGAACCAGTTAATCGCCAAGCGCAAAGTGATTCGGGCATCCGGCCGCGACTCTGGCGATGGGATGAAGCTCTCCCGCGACAAGATCAACGATCTTTCTCATAAGATCGTGTCCGCCTTGCGGAAGTCGCGCGATTTTCGGGTTCGCAAGGATCCCAATGAAATCCGGCTTGCCTTGGTGCGCGAGATCACCGACGTTCTGCAACTGGAAGATCGCGTGGACAAAGCGGCCCGGCAGAAGATTCGAACACAGAAGCGCGACATCGTTGAGGGCGGGGAAGAGTACGACCTGCTTCACAAGCGTTACTACGCCGAAGAGCTGAAGAAGCTCGGCATCGAACTGGGAAACTGATCCGTTGCGGCCCGCTATCGTAATCGTCGGGAGCCTGAACATGGACTTTGTCGTTCAGGTCAGCAAATTGCCCGCTCCTGGCGAGACCGTTCTAGGTTCCGGATTTCAAATGATCCCTGGAGGAAAGGGCGGCAATCAGGCGTGCGCTGCCGGTCGTATTGGCGGCGGTTCGCTTCAAGCCAAAATGATTGGCCGCGTCGGTTACGATCTGTTCGCCGATCATCTGAAAGCAAGCCTGGCAGCCGATGGTGTCGACGTAAGCGGGGTTCATGCGACGCGTTCGCATCCGACGGGTGTGGCCTTGATCTGGGTCGACAATGTGGGCCAGAATTCCATTGTGGTCGCATCTGGCGCCAACCACGCGATTGCGCCGCGCGACGTGGAATCTTTCACGGCCGCGTTCCACGGCGCGAGCACAGCGCTGTTCCAGCTCGAAACTCCGCTTGCCGTCGTTGAAGCCGCTCTCCAATTGGCTCGTGAACTCGAAGTGCGCACCATTCTCGATCCCGCGCCTGCCCAGCCGCTTTCTCGCTCGCTGCTACATAGCGTTGACATTCTGACTCCAAACGAGACGGAAGCTTGCTTGTTGCTGGGACGTGACCCTGTTCGCATCGGTACCTCCGATGCTCCCGAGATCGCCACCGCATTACGGTCACTGGGAACGCGCGCTGTGATCCTGAAGCTAGGAGATCAAGGATGCTATTACCAGGATGAGCACAATGAGTGGAGCGTGCCGGCCTTCCCGGTCCAGGCAATCGATACAACGGCCGCGGGCGACACATTTAATGGTGCGCTCGCTGTCGCTTTGGCCGAAAGCCAGCCCATCGAACTAGCCCTTCGGTTTGCGAATGCCGCCTCTGCCATATCCGTAACGCGGCGCGGCGCTCAATTATCTGTTCCCAAGCGGGGCGAAGTGGACGCGTTTCTCAAGTCCTGCGCGTCGTAGACGACGAACTCGGCATTTTGGTAAACCGGTTTCACGGGCGGGAGGCTGTGCTCGCGCTTCAATACGTAATAGTCGATCGG
Organism: Bryobacteraceae bacterium; assembly: GCA_036269625.1. GTDB lineage: Bacteria > Acidobacteriota > Terriglobia > Bryobacterales > Bryobacteraceae > Bog-105. The sequence goes on along the minus strand of DATBEF010000018.1, from coordinate 26,913 downwards.
TAGCGGCAAAAGGCTTTCCAGGCGCGATCGAGAGAAGCCGCCTTCCATGGCTTGCTGCCAGCGTTGCAGCCACTCCACACCCACGCTTTCGAAATAGTTCGCCTGGCCGCCGCTCTTCCAATCGACCCACAATGCCCGGCGTGATTCGGCGCGGAAGACGCCGGGATAGAGTGCGTGCCCGGCATCGGGAAACAGAAACATCGAGCTGCCCCATGTGCCATCCCTCGCCCAATCAGCGATGTCTAGTATGGGGCGGTCGTCGATCTGCGGATAGTTCTGTACGCCGGCGAGGTAAGGCATAGCGAAGATCGCGGCACAAGGTACGGCGAGGGCCGCCCATTGCCATCGCCTTCCGTATGGTGAACCGATCGACAGCGCCAGCGCGCCCGATAGACCAATCGCAACCAGCAGAATGCGAAGGTTGTTCATATCATTCAGTTGCGCCAGATCCAGCACCCTCACCTTCATAGGCAAAATCATGATCGGGAGGAACCAGAGCCATGCTTCCCCAATGTGCCGGCGCAATGCCGCCGCGATCCCCGCCATGCCGCAGGCCAGCGCGGCAAAGAAAACCGTCATCAACAACGCTCTCGCGGGCTGCTCCTCTGCCGCGAACATGAGGTGCAGATGTTCCAGCAGGAAGTAAGAGACCGGCACGCTGGCAATTCCGATAGCCGGCGTACAAATGAAGAACCACCGCAGCGGAGCGTTCAAGCGTGGCCAGATGCGCGCGGTCGCCCACATGCCGCAGACCCACAGAAATGCATAGCTCCACATATCGGTCGCGGCCCATGTCGATACCCATGCATAGCGCGTGCGAAAGAGCTGAATCGCCGATAACTGAGGACCAATTCTGCCGAAAATGTTTTGAGACTCGACGGCGCCCGGCTGCAATTGCGCCATATTGGCGAGCAGGAGAATGGCGATCAGCAGGATTACTAACACCGGTTTCACTCGCGAACGTGCGCGCCGGTCGAAGATCGCCATGAGGATCAGCAATGCCCAGAACGGCCCAGTCGCCGGCGCTTGATAGAGAAATCCCAAGCCTGCGCAGAGCCCGGCGAGCAACGGCTTCTCCCGCGCGAACAGGGCTATGGCGAGCACGGTCAATCCGAAGGCGAATCCGCGAGGGATTGGCTCATACTCGACCAACAGCACTGCCGGGCCCAGCAGCGACGCTCCCAAATTGATTAGGGCGGCCAGTACAAACGAAAGCAGAGCGCTGAAGCCGGCGCACTCCACGATCAGGAAAACGCCCAGAATTGCAGCCGCGCGAAAGAGCACTTGCTGGGCCACAAGGGTTTTTTCGAAATCCAATCTGGCCGCCTGATGCAGAAAAACGGCAACTTCGTCGTAGATGGTGTAAGTGACGTGCGGATGCGTTGCAATAGGATCGCGCGTAAGATAGTTCGGCGTGTCGATATGTTCCAGAATCGGAAGGTAGATCTGTGTATCCGACTGAAGATAGGTGTGCCCGGGAAAAAATCGAAATTCCAGCCATGTGATGGCCGCGATACCAAAGCACAGCAGCAGAAAACGCCGCATTATTGGGCCGGTGTCTTTTCCAGTTGCTGCTTGGCCCAGAGCCGATTGGGATCGATTTGGAGCGCTTTCTGGAGCGCCTGCCGTGCCTCGGCATTTTTGTTCAATTTGCGCAGCGCCAATCCCTTCCAGAGATATGCCTCTGGCAGGTTCGGGCTAAGCGAGATTGCCTTATCAAAATCCTTCAACGCCGAATCGTAGCCGCCACCCATCTGCGAAGGGAGATAGTAATTACCCACGCCCCGGCTAACGTAGGCGATCGCCAGGTTCGGGTCGAGTTGTATGGCCTTGTTAACCTCATCTCGCGCGCATTGGCCGTATTTGAGTGCCGAAAATATGTTGGCCGGTATGGCCTGCCCGCAGAGATCGCCTAACACGCGGTGATACTCGGCATTGCCGCCTTCGATAGCCACCGCTTTCCGCGCCACGTCAATACCCGCTTCGGCTAGCGATTCGGCTTTCTTCTTGTCATGAACTTCAATCGCTATCTCTGCTGCGTAGGAGTCCGCCAGCGCCTCCTGATACAGCGCCTGGGCGGAATTTGGATTAGCCTGGGTACGCTGCCGGGCCTGCGAAATTAGCCCTTCTAGCGCGGCTGCGTCCTGCCGGTCTCGCGCCTTGTCCAAATCAGCTGTATTTACAGCGGCCGTTGCGGCCAGCGCCGCCGAAATAAAAAGTACCAACCAACGTGGCATATCATTTCTCATTGTAGGAGGCTCAGAGTTTTGCCAGCCGCCTTTGTATGAGCAGGTAATACAAGCCCAACACCACGACCAGGATCCCGTTCCCCGTCATGATGGCGGGCGCAGAGGTCTGCCGTATCAGCAGCCCGGATACCAAACTGCCGAACGGCATCCCGCCGCGAAAGGCGACGTTATACACACTCATTACGCGCCCGCGCATCTGGTCGCCGACATACGTCTGCACCAGAGATGTATTCGATGTGAAGAAAACCATCAACGCCGCTCCCGCGCAGAAGATCAGCACCGAACTTACGGCCAGATTGTGCGATAGGCCAAACCCCGCTATCAACATGCCGAGCAACGTCATAACCATCAATGCTCGTTTGGATTGCCCGGTTTGGGATTTAATGCCTGCAACAATCAGCGCGCCCGCAACAGAGCCGGCGCCAGACAGGCACAGAAATAACGTGAAGGTATTGGGGCCCCCCTGAAACACCTCGCGCGCCACCACGGGCAGAAAAGTCAGCAGCGGATACGAAAGGAACATCATCAGGAACGCCAAGGCGACTAAGCTCTGCATTCCTTCTCTTTTGCGTATGAAGTCGATACCTTCACGCATGCTCTCCATAACAGATGAGTCCGCCCCTGATGGCACGAACTTCACGTCGATCATATAAAGCGTTATGATGACCGCGATATAGGAGATGCCGTTCAAAGTGAAGCACCATTGAGCGCCGAGTTTGCTCAGCGCGATCCCACCCAGCATCGGACCCAGCACGCGCGCTAGGTTGAACTGAATGGAATTTAGCGCGATGGCGTTATTCAGATCCTCTTTCCGCACCAGTGTAGGGATCAAAGCCGAATAAGCCGGGCCGCCGACCGATTGCACCAGCCCGACCGTGAACGATAGACACCAAATGTGCCACACGCGCACGGTGTTGGTGGCGGCCAGAGTGGCTAGTATAAACGCGCAAGTCATCTGCACGTACTGCGAAATCAGCAGCAGCGTTCGCCGGCTTCTGCGGTCAGCGAATACGCCCCCGAATAACGAGAACAGAAAGATCGGAATTTGCCCGAAGAACGCATCGAGCCCGAGATATACCGACGAGTGCGAAAGGTTGTAAACCAACCAGCTCTGCGCGAGAATCTGCATCCAGGTGCCGATACTCGACGTGCAGGCGCCAATCCACATCAGGCGGAAGTCGGGATACGCGAACGCTTTGAAGACGCGTTTCAGCACGCGGCGCCACGCATGAAGTTATGGCAGCGGATTTTCGCGATGTATGAGGTGAATCTGATTGCCATCCGGATCTTTGAAGAACACCAACCGGTTTTTTTGATTCCAGTAGGGTTCTGCTGTGAACTCGATTCCTCTGCCTTTTAGCTCCAAATAAGCCTGGTCGAAGTCCTCGACGGCGATGGCAATGTGACGCATTCCCGGAGTCCGAAAAGCATTGGGACCTGGCTCGCCTTCCGACCGGATGATTTCGATGACAACGCCGTTCCCCGCTTTTACGAAATAGTTTCCGTCGTACTCGTAATTGATGCGGAAATCGAGGTTTTCGACATACCACTCGGCCAACTGCTTCGGATTGGGCGAGGCAATCGCGAAGTGCTCAATGCCAGTGAACATAGACAACCGGGATTGTAGCAAGTCCAAGTCGATGGGCATCTTGCTTCACGCATCAGCGGTCTGCTTTCGCCCACCGCTTGCGAAGAAATGTGGCGGCAGGTTCCAGTCCGGCGTCGATGTCGAGCGTTCTAACCTCGGGTGCTCCCGCGTTTCCAGCCATAACGGCGCTGCATGCCTTCCGCAGCTCATCGCCGCGCGAGACCGCATCTGTCCATACGCGGCCCCACGTCAGCGCCGACAGCAGGAGCACAACCGCGAGAACCCCTTGGGCAATGCCAAAGCGGCGCGGCCAACGCCGTAGCGCCCAAAGCAGCACTAATGTGCACAAACTGGCCCAATAGATCATGGCTACCGTCTGATATCGGCTTGCGAAGGCCTGTCCCGGTCCTAAGTGAACGCGTCCCAGCGCAGTGACAAAGGCGACTCCGGCAGCCAGAGTACATTCGCCCAGACAGAACCATTCAAGATTCGAAACGCCCTCCCGTGTGCGCACGGCCCGGATAATGAATGCCAGGCAGGCGATGAACGAAACGAAAGCGGCAATTCGCTCTTTATGCGGTAACAACTTCGTCCAGCTCGCGCCGAAGTAAGTCAGGACATACAGCCAAATTCCGAGCGGGTTTTGAATGGCGCGGCTCGGAGCATACGATGGAGCGGGCGGATGGTGGCCGACTAAGTACAATGCCGTGCCCATCGCGAACACCGCTGCAATGCACGCGATAAGCGGAAGCCTGAGCCGTTTCATTATGGCAAGCAAGACCAGCACCGGGCCTGCCGCGGACGCGCCCGCCATGTTGAGAGCGGCTATGAATGGCGCAAACGCAATGAAGGCGCCGGCCAGCAATCGCCGGTGCACTTTTTCGTAAAACGAGATCCATAACAACGAAAGAGTGGTAATGGCAAACGGCAATACGAATGAGATCTGAAACGCCCACGTGAAATTCTCTTCCTGATTCGGGTTAAAGAGGCAAAATGCAAACAGACCTTGTATGGTGCGGCGTACGGGACGGTCCAATCCCGTCCATTTCTCGATAACCCATGCAATCGCAGCCCAGTGGAGTACTTGTATTAAGAAGATCTCGATAAACAGAGACTTGTTCGTGCCTCCAAACCAAAACAGATCGATCCATATCAAAATGCGAGGTATCACAATGCGGTGTTCGTTGTGCTGCGTCCACAGCCAGGCCGCTGAAGATGGACCGCGGCCACGCGCGATGTCGGTAATAACCCACCACTCGTCTCCAAACGGACACGGCATGTACGTTCTTACGCAGAGCCCCACCGAGACGCACAATGAAAAGAAGCCTAACAGAAGAATTAATCGGCCGAGATGATCGCGCGGAGTGCCAGTCCAATTTGTTTGGCGGCGTGCCGCCTTCGAAGCGGGTTTCATTTAAATCACTTCGGAGCGCTGCCCGTCGGGCAATTTCCGTCAGTCCCCCTATACTGTTCGAACTTTGCGCGATCGTTATTCCAGACCAACTTCAAACTATTGCAAGGCACGGACCCGTCAAATTGCTTGACTTGCACAACGCCAGGCGGCCCGGAGTTAGATGCAAGACTTACGCATCCGGGGAAGCCGTTCGCAAGGAAATAAACTCCTTTGAACGTTGCTGGCAGATCGGTTACGAACACGGGATGGCCGCCTTTCGTCATTGCGCCCACGTCACGACAGACTTGCTGAGAAAGGTGGGCCACCTCCTGCCAGATCGAGATGTTATGCCTGAGGAAGACAAGTTCAGAGATCAATAACAGGCACGCGAAAGCGGTTCGCAAAGTCGCCGGCGTGATGCTGCTGAGGATCGTAGCCCAAAGGAGCGCAAATCCAAGGGTCGGCAGATATAACACTCGGGAACCGGTCAATTCCGGACCAATCAGCAAAAGATGTTGCACCGGAAGAAACGCAACCAAAATGACTGCTAGCGAGCAAAACAGAGGACGCCTCGGCAAGCGTGCGGTAAGCGCCGCCGCGAACAAGCAAACCAGCATTGCCGCAAGGGCGAAGATCACCGCCGGCGAGACCGAAAGAGACCAGTTAATCGGAAAAAGCAGGATCGCCGGGCCGCGAAAGAACAGACCCTTTAATGTCAGCAGCGGGTGAAACTGAGCGACGGCCGCAGTTCCCTCGCCATCTCGATATCCTCCGATACCGCCCAGAAACCAGGTGCGATAGAAGAGCACAGCTAAGCACGCGGTCGAAACGCAGATCAAGACTCTACGGCCGTTTTTATTCCACCCTGCCTGTCCAAAGAAAAGAACAGCCGCTAACACCAAGGGAATACAGAATGCAGATTCTTTGCTCAAAACAGCAAGAGTGGTGCTGATGAATGCAGTGATAAGCCATCCGATCGCCGGCGATTCGACATATCGTAATGTGCTGATCAGAGTGAGCGCTGAAAAGAGAAAAGCCAACAGGTCATAACGAGATCCGACCCAACAGACGACTTCAGGCCGAGCGCCGTGAATAGCAAACAGTAGCGCAGCCAAGCAGGAGACCGCAGCCCGGAAACGGAGTTGCCGCAACCAGACGAAGACCAGCACGCTGTTCGTTGCGTGAACCAGCAAATTCCAGACATGCCACAGAAGCGGGTTGTAGCCTGCCCATCGAAAATCGAGCCAGCTCAGAAGATATGTGACAGGCCGGAAAAAGAAGTCGCCGGAAGTGGGATGTGTCAGCAGAGTGCGTGACACAACCTGGTGCAGAGAATCTGTGCTGGCCTGGCCGATTAGACCGTAATCATCCGCTAGAAAAGGATCATTCAGGCTCGTGCTGAACGCGAGCACTGTTCCGATCACAATCAGGCCTATACAGGTGAGATCGTACGAGGCCTTGCCTGCTTCCGCCTCTATCCACTGGCTTCCTTTCGCTCGAACGGCACATAAGGCGATGAAGCCAATTGCAACAATTCCTTCGGGATTTAGTGCGGCGTGGACTGGCTGGATGAATGAGAATGGTCCTGCAAAAGCGAACTTAAGAAGAACAACGGATCCGAGCAGGAGAACGCACAAGCAAACGAGGACCGGCACCGGCCATATCCGCGGGCGTAATCCGAATAACAAACTTGTAGGGTAGCAAGGCTAGTGCTTACGGCGCGAAAGCACCGATTGCAAAGTATCAACGGTCTTCAGAGCTGCGTTCTCCCAAGTGAACTGCCGCGCCTGCAGGTTGCCCCGCAAAACCAAATCGCGCGCCGTTGCCGGCTCACCGAGCAGGCGTTCTATGGCGATTTGCATCTCGGATTCGTTGCCGGGGTCGAAGAACAGCGCAGCATCGCCCGCGATCTCCTTCAGCGGCGGAATGGCGGAGCAGGCGACCGGCGCTTGCGCCGCCATTGCTTCGAGCAAAGGCATGCCGAAACCCTCAAACATCGATGGGTAGACGAAAATCTTCGCGCCGCGATACAGACCGTACAGATCTTCGCGAGCAATCCAGCCGGTGATCGTGACTGCGCTCGACAGTTCCAGATCGCCGATCATCCGTTCGATGCGTTCGGCATGGAAGCCGCGCATGCCGGCTAATATCAAGCGAAGCCTGGGCGAGTTCTTGCGAATCCGTTGAAACACGCGTAGCAGCCGCTCGATATTCTTGTGCGGGTGAAGCGTGGAAACGCACAGGATGTACGGGTTCACTTCGTCGACTTGCCGCTCCAGGCGAAAGAATTCGTCTTCGACGCCGTGGTGAATTGTGACCACATGACCCGGCGGCACCCGATAGTGATCGAGCAGATCGCTGCGCGTGGCCGCGGACACCGCAATCAGGCGTTGTGAGCGCTTTGCCGATTGCCACAGCAGGAATTGCCAGAACGGAAGATCCGTTCGTTTGAAGTACTCGGGATGGCGCACATGCTGTAGATCGTGAAATACGGTGACCATCGGCATACCCGCGAAGTAAGGTGCGGTGAAACCAGGATTAAATAGAACGTCCACATGCTCCCGGCGCAGTGCAGCGGGAAGGCGGAACTGCTCATACAGGATACGCGCCGGCCGGCTCGCGGCGTGTACATTCTGGGGGCAATGCCGGAAGCGCGGAGAGGCCGGGATCAAATCCGGACCGGTCTCGCGATTGGTGAATACCAGATACTCATTCTCGCGATCCTGCCGCGCGATGGCCTGGAGCAGCTGACGCAGGTAAATCTCAGTTCCACCAACAGCGCCAGGAAGAAGATAGAGCGCGTTGACGCCAACTCTCATTGCCGAGCTGGGTTAATGCTTGCGTTCGCCGATGCGCTGAGCCGTCTTCTCGCCGCCACGATGCCGTCAATGGCCATGCGATTCTCGCTATCAATCAGCAGCGCGTGCTGGAACTCGTCCACCGCCTTCGCGAAATCACCTTGCGCGTAATAGATGTTGCCACGGTAGGCGTAAATCGGGGCCAGATCCGGACTCTTTCCTTGCGCCTTGTTCAATTCCGCCAGCGCTTCGCCGTAGCGTTTCTGCTTGGCCAGAATCATGCCGATTTGCGACGCCACCAGACCGTCTTCGCTCTGCAATTGCTCCGCTCGTTGAAACAGAGCCAGGGCTTGTGTTTCATCCCCGGTGCAATCGGCAGCTTCTCCCCAGTCATGCAGCAATTCGAACGAGGGTGTCTGGATTTGAGCGGCCTTTTGAAACGCTTCTACTGCATTGCCGCATCGTCCGGCTCGGTAATAGGAGAACGCAAGCTGGAAATGTGGCCGCAACTTCCGAGGACTGTTGTTCACAGAGTCTTGCCATAGCCCGATCTCATTTGCCCACAGTGAGCTTCTTGCAAACGACAGATACGTGCACAGCAACAGCGCCACAGCAGCGGCGCCAATCATTCGCCCCTGGTCGACGTTCCACCGGCGCAGAAACTCTAACCCGATCAGAACAACGGCGAACATGGGAAGGTACATGCGATGCTCCGCAAGCGGATCGGCGATCGGTAGTAGCGAAGACGTGGGCGCCAGGCACAGGAGCATTGCAAGAAATCCAAATGCTGCCAATGCATATCGTCTACGAAAGATCAACGACACCGCCACCAGCGCCGACAGTCCCAGAAGGCCCACCACTGCGAGTGGATCGAGTCCGCGGCTGAAGTGAAAATCGGGGTCTACATTCTGCCCAAACGGCAGCACGACTAGGCGCAAATATACCCAAATAGCCCGGCACTCTGTCAGAAAGTATTGCGACGGGCTCGCCTCTTTCAGATGGAAGCCGGCGCTTGTGGTGTGTGCGAGCACGCGGATGATTAATGCGCCACCGATAGCCGCTCCGGCCAGCAACAGGCTGTAGAGGCGCCAATTCTGCCTTATCGTTCCAATTGCCGAGTGCCGTTGGCTGTCCGGCCCGGCGGGAAACAACCAATCCGTAAGAAGGAGCAGGGCAGGGAAGACGACAGAATATTCTTTGGTCATCTGCGCCGCCGCAAATAGAGCCAGCACGCCGATTGCGGACAGCCAATCGATACCACCCTTCCGCCGATACAGAAAGAGCGCAAAGGCCCCATAGAAAAAAAGGACGGCCAGTGTCTCGGATCGGCTGGTGACATAGGCGACGGCTTCGGTCTGTAAGGGATGAACCAGGAACAGCGCCCCCGCTATGGCCGACAAAACATTCAATTGCTTTTCCGGCGTTCCCACTCGCCCTAGAAACCATCGAGCGATAAAGAAAACCAGAACACTGTTCAATGCATGCAGAAGAATATTCCCGGCATGATAGGACCATGTTTCGCTTCCGGAGATCTGCGCGTTTAACCAAAAGCTTAAGTTGACAAACGGCCGCAAACCGATCAGCCAGGCTGTGAACGGTTGGCCAATCAGATGGCGATCCAGGAATGGCAGATAACGGTCATCGTAAAGAAACGGGCCGTCCATTGCGGGGCCGTACACCAAAAACGCAATCAGGATGGCCGCTCCGAATAGCCCGGCGATCTGCCAGGATACGTTCGGCGCACTCGGACTCTCCGCCAATGCCGGTAGAGCTTTCGGACTCTTAAGCGCGGCTTTGGGCTGCTTGCTTTTCTTCATGCAATTCGCGTAACTGATACTCCAGAATGGCTACCCGCTGCGCGGCGGCGACATTCGAATCCTTCAGCTGAGACAGGATGACGGAGAACCGGAAAAACACCATCAGGAATGTGATTGAGACCAGTGCCAGAAGAGCGAGCAGCGGGTTTTCCAGCCGTAGAAATTCCGCAATCCAGTTCAACACTACACTTGACCGGGAAAGCAGAAGCAGCAGCACGCCGGCGGCCAACCAACTAACCGAATATTCCACTCGTATGCGCTCGCGGCGGAGCGTCACCAATACGAAAGCGATCAGTATCAGGCTAAATGCGGCAATCAGGTCTAGAAAGTGTTGCATCGCGATCAAGGCGTAGCTGCCTGCCATCGAATTTCAGCACGTTTACAAAAACTCCCAGCAGCACATGCACAATGTAATAGAAAGATTTCCCAGGTGTGATGCTGGATCGTCCCGTCTGCCGTTTGCGCATGACGCAAGGCACTTCCAGGAAGCGAAAGCGGCGGCGCTGCAGGACCACCAGCGTTTCGATTTCCGGATATTCCAATGGGAAGCTCTTCGTGAATACGCCCAAAGCTTTTCGATTTACACCAACAAATCCGGAAGTCGGATCATGCACGGGCTTGCCCAAAATGATGCGTAGGATTGCACGAAACAGGTGTATGCCGGCAGCCCGCGAGAGGCTGGTGTGTTCCCCATTGCCATTCTTAAAGCGCGAGCCGATCACCATTTCAACGCCGGATTCGCGCAGGACATCGTACAGGCGCGGAATGTCTGCCGGATTGTGCTGCCCATCTCCGTCCACGCGGATCACGTATTTAAAGCCCGATTCAAAAGCGAGCTTATAGCCCGCTTGCACGCAGCCCCCAAGGCCGAGGTGAGCTGGGACAGAAACCACGGCTGCTCCCGCCTGGAGAGCCACCATACGGGTACCGTCGGCTGAAGCATCGTCCACCACCAACACCGGCACGCCAGGCATCGCTTGACCGACCTCCCGGATCACGTTTGCGATTGCGCCTTGTTCATTGAAGGCCGGAATCAATACCATCAGCGGCGAACGCCGGGAATCAAGCTTCATAACGATGCCACCGCATAAAGGGATATCCGATGCCTTTTTAATAAGACGGACATTTGCCTGGGTTCCAGCCGCCGCTTGATGGAGCCACGTTTTTTGCGGATAACGCTCCAATGCCGAAGTAGATGCCAATGGGCCTTCCAGAGAATTGCGGGAAAGCGCCAGAGCCCCGGCGATTGGCGGTTGAAATCGGCTGTGATGCCGCGGCCCAGCATTAGCGCGATCAGATGAAAGAAATATCGGATTGGCCCGGCAATAGGAACTACGAGCAGCTCACGCCGCGGAAAGTTCTTGAAGGCCGTAGTAAGCCGATTTCGCTCCACCAGCAAGGCTTTTAGCTCCGAACTTCTGCCTGCCGAATGAGAATAACGGTGTTTCACGACCGCTTTGGCGGCGTAATAGGCCTGCCAACCTGCCCAGCGGGCCCGCAGCCCGAGATCCGTGTCTTCGCAGTAGAGAAATAGGCTTTCATCGAAACCGCCCACATCGGAAAGCATGTCGCGGCGATAGAGCGCCGAACAACCGCTGGGAAACAGAACTTCCGAGTCTTTCTGATATCGGTCCGGCGCCTGACCGAATCCCCGCTGCTTGCTGGTCCCGTCCCGTGCTATCACCATACCGACGGAATCGATCATCCCGGTTTCGGCTAAGAGGACCTGGGCCGCGCAAAGCCCAATCTCGTACTCGCGGTCGGCGACTCGCACGAGTTCTGCGAGCCATTCCGGGGACGCGACGCAATCGTCGTTCAAAGTGGCTACATACTCGCCGGAGGAGGAGGCGATCGCTTGATTAATCGCCGATCCAAACCCAACGTTCCCGTCATTGCGGATGATGTGAAGCGGAAAATTCGTGCTCGTAAGGCCTCCCGCCAGATCTTTCCCGCTGTTGTCGATGACAACAACAGCAAAATCGCGAAAGGATTGCGCTTCAAGCGATACCAGGCATTCTGATAGCGCGGGCCCAGCGTTCAACGTGGGAATCGCCACGACCACGCGCGCAGTAATGGAGGACATTCGCTTCGGACCGCTTACGATTTGTAAGCCGCACAGACCACGCGCTTGCCCCGCGCGAGTTGCTCGTATGCCGTTGCAGGCGGCGCGATGAACTCGACACGTGCGAAGCCCGCGTGCCTCAACATGCTCACAAGTCCTTTACGCGATGGACAGGTTGCGAGCGGCGTCGCCCCCGTCTCCCGATTGTTCTGATCGAACTCCGGAGTCTCGTCAATGAGGGCTAGAATGCCCTGATATTTTCGCTTCCAGCCGCTGGCGCCCCATTCGGTCTCACCCTCGACGTCGTCGATCACCTGCGTTTCCAGAACGCAGAGCTCAGTCGTCACGGCAAAGGCGTTTCGCAGGCAGAGCATTGGATTTTCAAGATGGTACAGCAGTCCTAGAAACAAAGTGAGCTCGAACTGCCCAATACTCTCCGGCCGAATTTGCTCAGCGTTGAAATTTTGAAATGCCAGGCCTTGCATGTTAAGTGCGTTCGCGACGAATCGCGCTTTTTGCAGACTCTCCTCGCGCACATCCACTCCTAAGACATGGGGAATGCCACGCTTGGCCATTTCAACCGAGTAAAAGCCTTCGTGGCAGGCGATATCCAGGCAGGAGATCTGACGCAGACGATCCCTCGTGAAGTGCTGATCGATGGCGGAATTAACCATCGCCAGGCGAGTTGCATGAATGGGTTGAACTTCGGGCGGAAGCATCGACGCCGTTCGCCCGAGAGGTCCCAGGTCGAACTCGTAAAACCAGGGCGCGAGAGATTCAATCGTTTCCGCCACGTTACGATTGTACCCGGGAAGTAAGTAAAAATACTATTCTCACAAATAAGTTTATTTGAGCCGGGCTCCGTTTGGAATAGTTTCGAGAAATCCGGCCAAAACCGGCGGTCCGTTTTCGATACTGGCGGCCACAATCATCCCGTGTGACGTAATGCCACGGAGCTTGCGCGGCTGCAGGTTCGCCACGATCACGACCTTGCGGCCGATGAGCTGTTCCGGCTTATACGCGAGCGCGATGCCCGCGACGATCGTGCGTGGCTCTGCCTCGCCAATATCGACTTGCAAATGAAGCAGTTTGTCGGCGCCTTTCACCGGCTCGGCCGATTTCACTTCGCCCACGCGAAGATCCACCTTTGCGAAATCGTCGATAGAGATCTGATCGCTAATGGGCGCGATTTCGGGCTTCGTTTCCGCTTCCGGCGGTTTCCCCAAAACCGCGGATTGCCGACTCTTTTCAACGATCTCGAGTTCCATCATCTTCTCGATCGTCGGCTTCGGATCAAGGCGCGGGAAAACGGGAGTAATGTGACCAATCTCTTGTCCAGGCGTGAGGCCGCCCCAATCGAGGGATTCAGTTCGGATGGTGCTGATGGGTTGGACGAAGCCCATCTCCCGCCAAATGGATTCGGCCGCGTGCGGCAGGACCGGACTGACCAGCGCGCAGACGATCCGCAGCGCTTCGAGCGCCGTATAGAGCGTCTCATCCAGCTTGTTCTGCGCGGGTTCGGAAGTGTCCTTCGCCAGTTTCCACGGCGCGCGCTCCACGATGAACTTGTCCAGGGCGGAAATGATGGTCCAGATGTGTTCGAGCGCCTTCGAAAAATCGAACGCTTTGTAAGCTCTCAATGCATGGACAGTGCCGCGGGTTGCCGCCTCGGCGATTGAAACGTCGCCGTCGGAACGCGGGACGAAGCCCCCGCGGTACTGCTGGATCATGTTCAGGGTCCGGCTGGCCAGATTTCCCAGTCCGTTTGCCAGATCGGCGTTGTACCGTCCTACGAGCGCGTCGAAGCTGAAGCTTCCATCCTGCCCAAACACAATTTCGCGGAGCAGGAAATAGCGCAGCGCATCCACGCCCATCACTTCAACGATCGGGGAGGGCCGGACGATATTGCCACGCGACTTGCTCATTTTGTCGTTTTCAAACAGCAGCCAGCCATGGGCGAACACTTCCTTCGGCAGTTCCCAGCCTGCCGCCATGAGGAACGCTGGCCAATAGACGGTGTGGAACTTAAGAATTTCCTTACCGATCAGGTGCAGATCGGCTGGCCAGTAGCCTTCGTCTTCGACGGCGCTGACGTACGCAGTCAAGGCGTCGAACCAGACATAGAACACGTGCGCTGGGTCGGCATCGACCGGAATGCCCCATTTGATGCTGGTCCGCGTGATCGAAAGATCCTGCAATCCTTGCCGCACGAAGGCCAGCGCTTCATTGCGCCGGATTTCGGGTTGAATGAATTTCGGATTCGCCTCGTAAAACTTGAGCAGCGTGTCGGTAAAGGCCGACAACTTAAAGTAATAGTTCTCTTCAGTGACCTCTTCATATGGCTTGCCGGTTTCGGGGTCGATATCGCCCGGCTTGGCGTCGTTCACGAACGATTCGCTCACCACAGCGTAGAAACCGGTGTACTTGCCTTTGTAGATGTAGCCGTTCTTCCGGCAATCCTCGAACAACTGGTTCACCAGCTTGGCGTGATTCGGGGCAGTCGTGCGCTGAAACCGGTCAATCTCCAGATCCAATTTCTGCCATTGGGTTCTGAACTCATGAGAGATGAGGTCGACGAAGGCTTCGGGCGTCTTGCCTTGGGCTCGGGCCGCGCGCTCCACCTTCGTGCCGTGTTCGTCGGTACCGGTGGTGAGGATCACGTCGTAACCCTGCATACGTTTCAAGCGCGCGATGGTCTCGGCCGCAATGGTGGTGTAAGCGTGGCCGATATGCGGCGCGGCATTGACGTAGTAGATCGGAGTAGTGAGGTAGTACTTGCCTTTGCTCATCAAATTTTAGTGAGGTCTCTGACTAAGGAAGGCCAGATTGGCTTCGGCGATCACGGTCCTAACGGGAACTCCATGGTCCAGCGCGAGCTTCCGGCAGTCTTCGTATTCCGGTGTGAAGTTGCTTTCGTTTGTGTATTTTACGCGGATTTTACCAAACGAAGTATCGACTTCGGCGACCTGGCGGGGAAGGACCCGGCGCTCAGCTTGGTGGATGCGCAGTCCAAGGGTAGTGGTCTCGGCAAACAAAATTGCAGACAATTCCTCTGTTTTGTCGGGGCTGCAGATAACAGTTAAAGTGTTAGCTGACCTATTCTTCTTCATGAATATGGGGGAGAGGGTCACATCCAAGGCGCCAGCGGCAAAGAGCCGTTCCACTGCGAATCCAAGTACTTGCGGGGTTGAATCGTCAATGTTGGCTTCGATTACCGAAACCGTTGTGGCTTCCGAAGCGCCGGTTGGCTCGCCGATGAGCGCCCTCAAGAGGTTTGCCTGGGAAGGGAAGTCCTTATCTCCGGCGCCGAAGCCCTGGGAGAGAACACGCATTGGGGGGACGCCCCCGAAACCGGTGGCGAGTGTCGCGAGGAGGGCAGCGCCGGTAGGGGTGGTCAACTCAAATTCGGGTCCCGCGGAGTAGACTGGGCAATCCTTGAGGAGTTCGGCGGTCGCAGGGGCGGGGACGGGCAGCAAGCCGTGTTCGGTCTGGACAGTTCCGCTGCCGACGTTGACTCGGGAGCTACGTACCTCGGTAATGCCGAGGAGGTCTAAGGCGACACAGGCTCCGACAATGTCGCAAATGGAATCGACGGCTCCGACTTCGTGAAAATGCACCTTCTCGATAGGGACATTGTGGGTTTGGGCCTCTGCTTCCCCAAGACGGCGGAAAACGGCGAGTGCTTTCTCCTGAGCGCCGGAGGAAAGATCTCCGGCGCGGATGATCTTCTCGATATGTGGCAAATGCCGGTGCGCCTTTTGCTCCCCGCTATCGACGGTGAATTTGGAAGCTGCCATTCCGCGGCGTTTGGTTTTCTCTACGCGGACCGTGGCGCCCAGCTTAAGGCTGGTGAGAGCGGCTTCAACGCCGGTCCAGGGCGCGCCGGCATCAAGGAGTGCGCCGACAGTCATGTCGCCGCTGATGCCGGAAAATGCGTCGAAATAGCAGATTTTCATGGGAATGCGGAATGGGCCCGGTTACACCAGTGTACAGGCCAGCGGTAATACGGAAGATTTTGGAGAAGGCTCTTAGGGATTTTCTGAGACAACTACAGGTCGTAGCGGATTTTGGCGATACGTATGTTATTGAGCGCCTTTGCCAATGCGTTGAGCCATTGGGAGCTGCCGTCTTCTTTACTCGCGGCAGCCGCCTGCTTATTCCTGCTCGCCAGTGCCTTTGCGCGCCGCCGTTTGCGGCGTCTTACTCAACAGCGGAATGAGTTATCGCTCGCCGTCATGCTACGGACCCGGGAGATACGAAAAGAAAAGGTAACTGTTGAGCGGCACAAGCAACAGATTGAAAAACTACTCGAGGAATCGCAGCGTTCGAATCGGCTGAAAGACGAATTTTTAGCTAACGTCAGCCATGAACTTCGCACGCCTCTGCATGGCGTCCTGGGGATGACGGAACTCACTTTGGGGACTGGGCTGACCGAAGAGCAACGAGAATACCTGCAGGTGGCGGAGTCTTCCGCGCGATCATTGCTCGCACTGTTGAACGATGTTCTCGATTTTTCGAAAATTGAGGCACGCCAACTCGAGCTCGACTGCGTTCCGTTTTCATTGCGCGAGTGCATCGGCCGGACGGTCGGGGCCTTCCCGGCTTCGGCGCGGCAGAAGGGCCTTGGATTTGAGGTGCACATTGCGGATAACGCGCCCGAGTGGGTGGAAGGCGATCCGATGCGGTTGGGTCAGATTCTGACCAATCTTGTGGGGAATGCGATCAAGTTTACGGCCAAAGGCAAAGTTCGAGTGGAGGTTTCGACGGAAGCCGAGAGCGATGGGCGAGTGCTGACCTGTTTTCAAGTGGAGGATACGGGTATCGGTATTCCGCGCGCGCATTGGGAGACCATTTTTGAGCCATTCCGACAAGCGGATGGGTCGATGACCAGAAAATATGGCGGAACCGGGCTGGGCCTGTCCATATGCCAGCGTCTGGTGAACCAGATGGGCGGATCGCTGGTTATAGACAGCGAGGAGGGCGTCGGTTCCACGTTTACGTTTACGATACCGCTGACGGTTTTACCGCAAAGACCGGCTGGCTTAGCTTCGGGCGAGGTTATGGGAAGAGCGGTGCAGTCTTAGTTAAGGTTAGCTAGCTCTGGCCACTTTGATAAGTCATTTCCAGTTCCCAAATTATTGCATCCTACATAGCTTCCTTCCAACCTTTCCGTATGAGCCACCAGTTGGCCGGAAAGCTGGTGAAGAAGCCGACGATCATTCCGATCTGCATCAAAAACCAGTATTCCGGCTGCGTGGGCGTTAAATGCGGATGAAAGTGCCAATGCATCCAATACATAACTGCGAAAAGCCCGATCTCAAAAGCGGTAAGTGAAATGGTGTCGGCTTTGAGAGCGGCCTTGATAGCCGGCCATCCGGAAATGTTGCGCATGGGTGCGATGGCGAAATATTGAAACGCGATTCCGAGAACGTAGGCGGCGCAGAAATCCAGTAAGTAGTCGGTAAGTAACTTAGAGCCGAGAATCGTAAAACCGGCAAGGAACACGCACCACTCGGCGATAAGGTCACCCAACGTGCAACCGGCGCCGCAGTGGGTGACGCCATCCCATACTTTCCGCCAGTAAGGCTTGTCCTCTTGGCCGCGGCTGAAACTGTAATAGCTCCAGAGCGTCAAGGGACCAAAGTAGAGCGCGGTGATCGGCCACACCACGTTCATGACCTTCATCTTCTGGGGATGATTGATCACATCAATAGTAATGACCAGAAATGAGATTCCCGAGAGGATTAAGAACCAGACGCTCACCTGGTGGAACACCGCTAGAGCCTTGCCGATCGCAGTCGTAGAGCATTCGAGATAACTGAGACGGAGCTGAAGGTCATGGCGGCGCTCGCAATCATCGGACTCAACACAATTCCAAAGAACGGATAGAGGACACCGGCTGCAATCGGTATGCCGAGCACGTTGTAGCCGAAGGCGAAGAACAGATTTTGGCGGATGTTGCGCATGGTGATGCGGCTCAAGTGCAGGGCACGGACGATTCCTCGCAGATCGCCCTGAACCAGGGTGATACCGGCGCTCTGAATCGCCACGTCGGTGCCGCTCCCCATGGCTATGCCTACCTGAGCCTGGGCTAGCGCTGGGGCGTCATTCACTCCATCGCCGGCCATGGCAACCGTTCGGCCTTGCGACTGGAGCTTCTTGACGACTTCTGCTTTCTGAGCCGGAAATAGTTCCGCTTCCACATTGTCGATACCAAGCTGCCGGGCAACCGCCAACGCGGTCGTGCGACTATCCCCCGTGAGCATTGTGATGTGAACGCCCTCACTATGCAGGATTTTGATGGCTTCAGGCGTCGAGCGCTTGATCGGATCGGCCACTCCGATCATCCCGGCGAGTTCCCCATCAACAGCCGCGAACGTGATGGTTTGGCCTTCGGAACGAAGCTCTTCAGCCTTCAAAAGCAAATCTGCGACACCGATTCCGGCCTCTTCCAAAAGGCCACGGTTTCCAAACAGGACTGTGCGACCGTCGACAATTCCACGCACGCCCTTGCCAGGAATTGATTGAAACTCAACCACCTTGCGCGGAGTCAGACCGCGTTCCTTGGCGCCTGAGAGAATGGCGGCGGCAAGCGGATGTTCACTGGACTGCTCCAGGCTTGCGGCAAGAGTCAGCAACTCCGACTCCTGGTGCTTCAACGCAACGATGCTGGTGAGCCGGGGCTTGCCCTCGGTCAGAGTTCCGGTCTTATCCACCACCAGCGTGTCCACCTTTTCGAGCCCCTCCAAAGCTTCGGCATTTCGCACGAGAACGCCCGCCGTGGCGCCTCGGCCCGTACCGACCATCACGGACATCGGTGTAGCCAAGCCAAGCGCACAAGGACAGGCGATGATCAAGACAGCGACGGCGCTAAGGAAAGCGTGCGCGAGGCGCGGCTCGGGCCCAAGGAATGCCCAGCCGAGGAAAGTGATCGCCGCCGCGAGAACAACGGCCGGAACAAACCAGGATGCGACGACATCCGCGAGGCGTTGAATAGGGGCGCGGGTTCGCTGAGCCTCGCTGACCAGGCGAACGATTTGGCTGAGCAGGGTATCGCTTCCGACGCGGTCTGCCCGCATGAGAAAGCTGCCTGTTCCATTAATGGACCCTCCGGTAACGCGAGCGCCGGGATCCTTCTCAACGGGCATCGGCTCTCCCGTGATCATAGACTCATCAACAGAGCTCAGGCCTTCGGTCACTACGCCGTCCACGGGCACTTTTTCGCCCGGCCGCACACGCAGAATGTTACCGACTTGTATCCGGTCGACAGGCAGATCCTTTTCGTGCCCTGAATCGTCAACCAGCCTGGCGGTCTTAGGAGCAAGGCTCAGCAGAGACTTCAGCGCCGTGCTGGTTTGGCTGCGGGCGCGTAATTCGAGCACCTGGCCCAGCAATACCAGCGTTGTGATAACCGCAGCGGGTTCGAAGTAAAGCGGCGCCTGGCCCGAGTGTATGCGAAAGGACGCGGGAATTGAAGATGGGAACAGCAACGCGACCAGGCTGAACAGGTAGGACGCTCCCGTCCCGAGCGCAATCAGCGTGAACATATTCGAATGCCGGTTCACGAGGGACAACCAAGCTCGCACGAAGAACGGCCACCCGGCCCATAAGACGACTGGCGTCGCGAGCGCGAGTTGTAGCCAGCCCGCGATTGCGCTTGAAGGCCAATGCAGACGAGGGAACAAGTCGAGGAACATCAATAATAGAAGCGGCGCAGTTAACGAAGCGGCGATTAGCAGCCGCCGCTTCATGTCCACCAATTCGGGATTGATTTCGCTCGCGGTGACTTCGCGAGGCTCCAGTGCCATTCCGCAGATGGGGCATGAACCCGGCTCGCTTCGGACAATTTCCGGGTGCATGGGGCACGTGTACTCGACGCGCACGGGCAGGTGTGCGACCGAAGCAGGCTCCAGCGCCATTCCGCATTTCGGACACACGCCCGGCCCAAGTTGGTGAATCTCGGGGTCCATTGGACAGACGTATTCGGCGGAGTCCTCGGGCGGG
Organism: Bryobacteraceae bacterium; assembly: GCA_036269625.1. Lineage (GTDB taxonomy): Bacteria > Acidobacteriota > Terriglobia > Bryobacterales > Bryobacteraceae > Bog-105. The sequence goes on along the minus strand of DATBEF010000018.1, from coordinate 7,002 downwards.
TGGGCAACTTGCTTTTGAGAGGGCTTTGCAGCCGCTGGCGTACTTCCGAGAACAACCAGGCCTTCACTTGCGGGAGCGCGGCGGCTTAGATATTTGTTGGGACCCTGCTCGAACTTACTTCGGCAACTGGGGCTACAAAAATAATACTCGACGCCCTTATAGCCGGTGTGCGCTTTAGCTGTGTGCGGGTCCACAATCATGCCGCAAACAGGATCTTTCACTGTTACTTTTTGTTCTACTTCCATGAGTGTTTCCTACTTCAACGCAGATGTTTATAAATCAATTCGAGAAGTTCTTCATATTGCGCGGAGGCCTGCTCTTCCGTGCCGCTGCGAATTGCCTGAGCAGTGCAGTGGCGGAGATGGTTGCGCATCAGGGAGCGGCCGACGCCCCGCAAAGCCTCCTGCACCGAAGAGATTTGAACGACAATATCGGCGCAGTAGCGTTCTTCCTCAACCATTTTTTGGAGCCCGCGGATTTGGCCTTCAATGCGGCGAAGGCGCTTTATATTGGAGATCTTGATTTCAGGATCGACCGCTACCGCTTTCCGCTCCTCCTGCTTATGCGAGCATCCGCAACTGGCATCGGGGGCGGCCTCCGCGACGGCCTGGACCGCGGTTTTCTTAGTCGGCATTTGATTCAAGTATATACCCCCCTCCCCTATCGAGTCAAGTCGGCCGGTAAAGCGATTTGGGGCGTGGACATAAGCGCTAACTCAAGGCAAATTTGTTTTCTTCTATGCCGACGATCTGCTCGGAGGCCCGCATGTTCTGCTTTGTCTGCTCAGACTATTGCAGAGCTTGAACTAGCGTTCGAAGGGCATCAGAGGTTATGCCGTCTCGAAGGTCAACCCACTGGAACCTGCTCAACGCCAATGGGAGCGATTACGGGTCAGAGCCCGGAAGGAGAATCGGAATCACTCGATACGCACGTTCCACACTTGCTCTATTTATCGCGGATTCGATTTCTCGTTGATAAGAACCTTCCGAACCAAATACGCGGCACGTTGTCTGCTCGCGAATCAACGAGACAGTTCACGCAGGGTGACTTCAAGTGAACACCAGCCCACCCTCCGCGATTCGCGAAGGATGGGTCTGATGATCCAGCACAAAAGGCAGCAGCCTTCGTCCCCCCCCCAAAAGAAAAAGGCGGCTCCTATTGTCGATTCCGGCGTGCCCGCGCGTCGTCTGACTGGGCACGTCGATGTCGAAATCGCGTTGGCCATGCGCCGCAATTGCAGAGGGAGACAATATGACAGCCAGAACTTCAACTCTCACGCCTACGGGCCTGACCTCCGCCGACCAAAGCCAGGGCCGACTTTTTCTCGAACAAACACGCGACGGTCTGACCGGATCAGCCACGATGGTGAGGCCGGCTCAGTGGACGTTCAAGCCACGGCCCGAGCGCTACACGAAGCAAATTCTCGAAGTGATCGCGGATGAGTCCTTCCCCGCATAGGCACAGAGTCAGTCATCATTAGGAGACCCATGCGAGCCAAGTTACCGTTGCGCATTTCCTCAATCATCTTGTTCCTCTTTGCCTTAGGGCATACCGTAGGATTTCAAACGTTCCGGCCAGCCTCTCAACAGGGCCTTGAGGTCATGGAAGCCATGCGAAGTGTGCCGTTCGCGTTCGGGAGCGCGACCGTCCATTGGATGGATCTCTACATGGGATTCGGTCTCGCCGTGTCGGTTTCCGGTTTCTTCTCGGCGATAGTGGCGTGGCGCTTGAGCACTGCCACCATCGCGGAAATACCGCTGGCGCGCACGATCACTTGGCTGCTTTGCGCAACCCAAGTTGCCAGCATTGTTCTCAGCATGCGCTACTTCGGCCTTGTTCAGGCTGGGTTCTCGCTGGTATCTTCTGCCGCCCTTGTCTGGAGTGCGGTCCGGCTGAATGCGACGAGCAAGACTACGGCTTAGAGCCGCTCGGCGGCGAAATGAAAAACCCCTTAGCACTGCGCACATTGCTTGTCATTTTGGCCTGCCGTTTTTTGTTGCACGTTCTGACTAATCTGCGATGTCTTCTTCGGTCGTCGCCAGCGAGCTTTCAAGCAATCTCAGCAGCCCTCACGATCCGGAAGCTATCGACCTTAAGGTAACGCTTATGGGGCGTGGAGCCGTTCCCCCTGACAATAGATTAAGGCGCATGCTGAATCTCTGGACTCTGGGCGGCCTGTCACTACGAGAGTTACTTCGCCGGACTGCTCGGGAATCGTGGCAGGATGCTGTGTTTGGACAAGGCAGCCGAATGGCCTTCTATCACTTTTTGGCCATCTTTCCGTCGCTTTTGGTTTTTCTCGCGGTCAGCGCCCGCGTTCCGCACTTGAGCGAGGAGATGAAGAATGCAATTCAAGGTCTGTCGAGCCAGGTTCTTCCGGGCCAAGTCTCGCAACTGTTAAAGACCATGCTCGATGAGCTCAACGAGCGGGCCGTATCAGGCGCGCGGCTCATTCCCATATTTGCCGGAGCTCTGTGGGCAGCTTTGAACGGCACCTGGGCCATGATTTACGGACTCAATAAGGCGTACGAAGTAGAGGAACGGCGCTCCTGGTGGAAATTGGCCGTGACCATCGTCGGCCTGACCATCTCGTTGGGAGCAAGCGGTTCCATCGCGGTTGTGCTCATCTTTTTTGGCGCGCGGCTGCAAGCTCATGTGCTTCCCGCCGGGATTGCGCTTCGCGCCATCCAATGGGTCGTTTTGAGTGCGTTGCTGTTATTGTCGTTCGCGGCGCTCTATCGCTTCGCGCCTAATCTCCGCGATCATGAATGGCGGTGGAGTACACCTGGCGCCATCTGCGCGTACGTCATCTCGGTGGGCTCTACCCTCGCCGTTCGCTTCTATTTCGATCATGTGAACGATTATTCGCATGCTTACGGACATCTGAACAGCGTCGCGATGCTCCTGTTGTGGCTCTATGTAACGAACGGATCAATTCTGATCGGCGGCGAAATGAACTCGGAAATCGAAAAGGCGGCGGCGGAGCGCAATAACTCGCAAGACCCTCCGGCGGCCGATTCTAACGGAAGCCACTCGTCGAGGGCGCAGCACAGGGAACGCGCGGGATCGTAGTAGCTCCTATGGGTAACTTACGGCAACCGGTCTTATTATGTCTGTTCGCCATTGGCGGTAGCTACTAAGTTCGCGGGCAAAGTGAAAACGAAATTTGATCCTTGCCCCAGATCGGACTCCACCCAAATGCGGCCGCCGTATCGCTCAACTACTCTTTGGCAAATGGCCAGGCCGATACCTGTGCCGGGGATTTTATTAGTGTGCAGCCGTTTGAAAGCAACGAAAATTCTGGAATGATACTCGGGGGCGACGCCTATGCCGTTATCCGAGATGTGGATCTGAATGTCACCGTCCATGCGAGTGGCGCCAATATCGATTTTGGGCGGCAGCTCGCCGCGGTATTTGATTGCGTTGCCAATCAGATTTTGAAACAGGGGCGTAAAGTGGCTTTTGAGCCCGCGAATAACAGGCAGGGGTGCGACGGTGATGACGGCGCCGCTTTCGGTTATGGCAAGCGAAAGATTTTCACGCACCTTTCGAACGACGAGATTCAAATCAACCGGCTGAGCCGGTGCATCGACCCGGGCGCCAATTTCGGCGTAGGCCAGGAGGTCTGCCAGGAGTGCGCGCATACGTTCCGTGCCGCTCTCGATGTTCTCGATATAGGCAGCGGCCTGCGGCTCGACCACGTTTGCAAAGCGGCGGATTAGAAGCTGTGAATAAATGGTGATCATGCGCAGCGGCTCCTGCAGATCGTGGCTGGCGATGAAGGCGAAGCGTTCGAGATCTTCGTTGGACCGGGCCAGATTGTCGTTGGACGTGCGCAGTTCCGCATTAAGCTGGGCGACGCTGGCGACAGTGGCTTCGAGCGACTGACGCGCTTTTTGAGTATCCTCCAGCGCCGCTTCGCGGGTCATGAGCGCTTCGCGCAACTCGTTATCGCGCGATTGAATGCCCGATAGCATTTCATTGAACGCGTCCACCAGGACGCCAAGTTCGTCGCCCGAGAATTTCTGAGCCCGAATGCCGTAATTGCGGGATTTGGAGACACGCGTCGTAACCCGCGCGAGTTCAATGATGGGCGTGGCGATGAGAGAGCGCAAACGCGAGGACAACAGAAATGCGACGAACGTAGACAAGAGAAAGACGGTGATGACCGTGGCGCCGTATAGTTGGACACGCTCATAGATTTCGCCGAGGTCGTATACCAGGACGAGAGTGCCGAGCCGGCGGTTATTGAGAAGAATGGGCCGGGAGACGATGAGAACGCCCTCATCGAAGCGAATGCGCTCGCCGAGTTGCGGGGCAGGGCAGGCCGCGGTTGCTCCGGCGCGTGTGTACTTTGCAAACAGTTTTCCACTGACCTGAAAGACGCATGCGGTCACGACGTGGGTCCGGGCGTGTAAGCTGGCGAGCGCCTCAGAAGCTACGGCAGGATCATCGAAACTAAGGGCGGCGGTCGTGTTGTCGGCGATGATGCGGGTCAGCGCCGAGAGGTCGTTTCTAAGATAGCCGCGGAACAGGAGGAAATCGGCGAAAATGATGCCGATCCCCGCTAAGATAAGGGCCACAGTGGTGGTGGCCATCCCGATCAGGACCAGCTTTTGGCGGATGGGCATGTCACGCAAGTTGCGGTCCCACCGTTCGAGTGGACGGGATGGAGCGTTATTTTTCAACGGACCTCGCCACGGAGAGCAATTTGGCGCTCAGCTTCAGGCCGGCGTTCGTCGCTGCCCTCAGCTTGATGTCGAAACGAACATGGCGGCTATCAATTACGAAAGCGACGATGCCGCCTTGGTGAAGGAAGTCGTCGCCTTCTCCGACCGTGAGAACGGTTGACCCCGGTGCGCTAAAGGCTGCGGGTATCGTGCCGTTGTTGCCGATATAAGCAACTTGGCACGATTTCTGCTCATCGGCTCGCAGGCGTTCCACGACGATCTTGTGCCCATTAACGGATTCGCCTTCGACGACCTGATCGATGGCTCGGCCAAACGGATCATCGCCAAGTATACAGATGGTGAGCGGCGCGTCGGCGACCGGGAAAGCGGCCGGCGGCCAGTCGACAAATTTTGTGAAATTGAGAAGAAAGACAGCTTTTACGCCGTATTCGAGCGAAGGCGTTGCAGCTGGAATCGCGGGAATCGGCTGACTCCACAAGAGAGCCCCCGTGAGCACCAATCGGGAGACGGGACGCCGCAGACACTCGGCCAGGGCTGGCGAAAACCGGTATCGCGAGCGTGTGCCATACCTGGGCGCCATGGCTATTTCGTCCAGATAAGTTGCAGATAAGCGCTGCGCCTGATGCCGACGTTCGGCCCGACATCGGCGGTGTATTCCATGTGATGAGGCTGCAGAAGGTCCTGACCAGCCAGCGAAAGTTCAAAATCAGGGCGGAACCGCCAGCCCAGGCGAGCGTCGCCCGTGGAATAGGCCGGGATTCCCAGGGCCCAGAGCGCGCTGATATAGCGATAATCGAGATCTAACTGCAGTTGCTTGCCGATGTCAAAGGCCGACTGCGCCATAATCTCGTGTTTGGGACTGCCACCTGTGACGCTCGTAATGCTGAGGGCGTCACTGCCGGTTGGGGCGTTCTTGAGGACCAGGTCGAGATAGGAATAGGATCCGCGTAATCGCCAGAACTTAGCAGGACGCCATTCGGGGGCAATCTCAAATCCGGTTGTGTGCCCCAGAAGGCCGTTTCGGGACTGGACAGGGACTACCAGGTGTAAGGGTGGCGGCATGTCCGACGGAAAAAAAGAGAAGGCGCCCGTTTCCAGTTCTTCGTCGAACAGGTCGTGATAATGATTAGCGAATCCGGCGAAGTCAATCAAGACATTCTTTCGAAGCAGCCGGCGATAACCCAGTTCATAGCCATTCAATTGTTCCGGCGCAAACTTCGCATTCGGCAGGAACGCAGCAAACGCCTGCAACCCGGAGGGTGTGGGGCCGAGATAACCGCTTATGGTGAAGTTCTCCTCGACATCGGAAGGAGTGCGGACGGCATGGGTAAAGGCCGCCCAGACGGTTTGATTCTGCGTGGGGGTCCACGCCAGCCGAGCGCTGGGCTCGGGCTCGAACGTTGTAAAGTTGCTGTGCAGCAGCTTGGTGCCAACAGTGAGCGTAAGACGCTCGGGTACAAGGGAAATTTCGTCTTGGAGAAAGGCCGTGTAGAGCTGATCGGTGCGGCGGATAGGAGTAGAGGTGAGGCCCGACACCACGATTGGATCGTAAATGGGAATAACGCGCGCGCCCAGGCCGAACGAGATTTCCTGTCGCGAGCCGGGTTTCACGCGCTGCAGATAGTCGACATCGTACGTGGTGCGGTAGTCGGCCAGATTTACTTCATGGTGGTTGGTATGGTCGATGTAAGCCTGGATCTGAATATCATTACCGGATGAGAAGGTGCGCTGCCAGCGCCCCAGAATATTACCGCCGGACAGATATTCATAGCCAAAGAGATTTTGCGCATAAGGAGGCGTATAGCTGACGCCCCCGGCGCCTTCACCGAACTTTTCAACATACCCGTCGCCCTGAAGCGTGAAATCGCCGCGATGGCCTTCGTTCCACTCCATCCGGAAGCCGGTTTGCGCAGAGCGCCACGCGTCGTAGTTGTTCCCGTCGTAGTGGTATTCATGAGCATCGGCCTGAGCCTTGGCATAGACGCGGTAGGTAAAATCGCGGCCGTTACCGCCGCCGTAACGGATGGTTACATTACCAAGATCTACGTCGCCCCCGCGAGCCATGACCAGTAAACCCTGGGTATCTTTGGAACTCTTGGTTATTACGTTGATGACGCCGTCGACGGCATTGGGGCCCCAGATGACGCCGCCTGGTCCACGAATAACCTCAATGCGGTCGATGTCCAGCATGTCCGTGTCCTGCGCTTCCCAATAGGTGCCGGCAAACAGAGTGGTGTACACGGTTCGGCCATCAATCAGGACCAGAACGGAGCGCGTGAGGCGCGAGCCAAAGCCGCGGATGCCAATCGAC
>DATBEF010000003.1:0-5888 GCA_036269625.1 Bryobacteraceae bacterium | reverse complement strand
CGAGTGAATTTCGAAGGCCCGGACGCAAGCAAGGTTTTGTGCTGGTTATTGCCTGTGCCAACGTCGCCAACCTGCTTCTGGTTAGGGCGAACGGGCGCCAGCAGGAGTTGACCATCCGCGCTGCGCTGGGGGCAAGCCGCGGCCGCCTCGCTAAGGAAGCGCCTACTTCCGTCTATTGGCCAATCTTCATGGCCCACCTGGGGGGCGGTTCGGACGTGTACGTGGAACGCAACGTAATTTTCGCCATCCGCAGCCCGCGTGCCGGTTCGGAAAGCTTGATGAACGATATGCAGAGAGCCGTGTGGTCCGTGGACTCGAACCTTCCGCTGTTCGAGGTTCACACGCTGGACGATTATTACGCCAAGTCGATGGCGCGTACTTCGTTCATGCTCGTGATGCTGGCTGTTGCCGGGGGCATGGGGCTGTTGCTCGGTATTATGGGTCTCTACGGCGTGATTGCCTATTCGGTGTCACAGCGCACGGGGGAGATAGGCATTCGCATGGCGCTGGGGGCTCACGCGGAAGACGTTCTGAAAATGGTGGTGCGAGGAGGATTCCAGCTCGCGGCACTCGGCGTCGGCATTGATCGTGGCCGCCCTTGGGTCAACGCGCTACCTCGCGAGCCTGCTCTATGGCGTCAAGCCCACCGATCCACCGACGTTTGTCGCCGTCTCCCTGCTTCTCATCGCAGTGGCCCTCCTCGCCAGTTACATTCCCGCCCGCCAGGCGGCCAAAGTAGATCCCATGGTGGCGCTCAGGCATGAATAAATTTTTCGCGATTTTACTGGCCAGCGCCAGCTTCGCTCAAGCGGCGTCCAACATTCAAACATTTGCGCTGAGTGACACCAGGAATCTGGTCCTGGTTAACGTGAAGGCCGACGCCGTCGAATACCAGGGGCGTAAAGCCGTGCGTGTCACAAACGACACGGAAAAGGACGGCTTCGCGCTCTTGCGGGGCACTGACTTTCAGGATGGAACCATCGAGGCGGACATCGCCTTGAAGATCACCACGCCGCCGGGCGTGAGAATGCCTGGCTTTTTCGGCATCGCCTTTAGGGCGCGACCGGACGCCTCGCGTTACGAACTCTTCTATCTGCGGCCGGGGAACGCGCGCTCGGATGATCAGGCGATGCGGAACCATTCAGTGCAATACGTCTCCGAGCCGGATTTCGACTGGTACAAACTACGCCGAGAGTGGCCTTGGCTCTACGAGACCTATGCAAACTTGAAATTCGAGACCTGGACGAAAGTCGGGATCGAGGTAAAGGGCCGCTCCGCCAAACTCTATCTGAACGGGTCTGAGAATCCAAGCCTCGTGGTGGACGGCCTAAAGGGCCAAGATTTGCGGGGTGGCGTCGCGCTGTGGGGTTACCAAGGCGAGGAGGCGTATTTCTCAAATGTCCGCGTAACTAACTCGACCCCATTGCCGGTGAAGAACGGCGCGGACGCGAGCGGCACTTGGCAGGTGAGGTTTTCGAGCGATGCCGGGAGGTTTGACGGCACTGTGCAGCTCGGACGCGATGGCAGCAAAGTGACGGGAACGTGGTCCGGCGCGCTCGGTAACGCTCGCCCCGTCACCGGAATATGGCGCGACGGCTACGTCGAGCTGAGCTTCCAGGCAGAATGGCCGAGTGGGCAACTCGGCAATCCCGGGGCCGCCACGGCGACTCTCGCCGGCTGGATCGATGGCGATTCGGCTGGTGGACGAATGAGAGTTGAAGGCCGAGCCGACGGTCGCTGGACGGCAACGCGAAAGCCGTAGCGAGGGGCAACACAACGCTTATGGGGTGCTGCCCCACAAGCGTTAACTTAGGAGCTTGCGAAGACCCAGTTGATCTGTTTGCGCGGCCAAAAGGTCACTTCCCCATAACGCTGTGTTGCGGTCTCAACCTCCGAATCGCCGATAATCCAGAACGTGCGCAAGAGTGGTACCTCTTGAAGACGCGGCGTAGCACGTTACTGACATGGGCGTTTTTCGCGATGTTGAACCGAGTTTCGGTCTCTAACTTCCTGGTTGCGCGTCATCCAGGAGCAACCGGCGACTCGCTTCTCGTACGCCGTATATGGGAAGACAGATCGTATATCGCGGTCTGTCATTCCTAGATTTGCCAGCCGTCTTGTGGCGGAGTGGGACTGGAAGGAAACCAAATTATTGGCCAGTCACAAGGAAATCACGAGAATGGCTATTTGGAGTGAGCCTTAGAAGAGTCGAGTTCTCGCGACCTCGCTCGAGACGAAACTCTTTATCATCAAGGCGAGCCGGTCGAAGCTGTTTCTGTTGTCCTATATGGGAGGCTTCAACTATGCACCACTACGATCGATGGCAAATGCGTTCCACTGTACACGGTTCGCTCTGGAGAATGCGTAATCTGAAGCGGCATTGTTCGCTGACAGATACTGCAGCGATGCCATAGCCGAAACCAAATATCGCGTGCGAGCATTCCCGACAAAATCTCTCCGGAATGCGCTGCACAAGCGTCCGGATCTAGCCGCCGAGTTCATGGCTCTGCAGGCAAAGCGCTGTAACAGTCTTCGCATCAGCCTGGAACTTCGCAGTCTTCGTTCGGCCCGCGAGCGTATCCTTCAATTTATTCAGATTTCCGCTCCTGATGGTTCTGGAAAAGTGAAGCTGGATAGGACTCTTAAGAATGTTGCAAGCGATCTGGGGCTCACCCACGAGACTTTCTATAGAACTCTTGCCGACTTGATCGCAGAAGGCGTAATCGCGCGCACGAGAGATTCGCTGAGCTTACGCGAAAGTTCCCAAAAACGATAAGCGTCTGAACCGGCAGCGTCCACGAAGAAGTCTGCGGAGCGGTATCAACCCAACCGCGCGATGCACGATACTAACGTTTTGTTGTGCCCACGCCGCCATGGCTCGTAGAAAATCTTCCTTTTGCCGCTTCATCCACGCTTGGCAAGCCGCGACAGCACACCGGCGTTTTCAAGAACTGCGCTCAGGGAGATGAAATTGCGCCGGTCCGCCAACGTCTTCAACGCAGCCATCACGCGTCCCGATGCCAGCTCATCGATTGCATCGCTGAGCGACACCGCAAAATGAAGCATGATACTCGAGTCGCGATAGCAATCGGCAATGCACGCCGTACAGCCGTCCCGGATAGCTGGCGTCTCGGCGAAGTTCCAGACCGAACAGAGCCGCTCTTTCCAGGCATCGCAGCGCCACATGTCATAGTTCCAATCCATGTAGAAGCTCTTATAACCCCCATAGCAGACAAAGCGTTCGGGCTCGCCGCGCAGGTGCCGTTTCATGTCGGCAATCGAAGCCCGCGGATTATTTACCCGGAATGAGCCACGCACCTCATCCACTGCGTCGAACGCCGCACTCAAGTCCCGTTTCGTGAATTGAACCAGCCCCGATTCATTCGACCAGGCGAGCGTAGTCGAGCCAAGCTGGGCCTGCTGCGGATACGAGAAGGCGACCGCGCTGAAGCCGAGATCGCGCAGGAGCGGCACGAGCGCGGAGTAATCAGTGATCAATTTATTCATTGTCACCTGTGCAAGCGGCGTCATGCCCAGAGTCGCCATCCGGGAGACGGCGTCACGGATGCGTTCGCCCAGACCGCGCAGGCCGCGGTTTGCTTCGTGCTCCTTAATCGTCGCCGCATCGATTGAGATGTAGAGCGTTTTGAGGCCGGCTTCTGCGAGACGATCAAGCTGCATGGGAAGCAGCCAGCCATTCGTGATCACGGTAGGCGCCATGCGCTTGGCTGTAGTCATGCGGATCATCTCACTCAGATGTCGATGCAGCAGCGGCTCGCCACCGAAAAAGCTGATGTAGCGTATGTCGCGCGCGTGCAAAATGTCCAGCGCCCGCTCAAACTGCTCGACATCCAACCACCGACGTTCGCCGATCCTCTTCTTGTCGTAAGCGAAATTGCAAAAGTCACACGTGGCGTTGCAGACGTTCGTCACGGCCACGTTGCATAAAGCGGGGCCGCCTCGCCGTGCGAGCTTGAATATGTCCCTCGCGTTCGATAGAGCGGTTATCATCTCGTGCCATTTCCCCGTTTCGTGCCATCTCCCCGTTTCTAAACACCGCCAGCGGCTCGTCCTCGCGCATTAGTATGCCGGCCGACTGTGGTCGAGCTGTACTACAATTCTTCGTCATTTTGTAGGCGATAAATCCGTGATGGTCGTCTATTCAACGGGGAACCGCGTCGCTCATTTAAAAGACACCCCTGCCGCCGAATGATCTCTTATGGAATGGCCAATCACTTACTTTCACGAATGAGAGCTCGGCAATCGGCTGGCTAAACGCGAAGCAATGCAGACCACAGTCGCAGCGTTAGTCGTCGCGTTCTTGATGGTCGGCTCTTCCCCTGTGACAGCTGTCGATGAACCATGCAGTCCTGATGCCAAGCCGCAACATCCAGCGTCGGGCACTTCCGTAGTGCGCTTTGCGAGGCTTGGAAAGAGATGGAGTGTGACGGATTCAAGGATTCCTGGACCTTACGCGGATTAAGAGCATACTTCAAAAGCACTCCAAGCCATCTCCCGCGTTCACCGCCCCCGCTGCAACGACGACGGCCTCCGTCAGCTTACCGCTCATGGATCACTGCAGAGGCGTTATAGGCAGGTCGTCACGCGCCCGGACCTCGCGCAATAATCTCAGTCATGGGCGCGGCAAACACAAACTGGAAGGATCAGGGGATCAAGGTCGTTCGAGCCGGTGAACTCGACCCAAACACGCCGCAGACTCCGGGCATGTCGCGGGCGGCAGCCATCACCTATGCACGCACCGGAGCCACCAAGCTTTGGGCCGGTACAGTCGTTGTGCAACCGGATGCAAAAACCGGGCCGCATCACCATGGCGAACTGGAAACCGTGCTCTACATCGTGAAGGGTCGTGCTCGTATGCGCTGGGGCGATCACCTGGAGTTCAGCGATGAAGCAGATCCGGGTGATTTCATTTACGTCCCCCCGTATGTGCCTCATCAGGAGATCAATGCACGGAAGGACCAGCCATGCGAGGCCGTTGTCATCCGCAGCGGGCAAGATCCTATAATCGTTAACCTCGACATGGACAGCCCGGAACCCGCGTATGCAAGAGCCCCCGATATGCCATTTCATCCTAAGCGGTAGCGATTCCCCATAGACCCTCAGCTCGATCACAGAAGTTTGAAATTTTCCTTCCCCTACTCCCGCGCCATGTTCGACGCAATTTTTTGCGTTGAGAGAACTGGTTCGATTTCGCACATGCTACGGTTTGGCAGGCTCGCAGCACGTCCGATCGTGTCGCGAGCCAGTCCTTTTTAGGAGGCCCACATGTCCCCTCGATCCATCCGCCGCGCGCAGGAACACAAAGCGCGAAAGCTCGCTTACAAAGCCGAAAAAGCACTCGAACGGAACCGCGACTCTGAAGAAGCGGAGGAATTCTCCCCCGAACTCATTGCCGAAGCCAACGCCGCCCGCGAACGCGTCCATCGTAGAGCCGGTCTTGGCTCACCCGACGCCCTCCCATACCGCACAAAACTTCAAACTGAGCCGGAAGCGTCAGCGACCCATCCCATCTCTCCCGCCCAACTTGCTGCCAACCGCGCCAACTCCCAGCACAGCACCGGCGCCAAAACTCCAGAAGGCAAGCAAACCATCTCTCTCAACGCCTTTCGCCACGGTCTCGCCGGACGCTTCCTCCTCCTGCCGCATGAAAACGAGCACGAATTCAAAGAGCTCTTCCACGGTCTTCAGCACGAGCATCGTCCCAGCACTCCCACCGAACACTTACTGATCGAGAGCATGGCTCAGCACTACTGGCTCGCGCAGCGCGCGCTCAATCTTCAGCAGTTTTGCTTCGACGAATCGGGGGTTGACGAAAAGCGGTTGGCGCTCTATCTCCGCTATCAAACCACGCACGACCGCGGCTTCCA
>DATBEF010000229.1:0-11698 GCA_036269625.1 Bryobacteraceae bacterium | reverse complement strand
AGTAAGAAGGTCCAGAAGGCTGTCCGTATCGTTCATTGCGACGGTTGGTAACTATGAATACGGATTTTATTGGTACTTCTATCAAGACGGCGGGATTCAGTGCGAGGTGAAGCTGACCGGAATTGTGAACACGACGGCGCTGCGGCCGGGCGAAGAGTCGCAGTATGGAGTGGAGATTGCGCCTCAGCTTAATGGACCGAATCATCAGCACATTTTCGCGGCGCGCCTGGTTACTTGCGTGGACGGGCCGAATAATTCTGTCCATGAAGTGAACAGCGTTGGTCTACCTACGGGACCAGAGAATCCACACGGCAATGCTTTCAAGGCTGAAGAGACGCTGCTCGCGACGGAGAAGCAGGCGCAAAGGCGTGTAAATTCGAACAGCGCTCGCTTCTGGAGAATCAAAAATCCCAGCCGCAAGAACCGGTTTGGAAAGCCTGTCGCTTACCGCTTGATTCCGGGCGAAAACAGTCCGCCGATGGCCCAGCCGGATGCAGGCATTATGCGCCGCGCTGGGTTCACTATGAATCACCTTTGGGTAACGCCTTATCGTGCGGAGGAGCGCTTCGCGGCCGGTGATTATCCGAATCAGCACCCAACCGGCGATGGGCTGCCGGTCTGGACGCAGGCGGACCGTTCAGTAGTAGATACTGAGCTCAGTGTCTGGTACGTCTTCGCTCACACGCATATTGCGCGTCCGGAGGATTGGCCAGTTATGCCGGTGGGGATGATCGGATTCCACTTGAAGCCGGATGGATTTTTTGATCGGAACCCTGCAATGGATGTTCCGGCCACAATACCGAAGACTTGTTGCAAGCACTAAGTGCTGGAGGTGGAGGATAGCTTCTTTTCTGAAAGGAGATCGGCGAAGAACGGATTTAACATCCGGGCGTTCGGATCTACTGTTCTTATCCAATTCGACAAATCCAGCCAGCGCTGACCATAAGCAGCTTCAACATGCTTACGAGTAACAAATGGGCTTTGGTTTAACAGGGGTATGCCGCCGCGCTGAGATGAGAATTCGTTGAAGGCTTGGAGGAAGTTCTGCCAGGCAGGAAGGTCTGTGACGGCGTGAATCGGATCGATAGAAAAGACTTCCTGATCGTAGGTATAGGACAGGATCGAATTTGTATCTTTTCGAATGTGATAGGCGCCCAGGGGCATGTTACAGCGGAAACCGGTGGCATGGAAATGCTGGTCGGCGAAATCGAGATATGCGCGGAGAGTACTTAGCCATTGGGAGCGCGGAAAGGCCCAGAACGTGAAGGCATATTTGGCTGAAGCAGGTGTTTGGCTATAATCGATCGTTTTGTCGGGGGCGAGAAGGCTGATTCCGCCAAACAGATGGAGCGTTCCGTAGAGAAACTTGACAACATCGAAGGAACCTTGCTGAGCGGCATGGCGGAGCTTCGGGTCCGAAACGAATTGGTCAATGAAGTGGCCGATGTGGGCAACACCAAAGTTCCACAAATTCCGCCGGGCAGCAGCTTCGAGCGATCCAAGAATGCCTGGGTCGGTGATGCGCTGGCGCCTTTGGAAGACGCACGTCCGTGCAACGGTCCAGCAGATCATACCTTCGGAGTTGTCAAGCAGGTCGTTCACTTCATGCTCGGTTAACTCGTCTACGGGGCGCGGCAGATAAGTGAAATGCAGAGCCTCAATCGGCTTGATGCGGAACGTGACCTCGTAGATAACTCCACAGAGTCCATAACTGGAGCGAACCATACGCAACAACTCAGGGTTGCTGTTCTCTGAGGCTTCGGCCAGATCGCCATTCGGGGTGACCCATTTGAGTCCAGTCACATAAGAGCTGACTTGCCCGAACTCGATACCGTCAAGCGCGTCCTTACTGTGACAGCAGGCGGCGGATCCGATAGTCATGTTCCCGATCTCGATGTTCAAGATGAATTGCAGATCGCGAGCTCGAAGAGCTTTTGACGCATCGATGATTTCGAGGCCGGCTTGGGCTGTGAAGGTCTTGCCGGCTCCATCGATGTTGATGATGCGAGTCATCTTAGACATCTTGAGAATGGTGCCGTTCGATGAAGCGCAGGGTGTCAGGGAATGGTAGCTTCCCATTGCCCGAACCGGACTGGGGTAGCGCACCGGGTCGCGAAGGACGGCTTGAATCTCTTCGACCGTTTCCGGATAAACGACTTGCTGTGGAGAAGTCGCAATACTGCCGTCATAGTTCGCGATCACGTTGGCCATAGTGGTTTGGCAGTATTCTACACCGGTATGCGAGTGCACATCACTGGGTCACGGTGAAGCGAGCGACCATTCCACGGTCTAGGTGGTCGTTGACGTGGCAATGAAAAAGCCAGATTCCGACATTTGACGGGATCATGTCGGCGACGGCCATGGCCATGGGACCCAGGCTGAGCGTGTCGGTTCGCATCATATTGGATATCACTGTTTGGCCGTGCCAATGAGGGCTGTGGACATCGTCCTCATTACTGCTGGAAAACAAGTACCAACGAACGTGCTCTCCCTTTTTCATGGTCAGCATGGGTAGATTGCCAAAGGTAAGGCCATTCATGGTGTAGAACAAGATCGATTGCCGGAAGTTAGGATCGTACATGGTCGCGGCAGGTGTTCTTTCACGGCGCACGAAGTTTTGCAGGAAGTAGGCGCTTTCGCTTTCGTCATAAACCGCGAAGGCGACCACAAACTCACGATCGACATCCTTGGGAGTGCCGTCTGGCTTCGCGTATCCCTGACGCGTGACGATTATGGGTCCGAATAGGCCTGAGTTTATGTCTCTCGACTCAAGAAAATGGGAGTGATACATCCAGAGGATAGAGCTTGGGTCATGAGGTCCCGGACCCGCGCTTTCCGGCACGGTCCAGGTATAGGTAAAACATTCGTGGGGACGAACGGCATCACCTTTCTTCTGCTCAAGCGTGAGGCCGTCTTTAAAATAGTAAGCGCCTTCTGAATCCTTATCGTAAGACAGACCATGGGGATGCATGGTGCATAAGATATTCGTATTGTTTTTGAAGACCACTTTGATGGTGTCGCCCACTTCAGCGCGAATCAACGGTCCGAGCATTCCAAGGTGCTCCCATTCCGGTGGGCGCACCTTCTGCGTTTGGAAACTGGCATCCGTGTATTCGTGATAAACGGCTTTTGTAAAGGTCTTTAGCTTTACCTTCGGAAGGCGGATGAGGTCGCTATCGTAGCGGGGAATTAGCGGAAGAAGATCGGGCGCGTAGTTCCAATCGACGTTATCGGCTGCGATGTAGTAAGTGCGAACTTTGCCTGGGGAAGGAGAAGGCGCTTCGCCGCTAGCAATGATTCCGACGGCTGGAACCAAGCAGAGCAAGACGGCGGCTGAAGCCAAAGAGATTCGATGTGGAAGCATTCACCTGCGAGAAAAAGAAATCGGCTTGCGGCAAGGGAGAATAGCTTGGCGTATAACCGGGCCATTCTCCCTCCCACTCAATCGTAATCTATATTGCGGTTTTGGTTACTCTCTGGGTCTTTTCGGATACGGCATCCTGTTCGCCGGCTCTGCCTTTCTTGGCTCGGTTCGTGTTAACGCGCGCCGGGCTGATGTCGCCGGGCTGGCACAGGTTGCGTTGCCAGTAGGAACGTATTTTACGACGCCATTTGCGACTAAGTCGTAAGTGGGGTCGACCGTATTTACGCAGGTTGGGCACGCGGAACCGTCAGGATAGATACCGGTTTTCCTGGGTGCGGAGAGGAGAGCAGCAAGATCGACCACGGCCACGTAGCTGGGCGCTCCGAGGTCCCAATCCGCCATCACGCCATAAGCCTTCCCGTTGTTTGGACTCGTGTAGGCTGTGGTCGTATGTGGATCGTAGCCGGCTGAGAACCCGCACCCGTCCGGGGTTGACGGAAGAGCAGCGGCCACATAATCCACAAGTGCTGGAGTACCCGAGCCTGAGGTTGCCGGTAGAGATAGTGCGCCGAATTGGTTGCCGCCGAACTCACCTGTAATCACGGCGAGATGTGTGCTGCCTGGAGCTACGGCAATTCCATCTGTCGCGGCCGAGAACTCGCTAAATTCAGGAATGGCAACCGTTTGTCCGGGCGCAGTGTAGGTGCCAGGATTGCCGGGAGTACCAGGCGTAGACGAGATTTGACTCAGGTCAACGATATAGAAGCCCGTCGGGTAGCCTTCGATCGACGATAGAGCGATTTGGGTTGTACAGTCCTCGGCTGCGGAATCAAATGCGTCTCCGATACTGTCGGCCAGTTCGCTGACAGTAGTTGGGCCAGGAATCCCGCTGCCAGTAACTTTGAATAAATCGTAAACACCGGACTCGTTGGGAGATAACACAAGGTTTCGGAATGGATCCCAGAGAATGTCTTCTGACGTCTCGTTCGACATCGGAACCGGCGTCCCCAAGGTGTTCGAGGCCAAGTCCAAGAACTGCAGCGCGGTTCCGCCGACAGCGCCGGAATAGCCGATGCCGATTACGGCCTGGCCCTTGGTTCCAGCGGCCTCATTGACGGCGACCGTACAGTTCTCGCAACTACCGCCCGAGAAACCTGCATATGCTGTGGCTCCGGAAGTCAGCGTACTTGCGAGAGATGTCCCCTGAATCAGGTATATGCCGGCGAAATTATCGATGCAAACCGTTTCACCGGTGATCGAGTTCGAGGAGCACGAGTTGATCGGGTTTGTGGTCGAGACCGAAGCCGGAGAGCCGCCGCCTTCAATAGGTACGACTTGAACGCCGCCTGTCCCTCCGTCCCAATAGCCATTTGGAACGTACGCGGCTATTGGTGTAGATGCCGCGCCGCTGGGATTGTAGGACAACATACCCATCGAGCTGCCAGGATTGCAGGATGCCAGCACCGAACTGGTATGCGTAACGTTTAGTTTGGAGCAGCTTGTTCCGCTGGCAAACGCGCCGCCGGTAGTAGAACCGCTAATGTTTACGTAATAAGTGCCTGTCGCCAGGGAAGCCGGAACAAGAAACTCAACCCGGTCGGTGGATAGGATAAGGGGTCTTTCGGCGATGGCGGTGGTCGTAGTTCCCGTCGCTCCGCAGGAGGTTGCGATGCTGACGGTCACCGTCTGAAAGCTGCCACCCGGAAACCCAGTGCCTGTGACCCACACGTCAGTTAAACCTGAAACGCCCGCTTGGGGCGACGTCACCGCTGCGAGTTGGACCGGTGTAGCGGCGGAAGCTCCGAGGGCAACCAAGCAGATACATACGAGCATGGTGCCGGTTCGGCGGAGCGCCTCACTGGAAATTCTTGTGCGCTTGGCCCTGGCGAAGCGGTACCCGGCAGTTGCCAGTAAGCCGATACCGAAGAGCGCGTAGGTTCCAGGTTCCGGCACGCCGGGGGGAGTGGTACCCGCAGTGGTCGCGAGGATCAGAGCGGCATCGCCATCGGCAAGTATTCCGCTCGAGTCCGTGATGGTCGCGGTGAAGGATGGGTCGATTGTGATGCTAGAACCGCCGCTGGTGATCGTTGTGGAGGAAAAATCGCCCGTTAAGGTAACTTGAGTCACCGGGTTGGTGACCGAATTAAAAATATCCTGTCCATCAAAAGATAATCCATCAGAGCTGAGGGTGAAATAGCCGCTGGACGGTCCAAACGTCGCCGGACCTCCCGAACTGAAGTCCACCGTCAAACTGAGGTTCGAGAGACTAAGGGCAGTGGTTATTGGGAAATCGGGCAATGCGCTGTTAGGGCCGGTTAGATTGCCGATGTCAATTTCGGCGAGCGGTGGGTTACTGACGTCGAATGCTACGTACCCGACGTTGATGGTTGCTGAGAATGCTGTCGCAGAAAAAATACCGGCAGCTAGGATCACCGGGATAAGTCGAGAGAATTGGTTCTGCAATTGTCGCTCCTTGCGGTTGGGCATGGTTTCGGTTCGATTGGCACAGGTGAAACCGGGCCGAATGTAGTATAGGTTACTTTCTAATGGTATTGCAGGGTACGCTCGTACTGCGGGGCCTAGTACCCTTCGATTATTTAACGCGGAGCAAACATTCGCTACGGGGTGGAGGAGCGCATTACGGGCGCGGAGGACCGAGATTTTGTGTTTCGTGACCCTTACGGCAAATTGGTCATGACGCTTGCATGAAATGTTGGGCTAGTTTTTGCGGAGACTCACGCCCTGGGCGCGTTCGGTTTGCCGAGCCTTTGGTTGACTTCTTCCAGGACCTTGGCTTTTTCGGCGGGCGAGAGGCTGCTGAAGGAGTTTGGAGAAAACTCGCGCAAAACGGCCACGAGGTCAAGCGCCCCACCCAAGCTCGGCGGAGTTCCTGCGTTGTTTGGCGGCGCGCAGCCGTGCCCTTTGCGCTCTTCGGGGCGGACTTTTTCGCCATTTGAAAATTCGAACCCATTTGATTTGGCGGCGGCCCTGCGCGCCGCGGCTCGTTCATCCATTTCCGCGGCCTGGCGGCGGAATTGGATTTCGCCGAGTTGCTTCTGCAGTTTCTCGTAGCGGCGGGTGAGCCGTGACTCTTGCAAGAACAGATTGTCGAAGCGCTTGCCATACATCATGTATGTTTGGGCTCGGATTAGACCGGCGCGAACGTCCGCGGGTTGGTCTTCAAACATGCTGGCGAGGTTGATTGTGCCCAGCGCCCAGAGGTCTTCTTCGAGTTGCGGGATGCGGAGCACGCGCCATTTGGTTTGGGCGAGTTCCTGGACGAGTTCTTCCTCTTCTGGCGTCGCGGGTTCAAAGCGCGCGAAGTAGCTGGCGATGTGCTCGGCGTAGACTTTGGCGTCGTCGGAAGGCAGGAGCACGGTTCTGCCGGTGAGGCCGGTGGACACGGCATTCAAAGACGAGTTGGCTCGGCCGGCTTCCGTTTTCGGACCGGTAGAGAGCTGGGCGTTGGCTTGGTTTGCGGCGATTTGGGCGGCGCTGGACATGTGGACGAGAGTCTCGCTTTCGATTGGCACGTTAGCATGCGGGAGGGCGAAAACGGATTTCTGTTGGAGGGCGAATCGGGCTTAAGTGATTTGGAATGAGAGAGGGAGAAATATTTTCGTGAGTTGTGACTGAGAAAGGGCGGTTCGGTCTTCGAATGGTGGTGAGCAACCGGCCCCAAACCGGGAAAGCAGCCGTAAGCGTTCCGGGCGGTTTGCAGGCGATTTCCGCGTTTCGTGATGATTGCGCTCTCGGGATGGCGAGGAATGCGGGCGGATTTCCGAATAGGTGCGTTGACGGGGCTGGCCTAAACGGGACAAGGGCGGTCGATATGAAGGCTTACGTTTGATGGCGGACCTGCTGGAGGTGGCGTAAACGCTAGCGACCGCGAAGGACCCGCGAGTTTCGAAAAAGGGGACGGAGCGCTCTGCCTCCGTTTCGAATTTTGAAACGGGAAAAGGTCAGGCTGTCCGGTTTTCCCCTGTCAACGCCACGCCGATAGCAGGGCCGAAGTTATTGCTTCAGCCCGCAAGCTGCTTCTATCTTATTGCGAATCTCAAAACGGGCGCGCCTCTTCGCTTCAAATAGCCCCTCCGCGACGCGATGCGAGTCTTCGGACCCGAGCACCTGCCCAGTAGCCTCGTCTATCGTTCGGCCAGTCTCGACATTAACTATCACTGGATTCGCGTTCTCATCGGATCTGTCATCGCAGGCCAAACCAACTTCCGCCTCATCCGACCTGAAGGGAAGAACCGGGGCCCTCAGTCTGCAGCCCCTATTGATTTCCATTTCGAAGGCTGGAATCTTAAGGGCAAGCACAAGAGTCAGCGCCTCCTCGTTCGTCAGCACATCGGGCTCCCTCAGTGCAAAGATCTCCGAGGTAAGACGCCCGACTCCTGCCGACCACAGATCCTGCCCCGTTTGGTCATCGCGAACTCGCCCTGAACCTAGGTCGACGTCCAGATCAAGACCGAAGTCAATCGGGCGAATTGATGAACGAAACGCCACCCCGAAGCTGAGCCTGTTCTGCTCTGAATTCGACTCAGCATCGATCGTTAAATGGCCGGGGCTTGTCCATCCGGGTAGCGATTTCGCCGCCTCCAACGCAAGGCATTTTGCCTCGTTTGCCGACAAGGCCCGGCTCCGGGCCTGCCGGATCAGACGCTCGGCTCTCGCCCTGCTCTCGGCATCGCCAACGACTTCGGGATTGTCTCCCCACAGCGTTACCGTTCCCGTTCGCCGGTCGATCACGTAGTTCTCCACCAGTTGACCGGCCGTGGGACCGCATCCGTTCCTGACCGTAAAGCTCAATTGGTGCGGTGAATCGCCGCCGTACCCCCCATACCCCCGGTTGGAAAGCATGGGGCAGTATCCTTCCCGCCGGTCGGCGCTGATGTCAGGCAGCGCTTCAATCACCTTCTCTGCTTCGCGATAGGTCAGAAGGTCGATTTGCGCACGGACGGATTGGGCCAGAGTCAACACTAGCAATGCGGCGAGAACGCCTCTTCGTCGCGCCATTAGAAGAGCTTGCCGTAGTATTTGTTCCAGCATTGGACCAAGGAGCCAATATCGATGTTATTGGCAATTGTCGCGCCGTACGTCGATTTTCCATTCCAGCCGTTGTCGGCGATCGCCTGCAGCGCCTGTGCCCCACTCGTGATTCCGTTCATCAGCGCGTTCTCGAGCGCCTGTCCATACGTGACCCCCGTTTTACCGGACGACGAGCTAAGTGCCGCAGCCAACTCGTCTCCCCAGCTTAGGCTTTGCGGAAAGCAGGCGTTCGTGGTTCTTTGCGGTATGTGGCTATAAGGATAAAGGACACAAGGGATCTCATTCCCACCCCAGCCACCTTGATTCCAACCGACCTGAAAACCGAAGAAGTTGTGCTCGTCTGTGACCTGCGGGTCTTTGCCGGGATACCCGGCCTCATTGATCGACCACTGCAGAAAGGCCGTCGCCAGTGCGGACGCTGCTAGCCCGCTGTTGGGCACGCCCTCTTCGAAGTTGTTGGCTACATTGAAAGCAGCGGCAAAGTTGCTCTGTATAAAGAGGAGTTTCTGTTGGGCGACGGGATTGCCGTTGCCAGTTGGGTTGCACTGGGAAAATGGTACGCCTCCGCCCCCGTTTCCGCCGCCGCCGCCGCCCCCGCCCCCGCCGCCTCCACCCAAGTCCGGATAGCATTCCCGCTCCTGGGGCCGGGGCCTCGCTGCCTCACGAGGAGGGTCGTCGGGCCAGTCTACGCACCACTGCGGATTCGGGCCCCCACCTTCCGCACTCACCGGATAAAGCCCGGTCGGATCAAGAAGATTCACGGGATTGCCGTTCCCGTACCTGTATCGATTCAAGGTCTGTGGATCGTCGACCTCCGCACTCCTCCCATACGCGTCCGGACTCATGAACCGCGCTAGTCCTGCACTGTAATACCGGTTCAGCGCATAATCCAGGCCCGAGATCGAATCGCGCGTGTAGGTCGCGAACTTTTCCTGATCGTTGGGCGGATTGGCGGGCGTTGGGTTGTAGCGGTCCTCGCCGTAGGGGAAGTACTTGCCGTTCGACTGCAAGCGGTCTTCGTTGGCGGCCAGGCCATTGCTTTGGTACAGCCGGCCACCGAACCACACGTTGTAAGAGACATTCGTCAGCGTCGCGTACCCATTGGGATACGTCAACTGCCAAACTCCGAGTTTCTTGCCATCGGCGCCATAGAAGTAGACGTAATTGTTCGTCGTGTAGACATTGTTGACCATCGTTGATACCGATGCGTAGATGCGCTGGTTGGCGGTGTCGTAGGAATATTGTGCCTGCGGATTGCCATATGGGTTACCCGGCGGCCTGACATGACTAACGCGGTTGGCCTCGTCGTAAGCGAAGCCTGTTACCTGCCCGGTAGGGCCGTAGGCGGTCATGTTGCCATTGGCATCGAACGCCGCGCCATTGCTCGTAATCTGGTTCGTCGCCGGATTGACCGTCCAGCTTGTCACGTTCGGCGCGTTGTTGCCGAGCTTCGATAAAAGGTTTCCGAAGCCGTCGTAAGAGAACGTTTGGCTCCAATTTCCCTGGGGATCGCCGGTACCGGACGCGCCGGTTAGGCGATTTAATGAATCGTAAGTGTAGGTGATCGCTTCGCCGCTGGCGACGTCCTGCATCGAAGTTATGCGGCCGTTATTCTGCGTCGCGGAATAGTTGTATTTGTAGTGGTACGATCTCGATCCCGTTATCAGTTCCGTAAGCTGCCCATTCACGTTGTAGGTGCGGTTGTCGAGCCCAGACAGCGCTTGGTTCGCCGCGTTGTACGTGACGCCGCCGATCAATGGGCCACCGCCGCCGCTCAGCGTGCTTAGCCGCCCCATGGGATCGAAGCCGTATGTATACTGCGGCGACTGCTCGGTCAAGGGATCATACGGATAGGTCACGGTGAGCATTCGCCCTTCGTTGTCGTAAGTGTAACCCGCAGTGAGGCTCGCCCATTGATTCTGCGTTCCCACATTTAACGTTTTGTTCGTTACTTGGCCAGGCGCGGTGTACTGATAGGTCTCCCAATACCCCTGCGAGTAGGTGATGGCCTGTACGCGGCCGGCAGTGTTATGCGCTGCGTTCGCTCCGCCATAGGTGTAGGTTACTCGCTGGGGAGCATCTTCGGTAAATGTCCCGCCGCTCACGGTACCGCGTGAGACTTGGATTAGCTCGCCGTACGCGTCATAGGTGTATTGCGTCTGGGTGTTCGCGGCCTGCGTCTTGGTTGCCATGGTCCCGTCGGAATTATACGTGAAACTCGTGGTGCCGGTTTCGGGCTGGGTGATGCTGCTCAGCCATTGGGTCGTCGGGCTATACGTCCACGTGCGTGTCTGCGTCACGACTGTTCCGTTGATGGTTCGTGGCATCTGCGCTTGAATCAAGTGGCCCAGAACGTCATAGGAGTACGTGGTGACGTGGTTGGGCTCCATCGCCGGATTCGGACTGGGTTCGAGCACCTGCGTGAGTTCGCCAAAGGCGTCCGTGGTGTACTGCTTCCATTTTCCCGCAGGATCGGTGATGCTTACGGTGTTGCCTTGGTAGGAGTAACTGGTGGTCGAAGCTCCATCGGGCAGGACGGTGGTTAGGGTCCGCCCGAGCGCATCATAGGTGTTCACTTTATAGATCGGCGTCGCTCCGGGCGCGTACGGCATGCTGACCTGGTACGGCTTGCCGATGGGCGTGCAGCCGCAGGTGTCGTAGATCGTGTCGGTATAGGAAAGCGTCGTGTTCGAACCGTTGGCGGTATAGCCACTGGCCACGCGATAGGTCCGGCCGAGCCCGTCCAAGTATGTCTGCGTCCATCGTCCGTTCACCGTTGCCGTGGTCTGTGGGGCCGTGTTCGAGTAAGTATACGTGGTCACCGCGCCATAGGGCGAAGTCGAGGATGTGGGGCGGGATGTATTGGGATCGTAAACCATCGATGCGGTGTCGCCGTTCGGTCCCGTCGCACTCGTGGGAGCCAAGTATTGATTCCAATTGAGCGTACTCGTCAACGAGTTCGTGGCGGTAATCTGACTCGGCGCGGCGTAGTTATTCGATGAGCTGTTGGCGGCGCTGGCCGAATGGCCGTTCGAGGTCGTTGTGGCTGCCGTGCCCGTGATGTCGTAGGTGTAACTGGTGGTGTTCGCGAACGACACAGATTTCGTAACGTTTCCGCGGTAGACGCGATTCTGGCTCAGGGCATAGCCTGGATCGAACTGCGTAACGCCCGGCGCGTCCTGCAAAGTGGCTCCGTCGTAGGTGTTGGCCGCCAGGGTCAGGGTATTGTTGTTGCTGTCGGTTACCGTGCTGGTTAGCAGGCGGTTGTAGATATATTCTTGG
>DATBEF010000224.1:0-4084 GCA_036269625.1 Bryobacteraceae bacterium | reverse complement strand
TTGTCCAAAAGGCCGCGCCAATGTCAAACCTGGCCGCGGCCTAGGACAAGCAAAGTTACGTCGTCCGTCTTAATGGCGTTTCGGCGGAACTCTCCCAGATCGTCACGGCAGGCCGCCAGGAGCGTTGAGGCGTCCAGACGGTGCTTTTGGCCGATCAGTTCCCGCAAACGATCCGCTCCATACTCTGTTCCGGACAAATCGGTTGCTTCTGAAACGCCATCAGAGTAAATCACCAAACCATGGCCGGGATCGAGAGACAATTCCGTGAGTGCGAATTCCTCGCTGCCGAACAATCCAATTGGGAGATCGGAAGTTTCCAGCGCCTCCACGGCTCCCTCGCGCACAACCAACGGAAATGGATGGCCGGCGTTGCAGATCTCAACTGTTCCATCTGGCCACGCGCGGGCGGCCACCAGGGTCGCGTACTGGTTCGGTAACGTACTGTCGCGAAATACGCGGCTGGCGTGCTGCAGCATGCAGGGTAGGGATAAGCCGCCAGGAATCAGCGTGCGGAACATCGCGTGCAAGTGCGCCATCAGCATGGAAGCGGCAACGCCTTTTCCCGAGACGTCTCCTACCATGAAGTAGAGGCCATTTTCCCCTGCATCGATCACGTCGCAATAATCACCGCTGACCAGGCCAGCAGGCTCATAGTGGTAGCAGATTTGCCAGCCATTGCGATCGAGATTGCCCTTGGGCAGCAAGCCAGTCTGGACGCGTTTGGCAAGCTGTAAGTCCTGCTCCAACGCCGACCTTTCATGGCGGGTAAGGTGGTCGAGGCAGAAACGGACCAGTGGATCGGCTATCAGCCGGTCACACTCAATTGTGTCGTGACAGGACTCGCATATTCCATAACAACCGCTTTCCATTCTTGCTAGCGCGCTATCCACCTCTTCCAAAAGATGTTGAAGGCGCTCGGAACCGCCCGCGTGTTGATCCGCGTGTTCCAGTTTGTGCCGCCGGTCGAGCAGCTGCTCGCGCATGTACGCGTCCATGTTTGTCGTCATAGCGGGTTTACGATCCGAGTTATATGATGCCCTATTAACGGTGGAAGATCCACCCGGATCTTGTGCTCAAATCACAATTTAGCGCGCTTGTGCGACGAAAGTTTGCCCAGCGGTTGACAACTAAGTAAGCACTTACTTACTATAGGGCGTGGCACGTTCAAAGCTCGCGGCGGCCTCGCCTATTCACCCAACTGGATCGGAATCGCCCCACGTCCGGCTTTCCGGCGAACAGCGGCGGGAACAGTTAGTCCAGGTTGCGGTCGATCTTTTTGCCCGAAAAGGGTTTAACGGGACGACTACGCGCGAGATTGCAGCGGCCGCAGGTGTGACGGAAGCGATCATCTTCCGTCATTTTGAAACCAAAGAGCATCTGTACACCGCAATCATTGACCAAAAGCTAAACTCAACGGACGCCGCCGGGTGGATTGCCAAATTGCGGTTGGCCATGAATCGGGATGACGACCAGGCCGTGATCCGGCAATTGATTGATGGAATCATCTCCATGCACAAAACGGACCCTAAATTCGAGCGCCTAATGCTGTATGCGGCACTTGAGGGCAATGAAATTGCGCTGTTGTATATGCGCCAGGTCACGGCTGCGATCGTGGATGAATTTCGAAACTACTTCGCACGCCGGCAGAAACAGGGAGCATTTCGCCCGATCCCGCCGGACGCGGTGCTGTCGGCCATAGCGGGAATGGCCAAGTGCCACGCATTGAATAAATATGTTCATGGCTTGAAGGAACAATGTATTAGCGACGATCAGGCGGTGGAAGCCTTCACGCAAATTGCAATCGATGGTCTATGTGGTCCTAACAAGGCAAAGCGCTCCGCGACGGCGAGGAAACGATGAAGATCTTCACATTGCTACTGTTCTGCGGCCTGACCGTTATCGGGTGTTCCTGTGGTAGTGGAAAGGCCAAAACCGCAGGCGTTGCAGCTGCAGCTAAGTCCGTTACCGTAACGACCGCACAGGCGGATATACGGCACGTGCCCGCGGCTTTTGACGAAACCGGAACGTTTATCGCTGACGAGTCTTCCGATATCGCGCCACCCGTGGCCGGCAGAGTGATCCGAACGCCGGTTGATGTCGGCGCTCTTGTTAAAGAGGGAGAAGTTATTTGTGAGCTGGACCATCGCGATGCGGAGTTGAAGCTTCAGCAGGTACGGGCGCAGCTCGCGGAAGCGAATGCGGCGGTGCGTCAAGCGCAGATGCGCATCGGATTAGGTTCAGGTGAGTTCGATGAAAGCAAGGTGCCGGAAGTGGCCGCTGCGCGAGCAAACTATGAATCGTCGCAGGCACAGGCAAAGCTGGCAGCGGCCGATGCGCAACGATACTCGAATCTGGTTGCATCGGGAGATGTTTCGCGCAGCGCATACGAGAAGGCGCGCACGCAACAGGAAACAGCAGAGGCTCAAGCGAATGCAAGCCGCCAGCAATTTGAGGGCGCGCTCAATGTAGCGCGGCAGAGCTATCAGGTGATTTCGTCGTCCCAGGCGTCGCTCGATGCGGTGCGCGCTCAGATCGCACAGGCCGAAAAAGGTCTCGCCGATACCTATATCAAGGCGCCGTTTGACGGCTATATCAGCGATCGGCCTGTTTCGGCCGGCGAGTATGTGGCGCTGACGAATAAAATTGCGACGCTCGTCCGGGTGAAGACTTTAAAGCTGCAATTGCAAACGCCTGAACAGCGGGCGGCCAAGGCGCAGGTTGGAATGGTTGTGCTCGCTCACGTCTCGGCGTATCCCGATCGTGAATTTCAAGGCAAAGTGTCGGCAATCAATCCATCCGTAGATCCGAATTCCCGGGTGTTTGTGCTGGAAGCGCGATTCCCTAATCCCGATAATGCGCTCCGGCCGGGCATGTTTTCGACCGCGCGGGTTCTGCTCCCGGGCGGCGAAGATGCCGTTTTTGTTCCGCGCAAAGCGGTGGTGCGCGACAAAACGACCGATTCGAATTACGTTTACCTAGTGGACCACGGACTGGCCCGGATGCGCATCGTCCTAATTGGCGAAGTCCAAGGCGATTCGGTGCGTGTTGAATCCGGTCTCGCTGGGAACGAATCTGTCGTAACCGCGAATCAGGCTGAACTTTTTGATGGCGCTCCCGTTCACCAGCAGAGCGCGACCGCCTCTCACATTGGTAATCGCCCGGCAACGCCCGCGCGGGGGCTTGGCGATTTCTTGTCTGTGTTGACCAAGCACCGCTTGGGCTGCCGGGCTAGTTAGCTTCTATATGCACGCACTCGCTCAACTCTGTGTTCGCCGTCCCGTCTTTGCCACCATGCTGATCCTCTCGCTGGTCGTCGTGGGAGTGTTCTCGTATTTCGGTTTGGGTGTTGATCTCTTCCCCAAAGTCGATATCCCGACCGTGCAGGTTAGCGTCCAGGATAGCGGCGCTTCGCCGGAAGAAATCGAAACGGAAGTCACCAAGAAGATAGAAGACGCGGTCAATACGATCAGCCAGGTGGACGAAGTGCGCTCCACATCTTCCGAAGGCCGTTCGCTTGTCATTGTTACTTTTGAGCTTTCTAAGAACGGTGATGTCGCGGCCCAGGAAGTTCAGAACAAAGTGAACCTGATCATTAACGATCTGCCGCAGACCGCCAAAACGCCGGTCGTACAGAAGTTCGACCCGGATGCCGCGCCGATATTGCAAGTAGCCGTCTCCGCACCCCGTTCCCTGAGGGACGTAACTCTCATCGCAGATAAGCAGATCAAGCAGAAGCTTGAGAATGCGTCCGGTGTGGGGCAGATTGCGATTGTCGGCGGCGCTCGCCGCGAGATTCATGTCCTGGTTGATCCGGACCGTCTGCGTGCCTATAACCTGACCGTCAATGATGTGTTCAATGCGATGAAGCAGCAGAATCTGGAGTTGCCCGGCGGCAACCTCAATGCGGGACCGCGGGAATTTACAATTCGAACTACCGGCAAAGTCGCCAATATTGGGCAGTTCAACCAGATTGCCATCGCGACTCGCGACGGATATGTCGTGCGGGTGAGCGATATCGGCTACGCCGAAGATAGTTACGAAGAACCGCGAACCTCAGCACGGTTGAACGGCGTTCCGGCTGTGA
>DATBEF010000209.1:0-4982 GCA_036269625.1 Bryobacteraceae bacterium | reverse complement strand
ATCGTGCTCTTAATACCTGATCATATTGTCGCTTGGAGACTTTCGCTAACGCGGATAGGGATGCCCCCGAAGCGTCGTGAATGCGCGATAGATCTGCTCGGCTAGCATCGCGCGCGCGAGTTCATGCGGAAAGGTCATTGGTGAAAGGGAGAGCAGCAGATCGGCGCGAGGCTTCCACTCGGTTGGTAAGCCGTCGTGCCCGCCAATCAGGAAGACCAGATCCTGCGCGTCGGTGGCCGCGCGTTCCACCATGTGAATGAACGCCGGCGAGTCGAATGCGCGTCCGGCCGGATCTAAGAAGACTTTGCGTGCGGCGGGATGCTGGGTAAAGAGATCGAATCGGCCCGGATGTATTTCGCGCATTTCGCACGACGCATAACGCCCGCTGCGCTTCATAAATTCCGCCGCGATCGCATTGGCGTGTTGGTCCCGCGCTTTGCCGATGTAGTAAAGGTAGACTTTCACAGACTCTCTATTATGCGAATTTTGAGCACCGGCGAAATTCTATGGGACGTGATCGGCGGTAAAGAATACCTGGGTGGAGCGCCGTTTAATTTCTCGGTACATGCCGTACGGCTGGGGCACGAGGTGAAGTTTTTGAGCGGGGTGGGCCGCGATACGCGCGGCGATCGCGCCCGCCGTGAAGCCGAAGCTTCCGGTATTAGCGCCGATTTACTTATCGAAACGAACATGGCGCCGACCGGAGTCTCCGTGGTTTCAAACGAGACAGGTCACGGCCGGCATCAGCTGCTGCGGCCGGCTGCTTTCGACTATTCGAACTTATCCGAATCGAAAATGATGGCCATCAAGCGATGGCAACCCGACTGGATCTATTTTGGAACGCTTGCCCAACTCACGCCCCACGCACGGGCACTCACCTGTTCACTGATTGAGCAGAATCCGCAGGCCCAGCGGTTTTATGACGTCAACCTACGGCCGGATAACTATACGGAAGAAGTTGTGCGGGAATTGCTCGGGCTGGCCACCATCGTCAAGCTTAACAGCGAGGAGATGCCCGAATTGGCCCGAATGAACAGCATGGCTGAAGGTATCCCATTTGCTTCATTCGCTCGGGCGCTGAGCGAGCGCTATCGCCTTAAAGCCGTTTGTGTAACCAAGGCGGAAGAAGGTTGCTCTCTTTTTTGTGCCGAGCCGCTAACCTTGATCCAGGCCCCGGGCTATGCGATCCAAGTGGCCGATACCATCGGGGCGGGCGATGCCTTTGCCGCGGCGTTCCTCGATGGCTGGAACGCGGGCTGGCCGCTTGAACGCGTATGCGACTTCGCCAACCGGGTTGGCGCTCTGATGGCAAGCCGTCCGGGAGCTACTCCCGAATGGACCGTCGCCGAGGCCGAGGCGCTTTGAGGTTACCTGACTCTCCATCCCTATCGACATTACCCCAGCATATTGTTTTATCTCTGAAACTGTGGCAAGCTGACGTAAGTCTGTGTTAATGAAGAACCTGCCTGGGGAGGGATAGGATGGCATCGACGGTCTGGAAGGGCTATATTTCGTTTGGTCTGATTACTATTCCTATCCGCCTGTTCGCGGCGGCTCGAACCGAACGGGTCAGCTTTAACCAGATCCATCAGAAATGCGGCAGCCGCATTAAACAGCAGACGTATTGCCCCGTCTGCGAGCGCGTCATCGAGCGTAGCGAACTGGTCAAGGGCTATGAAGTCGAAAAAGACCGCTACGTCATCGTTGATGACGAAGAGATCAAGAGCGTGGCCCCAGCCACCAGTGACACCATGGAGATCTTCGAGTTCGTCAAGGCTCAGGGGATCGATCCGATTTTCTTCGATGCATCGTATTTCATGGTCCCGGAAGATGCAGGGAAGAAGGCCTATCACCTGTTGCTCGAAACCATGCGCAAATCGGGTTACAGTGCAATCGCCAAAGTCACCATGCACCAGCGCGAATTCACTGTGGTCGTGCGCCCGCATGAAAACGGGCTCTTGCTTCACACGATGTTCTATCCCGAAGAGGTGCGCGAAGTGCCCGAATTCGGCAATATCGACCAAGTGAGCGTAAAACCGCAGGAAGTGGCGTTGGCGGAGAAGTTGGTTGAGGGACTCGCCGCGGATTTCGAGCCCTCGAAATATCACGATGAGTACCAGCAACGGCTTCTGGAGATGATCGAGGCCAAGCGGGAGGGGCAAACGGTTACAGGCGAAGCCCCGAAGAAGCGCGCTCCCGTTATCGACCTCATGCAGGCGCTGCAAAAGAGCCTCGGAGAACTGCCGAAGAAGCCGGCCGCCAAGGCCTCGCAAAACGAAGAGGAGCAGAAAAAATCGGCTAGCAAACGCGCGCCCGCCCGAACGGCGCATGGCTGAATTCTATAATCGGGAGTCTGGATAACCAACCCCTTTGTGTCGATTTAGATGGCACGCTGATTCAGTCGGATTTGCTTCTTGAATCGACGGCGCTGTTGTTGCGCGATAAACCCTGGATCGCGTTTGCCTTTCCGCTATGGGTCTTGCAAGGCCGCGCCGCGCTGAAACGCCGGATCGCGGACCGCGTTGAACTCAGTGCCGATACCTTGCCGTACAACTCTGAGGTAGTCGAGTGGCTGCGCGAAGAAAAAGCGAAGGGCCGCCGACTGATCCTTGCCACTGCGTCGGAAATTCATCTGGCGTCAGCAGTAGCCGACCATGTCGGTTTGTTCGATCAGGTGGTCGCTTCCGACGGAGTACTAAATCTTAAAGGCCACAAGAAGCTAGACGCGCTCCAAGCCCGATATGGCGCCGATTTCGACTATGCCGGCGACTCAAGCGCCGACCTGCCCATTTGGCGGACCTGCCGCGAGGCTATTCTGGTTAATCCATCCTCCCGCACTCTGCGCGCGGCCAGGAAGACCGCCCGCGTGGGCCGCGTATTCGAGACTCCGCGCCGCACCGGCCGGTTAATCCTCCGTGAACTGCGCGTTTATCAATGGGTCAAGAACCTGTTGATCTTCATCCCACTGATCACATCGCATCAATTAGGTCGATTAGACCTGGTTTATCGCGGTGCCCTTGGCTTTGCTGCGTTCAGCCTGCTTGCCTCCAGCGTTTACATCGTCAACGATGTTGCGGATCTGGAGTCCGATCGCCGCCATGCGCGCAAGCGGCTACGCCCGTTCGCCAGCGGCAATCTGTCACTGAAATTTGCCTTCGCTCTGGCCCCGATCCTGGTCATCGCGGCCTTTGCCATATCCGCTCTGCTCCCCCCATCCGCCACTGCCGTCCTGGGCATCTATTTTGCCGCCACGCTGCTCTACTCGCTTTGGCTGAAGCGCAAATTGTTGGTGGACGTCTTCATGTTGGCCGGCCTTTATACGTTGCGGATCGTCATGGGCCAGGCGTCCTATGGGGTCGAATTGTCCACTTGGTTGATCTCTTTCTCGATCTTTCTGTTCTTGAGCCTTGGATTCTGCAAACGCGCTTCCGAACTGTATAACATGCGGGAGAGTGGGCGCACCACCAATCCGAGGCGCGGCTATCACGTGAATGATCTGCCCCAGGTGAACGTCTTTGGCGTGGCCACTGGCTGCCTCTCGAGTCTGGTCCTGGCCGAATACATGAACAGCGATAACGTCCGCATACTCTATAAGCAGCCGGAGCTGTTGTGGTTGCTGTCTCCTCTCATGCTTTACTGGATCAGCAGGATTTGGATTGTCACCTACCGGGGCAAAATGACGGAAGATCCTATCATCTTCGCGGTAAAGGACCGCGTGACCATGATGGTTGCGCTGATCTTTGTGGTGATCCTGTTCGCGGCAACCCGCAATTGGTTCCATCTTTAGGACGAAATGGCGATTAACCCGGATTCCCCGCCCGCACAGGGCACATCGTTCGACCCCGGACTGACTCAAAAATACACCCAGGGTCTAAAGCGCATGATCAATCCTGACGGACGGTTCAACGTCCGCCGGACCGGCGCCACTTGGCGGGATTTTCATCCGTATCTATTCCTGGTCGATGCACCGCTGCCTATTTTTCTCGGCGTGATTTTGGTCGGCTATTTCGTTGGAAACCTGGTATTCGCCGGCATTTATTGGGCGATCGGCGTGGAGCACTTACACGGCACGGCGGCGGCCACGCCCTTTCTCACGTTCGTAAATGCGTTCTTCTTCAGCGCCCATACGCTGACCACGGTCGGTTATGGAAACTTCTACCCCGAAGGCGTCTTGGCCAATACAGTTGCCGCGCTCGAAGCGCTGGTTGGGCTGATGACTTTCGCCCTCGGTACCGGTATTCTTTTCGGCCGCTTCTCACGTCCCAGTGCGCGCATCGGCTATAGCAAGAGGATGGTCATCGCACCCTATCGGGAGACAACCAGTTTGCAATTCCGCATCGTAAACCGCCGGCCGAACAATCTGCTCAATCTGCAAGCGCAAGTGCTCCTGATG
This sequence comes from Bryobacteraceae bacterium, assembly GCA_036269625.1. Lineage (GTDB taxonomy): Bacteria > Acidobacteriota > Terriglobia > Bryobacterales > Bryobacteraceae > Bog-105. The sequence goes on along the minus strand of DATBEF010000209.1, from coordinate 589 downwards.
ACCGTGCAGTTGGGTAACGGACTACCACGGCGGAAGTTCGATATCCTGCAACTCGAACGCGATTCCGTCATCTTCTTTCCATTACCGTGGACTATCGTCCACCCGATTACGGAGACCAGTCCGCTCTACGGCAAAACGCCGGAGGATTTCTCTCGCCTTCAGGTCGAGGTCCTCATTATGATCAAGGCCATTGACGAAACCTTCGGCCAGCTTGTCCATAGCCGTTTTTCTTACCGATTTGACGAGATTGAGTGGGGAGCTAAATTCGCGCCCGTCTTTGATGTCGAAGCGAGTGGCGACCTGCTTCTTGAATTGAACCGGGTCAGCGAAATCGAGCGGTTGCTTGGTTAGTCCGAAGTTCTTTCATTCAATGAGATGAGCTTGTTTGTTTTCATGTGGCTGGCGTAGTTTTGGACATTTATGTGTAGGCATGTAGTAGTTCATACATTAATTGTAATATATGATATGGGGTGATAGTAGGTAGGCATGTATGTGGCTACCGTGCCCAACCGTAACTCGCCCCCAGCCATCCTCTTGCGCGAATCCTTCCGTGAAAACGGCAAGGTGAAGTCTCGCACCATCGCCAACA
>DATBEF010000207.1:0-4623 GCA_036269625.1 Bryobacteraceae bacterium | reverse complement strand
AAAGGGCTGTCCGGTGGTTGGGTCAAGGATAGAATTTCCCAGTTGCGACAGGTTTCCATTGCGTTCCGCTGCAGTGGGCATAAGTCCCGGGTCGGTGGAAACAGTCCGGTTTCGCGTCCACTGATACATTGCGAAAAAATTTGGTCCGTTCGGCATAAGATGCGGGATTCTGATGGGACCGCCAAGCGTCGCAAGTCCAGTCAAGCGGTTATAAGCAGGCTTCGGCGTCTGCTGGCCGGTTATCGAGAACTGCTGAGCATCCAACGCCGAGTTATCAACGGTGATCCCGATGCCACCGGTATATAGCTTATTCGGGCCGCCGCGGCGGTTTCCGAACGCCGGGAATTGCGCAAAGGGCGAAGCGGCTCCGTTGTTCACGCTGCCATTGATCAGGAATCCATCGTCCGGACTTTGAGAGTCGTTTCCACTCGGCGCTGGCGCGGTAACCGGACCGGCGCTTGGCCGCTGCGGAGCTGGCGTCGCACTCGGCGGCGGTGGCGTCGCGTGCGCGGGGGCCGCGGCCATCTTCGTTTGCGCGTTGATTTGGTCGAGCGGCAGCATCTTCAGTTCCCAACTCTTGCCGGGCGCGTTCGGTGAGATCGCGACCGTCTCGGTCATAGTTGAGAACCCGAGCATTTCCACTTTGATCGTCCAGGTTCCGTCCGGCAGATCCGCAAACGAATAGACGCCTCGGTCATCAGTCACGGCCGTCTGCTTCTTATCGCTCTGCGTAGCGATAACCGTTGCGCCAGGAACCGGCAAGCCGGAGAAGGTGACCTGACCGTGGTGCTGCGAAGCGAGCAGGATCAGGGCGCTCAGCCACCCAAGAGTCACGAACCTTAAACCAGTTCTAGTTCTCGGACGCTTTTTCGACATGGTCGATAACCATTACACTTACCGGACCTTTTGCCGGCTCCAGTTTTAGCCCCAGCTGTTCCCGGAGGGCCGTAAATATTGACGGCGCGTCAGAGTCAGTGTGAATCCATGAGTCTCTACCGTCCGGACCGGCTCCGCTGATTTGATCGGGGGACCATCGCAGCGTGAATTGGTAAAGTCCCGTAGTCCCCGTTTTATCCAGCACGTTGCGGTGCACTATATTTGACAAATTTGCGGCAAAATTAGCCATGGAAATGCCATATGCGGTTAGCTGGCCTGGACGCATCGACATGCTCACGCCATCGGCATCGGTTGGAGATTTTGCCGTCTGAAGTTTAGATGTGGCTCCATCTCGGACCAATTCATAGATAGGGGCTTGCTTAGCGGTCGTGTGACACCTGAATTGAAATCGCTCCGCAAGCAGGGATCGCAGCTCCGGCTGTACGTTCTTTGAATTCTCGCCCGAAGATTTCGCGACGATGTCATATCTTTCGGAGCTGATCCAACTCGGCCCGCCCGATATCTGGAAGTCCCTTAGGTCATATGCATTCTGAATGAGGAGCTTAACCGTAATCCCATTGGCAACGAACCTACCGCCTGGCTCACCCCCGACCATCATGCCTTGGGTGTTGGGTTTTGAAGGCTTGATCGAAGCAATCTCAAAAGAACGATTAACAGCGCCGTTGGCCGGCTCGGACTGGGCGCGCCGAGGTAAGGCATCCATGGCGCCAATAGCTAACGGAAAGGCAACGGTCGCCACTCCGGCAATGGCCAGTAGAACTTTCTTTTGCAAACTGAGACCAGCCATCGCATGGCTGTTCATTATGTGGATTATGCGTTGCTTCAAGCCCGAACCAGTAACTCCAGACACGCAGACCAGCGGCGACTCCACATAGAACTGACACGTCTTCAAGATGCTCTCCGCATAGATGTTCGGCTCATTGCCCATGCGCAGCACTTCTTCGTCGCAAGCGCGTTCGCGTTCCTCCACCAATCGCGCTCCCAACCACCAAACCAGGGGATGGAACCAGAAAATTGCTTCGACCACCATGTGAACCGCGGCAGCGAGATTATCGCGGCGTCGAACATGACACAACTCATGCGCGATAACAGCGCTCAACTGCGCAGGCGCAAGATGCTCGGCGATGCCTTCGGGCAGCAGCAGCACCGGCCGCCAAATTCCGAAAACACCCGGCTCCAGCAGCGCAGGGGTAGAGAGCACGGGTACATTTACTTCGAGACCCAATGGCGATCCGGCGCGCATTGCACGTCCGACGCGTTTCCAACTCACATACCAACGCGCTAGAATCACGGCGAACCCAACGATCCAAACCATCACCAGAAGCGCCGCCAAAAAGTCACCATGACTCAGGGGCATGCTGGCTGCCGTCAGGAAGCGGGTCGGCGCGTTCGCAAACGGATGACCGAACTCTTCCATTACCATTGAGAATCCCGCCGACGCGATCGCGGGACCGGTTGACCAATCGACGCGACTACCGACCGCGACGAGCAGCGAGAAGGGAATGAGGAATTTCACCGACGCGATCAGCCAAAGCCAATAGCGTGTGTGCGCGCGATTCCTCCGCAACACGCATGAGAGCACTCCCGCCGCCGCCGCAACCAGCGTCGATTGCCACAAGTGATTGAATATCGGTGATAAAAAGGAAGCGATCATTGGTCCTCCCCAATTCACGTTGTCTCAAATCAGTTCTCGGAAGGTTTCTCCACATGGTCGATGACGATGACCTCTACCGGCCCTTTTTGCGACTCTAATTTCAGCCCAAGCTGCTCTTGAATTGCAGTGAAAACGGTCGGGCCATTGGGATCGGGCGGAGGCGGCATCTCCCGGCCTCCTGGGCCTCCTGGACCCGGGCCCATCGGCGGCCCGCCCATGGCGCTCATTTGACTCGTATCCGGAGTCCATTTCAGGTCGAAATCGTAATTTCCGTTGAGACCCGTCCTGTCCAACACGACGCGGCCCAATTGCCGTGACAGCATTTCAGTTAAGACCGACAACGGCGCGGCCGTGCCGATCAACTGCCCAAACCCCATCATCATTCGCCTATTAGGTCCTGGAGCGGTCGTTTCGATCTGCGATTGCTTAATTTTCGGGCCGCCCTTCGCCACTACCAGCGCATATACGGGAACTTCCTTCGTTTCGCGGTGGAATGTCAGCTTGCATCGGTCTTCCAACAGCGATTGAAGCCTCGGCCGCTGCTCCTCCATTCGTTTCCGCATATCCGCCCGCATGTCGCTCATAGGCTTACCCGCTTCCTCATCCGCGCCGCTCTCCGGTTTGGCTTCGATATCGTAGCGGTCGGACTCGAGCCAGCTCGGACTGCCTACGATCTGAAACGGCTGTACGTTGAAAGCAAGGGTCATGAGCGTTTTTAGGGACATGTTTGTCGCGGTGAATCTGCCACCGGGCTGGTCGCGTATTTGCGAGCCCATGTTTCCGGGTTTCGCCGGCTTGATCGATGCGGCATCAAACGTCAGCCGCTCTGTATTAGAAGGCTGCGACTGCGTAGCAGGCTTATCTTGGCTCTGCGAGAGGCCGAACGCGACTGGTACCGCTACAGCGGCTAGGCCGGCGGCGCACAGCAGAAGCTTTCTCCCGAAGTCCAGTTTGTAAGCCACGCGATGGGTCATGATGCGGATGATGCGTTGCTTCAAATCCGCCCCGGTAACACCGGACATGCAGGGCAACGGCGATCCCAGATAAAATTGGCAAACTTTTAAAATGCTCTCTGCATAAGTGGCCGGCTCACTGCCCATGCGCAGCACTTCTTCATCGCAAGCGCGCTCGCGTTCTTCAATTAATCGCGCTCCCAACCACCAAACAAGGGGATGAAACCAGAAAATCGCTTCGACCACCATGTGAATCGCGGCAGCAAGATTATCGCGCCGTCGAACATGACACAACTCATGTCTGAGAATCGCGCTCAACTGCGCCGGCGCAAGATGTTCGGTGATGCCTTCAGGCAACATCAGCAACGGCCGCCAAACGCCGAAAACACCTGGCTCCAGCACCGAGGGAGTAGATAGCACGGGCACGCTTATCTCCAGCGGCAAGAGCGATCCGGCGCGCATCGCGCTTCGAACGCGATTCCACTTCACGTACCAACGCAAAAGAACCCCCGCGAACCCAATGAGCCAGACGGCCGCAAGAAACGCGGGCAAAAAGTCGGGATGACTCACGTGCATGCTGGCCGCGGCAACAACCCGGGGCTGCGCCTGCGCAAAGGGCTGACCAAACTCTTCAATTACGGTCGAGAATCCAGCGGGCGCAATCGCAGGCCGGTTCGACCAATCGACACGGCTACCGATCGCGACCAGCAGCGAGAAGGGAATGAGGAATTTCACCGACGCGATCAGCCAAAGCCAATGGCGTGTGTGCGCGCGATTCCTCCGCAACAGAAGCGCGAGAATCCCCGCCACCCCGGCGACCAGCGTCGATTGCCATAGGTGATTGAATACCGGTGATAAATCGGAAGTGATCATTGGCTCTCCCCCATTCACGTCGTCTTAAATCAGTTCTCGGAAGGTTTCTCGACATGGTCGATGACGATGACCTCTACCGGCCCCTTTTGCGATTCTAATTTCAGCCCAAGCTGCTCCTGAACCGCTGTGAAGACAGTCGGCCCGTTGGGATCCGGCGGAGGCGGCATGTCGCGGCCTCCTGGACCTCCTGGTCCTCCCGGACCCATCGGCGGCCCACCCATGGCGCCCATCTGACCCGCGTCCGGA
>DATBEF010000200.1:0-24793 GCA_036269625.1 Bryobacteraceae bacterium | reverse complement strand
GTGCTGAATGCGTTGACGGTTACTCCGGATTTCTTCAGAGTGCTGCGTGTGAGCCCTGCGATTGGGCGTGGCTTTCTTCCTGAGGGAGAAGTGGACACGAACGTCGCGGTGCTCAGCAACCAGTTGTGGCATAGCCGATTTCGTGGCGATCCCGCGATAGTCGGTAAAGCTATAACTCTCGATGGCGTCACTTATGCGGTTGCTGGCGTCATGAGGCCCGGTTTCGATTTTCAGGGAGCGGAGTTGTGGACGCGAATGGAAGTCCGGCTCGACCCGCACAACTCGTTTATGCGGCCAGTGATAGGCAGGTTGAAATCGGGTATTTTGCCGGAACAAGCGCGCGCGGAATTACAGGCCTTTGCAGCCAGACGGTCGCTTGGGCAAGGAGAGGACCGGACCGATTTTGTTGTGCGCATCCTTCCTCTTAAAGAGCTATTCGTCGCCGATGTGCGAAAGCTGCTGTTGATCTTCGGGGGCGCTGTCGCGTTTGTCTTTTTGATCGCATGCGCGAACTTTGCCAATCTATTGCTCATCCGAGGGGCTTCCCGTCAACAGGAGATCGCGGTTAGGACGGCTTTGGGCGCAAGCCGATGGCGATTAGTGCGTCAGTTGCTCGCCGAAAGCACGCTGCTCTGCTTGACCGGAGGAGCGCTGGGCGTCCTGCTGTCGATTGCTGGCGTGCGAGTGCTGTTGGCGCTCCTCCCGCCGGGAAAAATCCCGCGCACTAGTGACATTCATCTCGACGCCTGGGTGCTCACGTTCACATTCGGGCTTTCCCTGATGACAGGCGTTGTTTTCAGCCTTGCACCTGCCCTGCATGCAACCCGGCGTGAGTTGCGGGAATCTGCGAACGACGGAGGACGAAGCCTCACGGGCCGGCACGAAAGACTTCGCAGCACATTGGTGACGGCGGAAATTGCTCTGGCCGTTATCCTGCTCACGGGCGCGGGTCTGCTGGTCAGGAGCTTTCTGCGAATGCGTTCGGTAAATCCGGGCTTCCGGTCTGCAAACATTCTCGCAGCGACGTTCGATTTGCCGAGCTCGCGTTATCGCACCGCCGAACAGATGCGGCTGCTTGATCAACGCGTCCTGGCAGCGCTCTCGGTGCTTCCGGGTGCTGAATCTGTTGCCGCGGTGAACTGGATACCCTTTAGGCCAGAGTTCGTGCGCGGGGACTTTCAACTCGAAGATGGCCGGCATTTGCCACACGGCTTTCTTGTGGATAAGCAGGTCATCAGTCCGAGCTACTTTCACACGATGGGGATCCGGTTGCTCAGCGGCCGCGGGTTCACCGAGCGCGACGATTTGACCGCACCGGCCGCAGTGGTTATCAGCGAGTCCGTTGCACGGCGGCTCTGGCCAGAAGGAGACGCAATCGGCAAACGAATCTCGATGGAAGACAAGCCGAAACCGGGAGACTGGATTACGATTATTGGCATTGCCGGTGATGTAAGGCAGCGAAGCCTGAAGGATACACCCAGCGCGAGCGTCTATCAGACATACCGCCAGGTAGACCAACCCTTCTTTCTCGGCCACGTGAGTTTCGTGGTTCGAACGAAGGCAAACCCAACGGCGATGGCATCGGGAATTCGCGCAGTTCTCCACAACGCAGATCAAGACCTGCCAGCTCAGTCCATCACTACATTGGAGGCCATCATCGCGGATACGGTAACGGAGGCGCGATCTCAGACGCGCTTACTTGGAATCTTTTCGATCATGGCGCTGGTGCTGGCCGCGGTTGGAATCTATGGAGTGCTGGCGTGTTCAGTGGCGGAGCGCACCCACGAGATCGGAATTCGGATGGCGATAGGCGCTAAGGAGAGGGACGTTCTCTGGATGGTGCTTCGGCGCACCTTAGTGCTTGCCGGGAGCGGCATGCTTATCGGCGCCGTTGGCGCTTTGGCGGTTACTCGTGTGCTCACAAAGTTCCTGTTCGAGGTGACGCCGACCGATCTTTCCACGTTTCTGGCGGTAACGGGGATTCTGGTGATTGTGGCGCTGCTTTCCGCTTGGATACCGGCGCAACGAGCGGCTAGAGTACACCCACTCGTTGCCTTGCGATACGAATGAAGGCATAGCGCTTCTGCAGCTTTCGACTCGTCATGCGAGTTTGAGATCCCGAATAGCTTCGCCGGCCGCTCTTAAGTTGGCGAGCTTCATCTCCGAATATTTCCGCGACAATATCACGCCATGCGCGCCGGCCCGAAACGCGGCGAGAACGGCTGCCTTGGTGCCGGGCGGAGTGCTTTTGCTGTTCCGATCCGCGGTGGGGATGTCGATATCGATACCCGGCCAGATAAGCAGGTCCGTATTGGCCGCGCCATCGATGGCGCGCTTGGTCTCGCGGTAGACATAATCCGATGAGAGGCCAGTGAACGGAATCTCATCATATCCGCGCTCCCTGTAGTTCATAATGCGGTACTCAAACCGCAGCATTTCTTCAGGCGAGAGATCTCCATAGATGTCCCCCGTGACACTATCGGCATAACTGGCCATGCGCTCGCCGCCACAATTGTGGTACATCACCATTTTCAGAAAATCGGAGCGTTTGGCGAGTTCCTGGACGTCCTGTTGCGCGCGATAGAACGGACTGAAGGAGTTGTTGTGCCAGATGTGCCAACCGACCTGAAGGCCGGGCTTGGAGGAGTGGCCGCGTTCGCGAATGCCAACGTAGATCTCGCGCAGTCCATCGTGCCAAAACTGCTCCCAAGCGAGGATCTCGGGGTAGCGCATGAGAATACGCCAAAACGTGACGTAGTCGCCATCGACAGGGCGCGTTCCGGCCCGGGTTGAGCGCACGTATTTCTCCAGTTCCAAATAGCCCTGCTTCACGCGATCGAACTGGATGCCTTGAGCGCGAGCCTTTTTCTCGCAGAATTCGCAGAAGCAGCCGGCGCTGCCCGGGTCGCTGGAACGCCCCCCGGCACTGGCGCCGAGCGCGATACCCAGCGCGCCATGCCGTTCGGATCCCCACATCAAACCGTCGATATCGTACGAGCGGGCGTAATCTTCGGTAAGGCCGTAGAGGAAGTTTCGATGGTATGGGTTATTCACACAGACGCGCTTCACGCGGCGTCCGTGCAGGTCAATCTCCTGTAGCTTTTCGATGCCGGGCAGATCGTAGCGCCATACGTCCTCACCCCATAGGATCACGTGCATGCCTCGTTCTTTGGCAGCGGGCAGCACCTCCGCGATGATATCCAGATTGCCGTGGTCCGGAGAGCGCGTCGCTTCGGGCAGAACGCCGGTGTCGCGGTAGTACTGGGCGTGGACGGTCCCGTAGTTGCCGCCGTGAAATTCGGGATCGTACTGCTGTTTGCCATGATCGGGCAACGGCTGGCCGGGAACCTGCCGTCCCGCGATGCCGCGGCCGTAGGTGAACGTAGCGAGAAACAGCGTGTTAATGCCCTGCTCCTGAAAGATATCCAGGACGTTTTGAGTGCCCTCGTCGACGAACGATACAGCGCCGACCTGTATCCCGATCATTTTTCGAGTTGAGGATTGCGGCGGCGTCGCTTGCCCTGAGGCGAGCGAGGAGGACAGCCCGGCAACGCCGGCGCGGAGGAACTCTCTTCGGTTCGACATGATGGGATGGCGGAAACCTGTTGGACCCAGCCATCACAATATCATCGGGCGAAATTCTGCAGCCTCGTTATTCCTTCAATCCGAATACCCCCACACCATCGGTGGTTCCCACATAGACCTTTCCATTGGCGATCATCGGCATCATGAACTTGTTCCCGGCTCCAAAACGGTCCCTGGCGGCCGGCGCCCTATATAACTGCACGGGCGAGACGGATGTTTCGACGGAAGAGTTAGCCCAGGCAGTCGGAAAGGCGATGGGAGTTCCAGCACGGGCGTTGCCGCGAGCTGAGGTGCAAGAGCTTTTGGGCGACTTTCTGACCGATTTCGTCGATTACCAGAACCGCGCGTCAAGTGCGAAGGCACGCCGTGAATTGGGCTGGCGCCCGCAGGCAGCGTACGGGATATTGGACGACATAGTGAAGGGTCCGTATCGCGAGCTTGCGGCGCGGCTGCGCGGGCCAAATGGCTTGAGTCACGCGGCCGGTCACTGAAGAACGCTAACCCTCATTACGCAATCCCCTGGTTTTGATCGTGGTTGCGCTGATAGCCTTCGGTTGTGATCCCATTCTTCGCATTTCTCCAAGATCAATTCCCGTCGCATCTGGAAGGCGATTTTCTGTTGGTCGTTCTTGGATCCGTGATCGTAGCGATTGGGTTCGGCGCAATTGCCGTCCACTTATTCCGCAGGCGCCCGCGAGAACGATTTCTCTTTTGGTTCGGCTTGTTTGCTTGCCCCTACGGATTGCGATTGCTCACGAATACGTCCGTATTCCGCCTGGCATTCGGCGAGCCGAGGCTTGGATGGCAATTGGCTGGAGCCTTCCTCGATCTCGTCCTAATGATTCCGGCCTTGCTGCTGTTCCAAGACTTCTACGGAAAAGGATGGCGATCATTCGTTCGCTGGTTGATCTGGAGTTATGCAGTCTTCGCCACATGTGCATTCACGGTAATTCTGATTCAAAAGCGCCCGGACCTTTTTCCGGCGGCAGGTATCGGAACCGTTTTTCTCTTGCCCTTGATCATTCTGTTGGGGTGGCTGAAAGGATACCGGCTGCCGTGGGTGGAGGACCGTGGAATTCTGTCCTTTGGCCTGGTCATCCTGTTCCTGGCTTTCGCTTATGACCGCCTTGTGCGCGCCCAAATACTAAGCTGGCGCGCTTGGGGACCGCTTTCAACCTCGACAAAAGAACAGATTGAACCGTATGGCGTATTTGTGCTGATTTGCTGCCTTGTCTATGCGGCGACGCGCCGCGTATTGGCACATGAACGAGACCTCGTTTCTTTGGAAGAAGAGATGCGAGCTGCGAGAACGATTCAAAGCTCTATCCTTCCGAATGCGGCGCCAAAACATCCCGGCTTCGAGGCTGCATTCCGTTATGCGCCAATGGCGGCTGTAGCAGGCGACTTTTACGATTTTTTCCCGATTCAGTCCGGCGGTCTGGGCATCGTCGTAGCGGACGTCACCGGACACGGCGTGCCCGCCGCACTGGTGGCCTCGATGTTGAAAGTTGCCGTCTCCTCCAGCAACAGTCATGTGGAACGTCCAGGAAAAATGATTGCGGGATTGAACTCCACGCTTTGCGGCCAGACGAAAGGCCAGTATGCGACAGCGGTCTACGCGTATCTGGATGAGAAGAATCGAATCGGATGCTATTCCGCCGCCGGCCATCCACCGCCGCTGCTTTGGCGGAATATTACGCGAACCGTGCTCCGGCTCAACCAGAACGGACTGCTGCTGGGTGTGCGATCGAATGAAACCTATCCTGAAGCTGAGTTTTCTTTACAACCAGGCGATCGCCTTCTGGTCTATACGGATGGGTTAGTGGAAGCTACCAATCCGGACGGCCTGGAATTTGGAGAGGTCCGGTTGGAGCAATTCATTACCCGGAACACGGATCTGCGGGCGGATGAGTTTGCCGAACAGCTACTTCAGGAAGTGCTTGCCTGGCCGGGGAATCACAATAGGCATCCACAATCAGACGACATCACGATCGTAGTGATCGATGCCGAGCGTCAACACGTGCCCGAAAAGTCGTGACGAGACCACATATCAGCGCGATAATGATGCCTGCATGAAAAATGATATCCACAGGCGTGCGCGGGCCGATGCCAATCGCGATCGTGTAGATTCCTACAAAGGTTCCCAGAAGAGCAAATATTTGAACGATGAGGCCGAGACCGCGGGTGGCTGTCGGCCAGACCCAACTCAAGAGCAAACCCATCAGCAGGACGATGCCTATTACGCCCTCGGCAGTCCCGGCCATACGGTGCTCGAATCCGTGCAGCAGCACGCCAAAATGGGTCAGGCTGGCAGCGATGAACGCGGCGCCCTCAAACAGTAAGAAGAGCCGAATCGTTTTTATCACTTTGAACCGCCTCACCGGGCTCGCTTATATCTTATTGCGTGGAGCTCGCACTTCGACCGGAATAGAATCCGGAGCGAGACATTGGAAGGCGAAATTCGGTCCAGCTTCCTGAAGCTCAAATTTGATCGCCACTCCAGCTTCTTTCACCCGTTCGTAAATTTCGCGTACTCTATCCACGTTTTCCTGAACAAATCCAATATGAAAATCAGGTGGATAGACAGGCGGCGGAGAGTTATGCAAATTGCTGAGGCCGAACTCGAACCCGCCATCGTCTCGGAGGAAAGCAATCTTCCCTTCTCGCCGATAGGTGCAGTGTAATCCGAAGAAACTTTCAAAGAACTTGGTTGACGCATCGATGTCTGAGACTTGAAGATCGATGTGATTAAGAATCATGATTACTCCTAACCGTTGGTTTTTAGGTCGTGTCTGTCGGCCGTTTTAGCCATCAGTGCTCCGACAGCTATCAGCCAAATGAATCCGCCGAATCGCGTTATGGGAAGCGCAAACGCCATGGGATAAGCAACCAGGCTGATCGACGAGAGTTCCCCTGCGGCAGCGATAAGAAGACCGAACCAGACCAGCCAGCGCGGAAGTAGACGCGCGAAGAAACTGGTCACCGATACTCCGGCCGCCAGCAGTCCGAACCCAACAGCGAAAGAGACGCCACCGGCGAGAAAGCTGAGAAAGTGCATCAGCCGTAACGTGGCCAGCGAGGAATTCACTTCGGGCACCGATAGCACCCAGGAGCACAGGGCGGAAACTCCCACAGCAATCGCTGCTGTGAATCCTCCGAAGAGGGCGATATTGGTACCAGCCGCGCGCACCCCAAGGAACCGTAGCCGGCTTACGATTGTGGCCGTGTAAAGGCCCAACGGCACCGCTGATCCAAAAAAGAAAAACGCCGACCACCGAAGCGCTTCTGGATTGGCGGTAAAAAATCGCCGTGCATCCTCGATGGGGCCGTAGGGATTCGCATAGCTCGGACCGTGACGCAATATTATACCGACGGCTTGGCTTGCGACGAATAACAGCACGTGGACGACCGCCAGCGACAGCAGCGGGGGTCCAGCAAACCTGGGAGAGCGTTCCATTCGTTCCATAACACAATCATTTGTATCATAAATCATTATTCAATGCAATACTGGGTTCCAAGCTATGGATTTTTCGAAGAAACTCTCGGGGCCTGCTTTCTTGCTAGCCCAGGTCGGAGCCCACGCGGCTTCGAAATTCGGTGAACGCATCGCCACCATCGGACTGACCCCTGCCGACGCCGGGATCTTCCGCCTCCTTGCGGTAACTCAAGGAATCAGTCAGCAGGACCTTTCTACCAGGCTCGGTATTCACCCCAGCCGCTTGGTCGCCATTCTCGACGAATTGGAAAGCCGTGGATTGCTGGAGAGAAAGCCGAACGCTGGAGACCGCCGCCAATACGCTCTCCATCTCACGGCCAAAGGAAGGGATACGTTTGCCAGGATCGGTCAGGTCGCGCGCCAGCACCAGGACGCGCTCTGTGCCTCCTTAACCGAAGATGAACGCGGGAAGCTCGCCGAATTACTACAGAAAATCGCGGATGAGCAAGGCCTCGCCCCGGGTGTGCATCCTGGCTATCGCCGTCTGCAGCCCAAGTCGTGAGCAGCTCATACCCGGGCCGCTGATCAGCTTACAAACATATGCTGGAAACCGGCAACTCGAAATCCTCGAGAAGCCAACTCCTCAGAGTCTCGCCGCTATGGAATTTCCGCAATTCGCCTTGCGCCGCATACGCGATCACTTCCCTGGTTTTGGGATAAATCTGCCAGACTTCCTGAACTCCATGCGCAAGATAGGCCTGGACCTTTCGCATACTCTCGGCCGCGTACTCACTGGGAGAAATAATCTCCACTGCGAGATCGGGTCCGCCACGAAGTGGCACATGGGCGGCATCCAGTGACAACGACCGGGGAGCACTTACAAGCCAAACGTCAGGACGGAGCCGGGTGTCTTCAGAAAGAGCAAACTCCACGTCATGAGAAACAATGCCGCCTTTATTCACAAGGTATTGTTTCAAGGCCACCAGAAGCCGGAAGACAATTTCTTGGTGCTCGAGCGTCGGGCTAGATACTGGAGTGAGCTCTCCGTTGAGTAGTTCCCAAAGGCGGCCCTCTTCGTAAGGCAAGGCGTCGAATGCCGTTCCAGCCATGATCGCGATTTTGCCAGAGCGTTATCGCCGGGCCATGTCCTGCCCTGCACCGCTGTTCACCCGTTGTGCGGCTGCCAAACCGCCGGCGCGCTGAATGCCAGGAACATTGAAGGAACGCAAGAAATCCTCGTCCGTACCGCGGAACCCGCCAAGCGTAGCCTTCAGATCGAGTGGTATCGGCGCCACAGCCGCTGCAAATGTCGCCCAGACACTGGCGGTCCCAAGTCCCAGCAATTCGATCTTGCCTTCGTGTGTAGATTTAATGAACGACAGAGCCGTCAGGATATCTTGGACGCGGCAAGCGTCGTCTGGCTGGTTGAACGTGAGAAAGTTGTGCACAGAGCGGTCTCGAGGCGCCTCAGCCGTGCCCGTTTGGAAAGCATCAATCAAAAGAATGGGCCTGCCGAGTTTTCGCAAATCCGAAACCTCTGGACTCTGCAACGCGGCTGCGGCGCCCTGCGGGTGCACGACAAGTACAGGATCTCCGCGGCCTTCGATCCATATTCCAGGCACTCGATCTCCGGCTCCTGGGCGGCTGAGAACAAGCCGCTCCTGCCTTTTCTCCATGAGTACCTTACCGGGCCATTCAACCGCGAGAACGGCTCTGAGACGGTCTTGCAGCTCGCCTCGCGATTTCGCCGTCTCAAGTTGATCGACGGCAATTTTCTTCCACTCAGCGAAAAGCTGGTCGTACGTTAAGGCGTTCGCGTCAAGCGTCCGCCCTTGTAAAGCCAGCATGTGTTGCAGCATTTCGATTTTGACGTTCTTCTCGTGGTATGAGGTACCGTCCGGATCCTTCAATATGTGGGCTCCAAAGAATTGGTAGACCGCCTCCCGGTTTTCCTTATTGAAGTTATGAGGCGCGTCCAGGATGAATGCCTTTACGTTCTCGCGCGCGTCATAGAGGTCATAGATTTCGCGGACCGCCGGCAACTCCTCTTTCAGCATGTTGCGTGTCCAGTCGCCTGTCGCCGCTGGCATAATCATCGGTTTCGGCGCGAACATGGCGGCGATTTCGACGTTGTTCGTTCCTAGCCGCAGCCCCGGCGTGTTTTCACAACCGTCGCCGCCCTGCATAATGAACGACACCATATTTGCTGGCGCTGCATACTGAATTCGATCGTCGACCGCATCTAGTAGCAGGGTCTGCGTCGCGCCGCCTGAGGCTCCCGCAATCCCGACGCGTGCCGGGTCGACATCCAAAGACAGAACAAAATCGAGTGCTCGGATGGAATTCCAAAGCTGCAGGCCCAACGGGCCGAACGACCAAAGTTGCTCGGTCGCATTCCCAAAGGCATGGGGCGTCTGAAGAGTGTCGTTGTACCCAACCATATCCCACGCAAACACCACATAACCTTGTCGCGCCAGACTGATCCCAAATGAAGGATTGGAATCGAGGGATTCGTTCTCGAGCCGGCCATAAGGCCAATGCCCATGCGGATTGAGAACCGCTGGGAGTTTGCCGCTGCGCCCCGTTGGCCGGTAGAGGTTGCCTCCCAAGTAATAACCGGGTAGGGTCTCCAGAAGAACCTTCTCAATCGAGTAGCCCTCTCGCTCCAAGCGCCCAAAAATCTGCGGATGGAGCGGAGTGCGATCCGGCATCGGGAACAATCCCGCTGCCGATAGAATTTGCCGCCGCAAATGGGCCTTCCGGGCCTCCCACTCAGCGCGGCTCGTGTAGTGCGCCATCGTTGAATGAGTATCGGTCCCGGGAGTGTTTATGTTTCGCGAATCGTGCTGTTGGACACTGCGGCTCACGTTCACAGTGAGGCTCTGGTCGCCGGATTTACCCGTAGCCGTGCCTACGATAGTTCCGAAGCCTTGTGCATTAGCTGGTCTGGCTAAAGCGCTAATGAGGAGGGCGGAAGCGAATCCAATGTGGAAGAGACGCGAGTTCTGCACGGAAATCTCTCCTGCGCTATAGATTAGCTCTAATCTATAGCAGTTGGCCCGTCAGCCAAGCAGTCCGGTGTCTACACGCGATGTAGCATTCATTGAAGAAGCCTTGATCGTCACTCACAATAGGACAACGTTGGGATGCGGTGAACTCGCCGACCTTGCGAGCGGCGCCAGCGCCGATGTAATTAGGAGTTCGCGTCTGGTCATATGGTTAGTGATTGGTGGAAACGTCAGTGAGCCACTGGGATGCCTGGGTTGCCAGGTCATCCACTACGGCCGGGTATTCATGCCGAAGATTGTGCGATTCGCCCGGATCTTGGTCGAGATTGGAAAGGAACAGCGCGTCCTCGGCCGTTAGTGGCTTTGATCCCTCCGGCGTTCCGTCGAAAACGATGCCATCTTTTACCAGCTTCCATTTGCCTTTGCGCACGGCCAATTGATTGCTGGAGGCCCAATAGATGGCATCGTGCGGCGACTTTGCGCGCTGTGTCGCCATCGGCAGCGCATTATAGCCATCGATCTTGCGGTCACCGGGAATCGAAACTCCGGCGGCTTGGCAAAACGTCGGAAGAATATCGATGTGGCAACCCACCTCTTCCACAACCTGACCAGTAGGAATCACGCCCGGCCAGTTCATGATCATGGGCGGATGCATCCCGCCGTCAAAGGCACTAAACTTATAGCCGCGAAAAATGCCGTTGTGCCCGGCATCGGGAATCTGTTGGTTCAAGCCAGCTCGCTTCTCCCGCGTGGCTCCATTATCGGCGGTGAACAACACGAAGGTCTGATCCGTCAGGTTATAGTCTTTGACGGCTTGCAAGATCGCCCCGACGGCATCATCCACCGCGGCCAACATCGCTGCGTACATGCGCCGCTCCACGGGCAAATCTCCGAAGCGGTCGACATAGCGCTTTGGTGCATGCATCGGGTAATGCACGCCGTTGAACGGGACATATAGAAAGAAGGGGCGGGCGTGGTTCTGCCGGATGAACTGAACCGCCTCGCGAGCAAATAACTCCGTCGAGTATTGGCCGTCTTCGAAGACTTCTGTCCGGTCTGACCACAGGTCGTGATAATTGACGGTCTTCGGTTCACCCCAGTAGTAACGGTGCGAGTAGTAATCGAAGCAGCCTGAATGGAAACCGAAGAACCGGTCGAATCCGCGGGCGTTGGGAACGGTTGTTGGGCTCGATCCCAGGTGCCATTTGCCAACCATCCCCGTCGCGTAGCCCGCTTCTTTCAGACAAACGGCCAACGTCTTCTCGCTCTCGGGCAGCGCTGGTCCATTCGTGGGGACGCCTGCGCGAATGGGATAGCGCCCCGTCAGAAGGGCGGCCCGCGAAGGAGCGCAAACCGGCGCCGCGGCGTACCAGTTGGTGAAGCGTGTTCCCGTACGCGCCAAGCCATCAATGTGCGGTGTTTTCAGATCGTTTGACCCAAGGCAGCCGAGATCGTGGCAGCCCTGATCATCGGTCAAAAACACGATAAAGTTGGGCTGGCGATTTGCGGAAGGCGCTGTGGATGGGAAGGCGGCAGCACTCGAAGCGTAGAGGAAATCACGGCGGGAGAGCATAGATTCCAATAGTCTAGCCAAATAATGAATGCCTGCTATCTTAATCAATTCGGACTGATCATGATGACTCGACGTACTTTTCTGGGCTCCGCAGCAGCCGCGTTACCTCTCGCAGCCGCTCCCGAGAAAAGACCAAACATCGTCTTCATTCTTTGCGACGATTTGGGCTACGGAGACCTCGGATGTTACGGTTCGACGATTCGTACTCCAAACCTGGATCGTCTCGGGGCGGAGGGCGTTCGCTTTACGAATTTCGATTCGGCGGACCCGGTTTGCTCCCCTTCGCGGGCTGCCCTTCTGACGGGGCGTTATCCCACGCGCGTGGGCGTTCCGCGGGTGTTTTTTCCGCAGGATACGAATGGACTCGACCTGACCGAAACGACTCTCGCAAACGTGGCCAAAGCGCAAGGCTACAAGACGGCATGTTTCGGGAAGTGGCATTTGGGGCGTCCGGAGCCTTATCTGCCGACCAGCCGCGGCTTCGACCATTATTTCGGGATCCCTTACAGCAACGACATGAATCCGCGCGTGCTGCTGGATGGCACAAAGGTTGTGGAGCAGCCAGCCGTGCTCGAGAGTCTGACGCAGCGTTATACGCAGCATGCCGTTCAGTTCATACGCGAATCTGCCGGGTCGCCGTTCTTCTTGTATCTGCCGCATACGTTTCCGCATATTCCTCTGGCTGCGTCCGTTCGCTTCCGGGGTAAGTCGTCCCAAGGACTTTACGGCGATGTAGTGGAGGAGCTCGACTGGAGTGTTGGTGAAGTGTTGCAAGAGTTAAAGCGGCACGATCTGGAGCGAGATACTCTTGTATTCTTCAGTAGTGACAACGGCCCTTGGTACCAGGGCAGTCCCGGTAAATTGCGCGGGCGGAAAACGACTACGTATGAAGGCGGAGTGCGTGAGCCGTTCATCGCTCGATGGCCGGGGAGGATTCCTGCCGGCCAGGTGTCGGATGCCGTGGCATCCATGTTGGACGTGTTTCCTACGGTGACGCGGCGGATTGGCGGAATCTTGCCATCGAAGCCTTTGGACGGCATCGATATCTGGCCGTTGCTCACCGGGGAAAAGAAGTCGATTGAGCGGGACGCCTTGCTTTACTTCGATAACTGGGACTTACAGTGCGCGCGTTGGAATCAGTGGAAGCTGCATGTTGCGAGGCATAATTCAAGCACTTACAGCGCCGCTCCGGCGGGAGGGCGGCATAACTTCGTGCTGCCCCGGCCTGAACTTTACAACCTTGCACTGGATCCGGAGGAGGGCTATGACGTGGCTCCACAGCATCCGGAGATTGTGGCCCAGATTCAACGGCAGATTGAAAATCTGCTGGCGGGTTTCCCCGAGCCCGTGAAGCAGGCTTACGCCGAATCAAAAGCCCGCAAAGTAAACCCCGCAACTCCCATTGGAGCGCGTCCGCAAGCGGCGAGCAACTGAGCCGATCACCGATGACACTTCGAGGCGATCATTCGTTCCAGATGCGACGATCCCGGAGAATGCTTTCCGTCGCGGGTAAATGTTATTCTTTCGCAAATGACCGATAAGGCCACCGCGAAAAAGCAGTATATGGTGATTGAGCACTTTAGAGACGCGGCAGCCGTGTATCGCCGTTTTCGTGACCGCGGTCGTCTGGCGCCGGATGGCTTGGTATACATATCAAGTTGGGTCGACGAAAAGCTTGAGCGCTGCTATCAGTTGATGGAAACGGAAGACCCCCAGTTGCTCGATCTGTGGATAGCCAACTGGAAGGATCTCACCGATTTCGAGGTGCATCCTGTGATCACTTCGGAGGAGGCGGCCCAAAGGATGCAGCCTAGTTTGTAAGTCAACTCAGGCGAATGCTACTGATTGCATCCTTGTCGCCTTGCAAAGTTATCCGATATTTGCGGTCCAGCCGCGGATTAAACACGAGCGCGGGCCGGAAGCAGGCAATGCATGTACCCGGTGACCGGCGAACGCTCGGATACACGATGCCATTCGAGCCCGCGTATAAGAGCGCGTTAGCTAAGGCCTGAGATGCCGCATAGCACTGGGGAACCGGCCCCGGTTGCAAACAACTCGCCATTTCTGCGCTGTCCAAATAATGGAATTGACCGTTAAAATCAGCGAGAAAGTCAACGTAATCAAAGGTAAGCCGATCCTGGATACGAGACTCTTTGAGAAACCGTCTCTTGTGGAAAGCCACTTCGGCAATAGAGGTTTCGACCTCGATGCCGGCATACCACGCACCACGCCGAAAACCGCTAAAACGTCCGCCGTGAGGACCGGGATGACAAAAAGCTGCATTCACAATCTGGGCGTAAGGAACGCCAAATAGGAGTTCGGTCGGACCAATTGCTGTACTTCCCCCACGCTCCGCAACTGTGCGTTCGTTTGTCGCCGCATCAATCTCGCTCAAATCTGCGAGGACCTCTGCAGGTACGAGGAGCGTCTCCAAGACGCTTCCCTCAGTGTATTTTTGGGGAATCAGCCGATGCGTGGAAAATCGTTCAAAGGATTCAAGATGAGCCACTCAGCGGCCGCCTCGCGCCGCATCCAGCAGGCTCCGAACCTGCTGCAATCCTGGGATGCCGGCTCGCACTATGTAGTCGAGCGGAGCTTGGCCGCCAAACAGAAGATTGTCGTTGGGCCGAGTCACCCATTTATCTGCCCATTCTTCCGGCAGGAGAATATGCAACGCCTTGTAGATGCCGATGAGATAGGAAATCCGCGTTAGCTCGTCTTGCCTCAGAACTCCGGCGGCCGTTCGGAGTTTATAAACAGTGGAACGAGGCATACCTCCCAATAGCTCTCCCGCCTTTTCCACCGGCGCCTGCCACTTGTCCATAATGGCGAAGAATCCATCGATTGCGGACTGGCTTAGGCGCTCGCGGTTCTCCACCTGGCTGAAATCCGGCATCGTGTCAAACTGATAGCCTGGCACCACGTAGCTTGAAGACAGACCCATACAGACCTTTTGTCTCTCGACTCTATAGTCTCACAATGGACGCATTTTGTCTACCATTGGACACCACCCAACCGCAGCTTGATGTCCCGGCCCGTGTCCTTACTTCTGTCTGCCTCGAAATCTATGTTGAGGCCTCGCAGTGGCGCAAACAGCTCGAACATGTTCTTCGCCTCTGCTGAATAGGTCGCTGGCGTGGGTGACGCATTCGGGGTAGAGGACTGGAGTGCCTGAAAAACAACATCTTCGGCATCCTTAAATCCGCCGGTCCGTAGACGTTGATTGATTAGCGCCTCCACTTCGGGTTTGGTGATCTGGATGGTCATGGCGGCCTTCTTCATCCATTATTGCCCGTTGATAATAAGCCGGCTGCGTCCTTCAGCCAAACAACATCACGGGCGTGGGTTAAATCATTATCATGCTCAGTTTCCTTGCGTGCCGCGCTGCAGATAGTCTCGTTTCTGCCCGGTATCCAACGCATAGGCCGTAATCACGCTCGCCGCGCGGAGCACTAGCCAAGGTCCGCTCTTCCATCCGTAAGAACTCGTGATTCAGCACCCACTCGGCCCGCACACCAAGTGGATCAACTTCCGGGCATAATCGAGCAGCACGAAGGCCTCTAACGCCCTGACGGTCAGTGCCCGAGCCGGGGCTGTCAAGCATAAACACGCGAGGCGATTTTTCTTTTGCAATACATTGAACTGCGAGGTATAGTGAGATCGATGGCCGGAAAGTCTACCAATCCGAATTTCATGAATGGTGTGCCGGAACTTCTGATCCTCAGGCTTCTACAGCAACAAGAAATGTACGGCTATGAAATCGTTCAGGCTATCCGCAGCCAAAGCAATGAAGTGATCACTGTGGGCGAAGGGGTCGTCTATCCGGTTTTGCACGCATTGGAGCGCGAAAAGGCGCTGAAGTCGCGGCGCAAGACAATCAACGGGCGAAGTCGTGTCTATTACTCCATGACGCGCTCCGGATCGCGTAGATTGGCTGGATTATGCAGTGATTGGACCAATCTTGCCGAGGCGATCCATACCATGCTGACGGGAGCGGAACACATTGAAGCCGTTTGATGAGGTTCGTGAGTCTTTGCTGCGGGCTGGCGTTGCGCCCCGGCACGTTCGCCGTTTCATAGGCGAGCTTCAGGATCACTTTGCAGACTTGACTGCTGAAGAACGACATCGGGGCCGCAGCCGCGAGGACGCACAATCCGCCGCGCTGAGCCGGCTCGGCAGACCCGACGTTCTCGCCAAGGCCTTGCTGGGCCAACGCCACTTCCAATCATGGTGTGGCCGAGCTCCTGGGGTAGCGTTCGGAGTGATGCCTCTCGCGGCGCTGGGCGCTATCTACCTCATCGCTTGTTCCGTTTTGTGGTTCGGCTGGAGGGTTTTTCTGCCGGGGACGGAGACGCCCTTTATACCCGTGAATGGGTTTGCAGCGATCTACTTCGGCGCCGGCCGGTTCCTGTATTACGCCGCGCCAATCCTGGTTGGTTGGAGTGTCGGGCTCATCGCGGCCCGGCAACGATCTACTGCGAGATGGCCCATCCTTGCGTTTGCTTTCGCGGCGTTTCTTGGCTCAGTGGCGCAGGTTCACGCGGACGGCCCCGTGTTCGCCAGCGGAGCGGGAAGCATTAGCATGAGCCTAAACCTCGGCGATCCTTTTAGCTCTCTACGCCACTCCTGCATACTCTTCGCTATCGCGGCCCTGCCATATTTGGCGTGGCTGGTCCACAAGGCCTACGCCGCTTCCGCTACGTCCGGTCGCGAGGTTGATTAGTGAGTGGACACTCGACGCTGGGCTTAGCTCATCGCATCTTGAAAGTCCTGGGCCTGATTGCTTGCGTGGGGATTGTCGCAATCGGGGCACTGTTGGCGTCGCTATGGATTGAGCACAGAACACCGCTCACCCTCCCAAAGCCGACTGGACCTTTTGCTGTTGGCCGCGATGTTTATGATTGGGCAGACCCGCACACCGTTGACGTGCTCGCTCCAACACCTGGCGCCAAGCGCGAACTCCTGGTTTGGATCTGGTATCCGGCCGATGCGCAATCGGGTAGGCCGGACGATTACATCCCTGAGGCACTACGAAGGCCGGCCGGCCCGCTGGTCTTTCGACTTCTCACACGAGATCTTTCGAAGGTTCATGGACACAGCCTCCGCGATGCTCGCGTTTCACTGCAACGTCACGCCTATCCTGTGGTGATCATGCGAGCTGGTTCCTCGCTTGAAGTCGCGACCTACTCCACTCTCGCCGAGGATCTCGCCAGTCACGGCTACATCGTCGTAGGGTTTGATGCCCCATACCGTACCTTCAGCGTGGCCTTTCCAGACGGCCGCATAATCGCTCGTGCGCCGCGGAACAATCCGGAACTCGTCTCTGGGGACGAATTCGTCAGGCGCAGCAACAAATTATTAGCCGTGTGGACTTCGGATATCGGGTTCGTGCTGGAACGCTTGAATTGGTTAAATACTTCGGACCCCTCCGGCAAATTCAGCAGCCGGCTCGACATGGCGCGCGTGGGAGTATTTGGTCATTCCTTTGGCGGCGCCCAGGCAGCGGAGTTCTGTCGTCAGGATTCACGCTGCACGGCCGGTATTGATATCGATGGCGCTCTACTGGACGGCGTTATCCGGGAAGGCATTCGCAAACCGTTCATGTTCCTGGTCAGCGGTCTGGGTGATTTTTCCTCGGACGCGGATGTTCGGAAGTTCCGGGGAGACATCCGATCGGTCTACCAGCGGCTTCCACCGGATGGCCGCGTGTGGCTCTCCATTCGAGGCGCGAACCATTTCACGTTCAATGACGAAGGGGCGCTGTTGAGGAGCCATGTTATCCGCGGCGTCATGCACCTGTTTGGCCAGCTCGGCATCGACGGGCGCCGGCAACTGGCCGTTACCGCATACTGTGTGCACACTTTTTTCGACGCCTATCTGAAGGGCCCTGGCGTTTCGCGGTTCTCGATTGATTCTTCGCTGTATCCGGAGGTCGATGTTGTCAATTGACGGAGGCCAATCACACTATTTGTTTTCCCCTACCAGCAGACCGCCTGGTAAATCTAAGACAGGTAGCTCATAAGGGGTTTCCAATAATGAGCGATCCACCCTGCGGCCAAGTGTTCCGCTTGACCCACTGGAAATCCTGTGTGGTCAAAAATGATTTTTGTGCCAGAACCGTCTGCCGTCAGTTCGAAGCGAGCGATGGAGTAAACACCCGCATTCCAATCAACTACGCGCCACGCTTGAACGATGCGTTCTGACGGAACGAGCTCTATATTCCGTCCGACGATGTGCCCCCCAAAGAGGCTGAACGCGCCACCCGCTTGTGGAGTGATTTTCGGCGGACTATTTTGCAGCGCCATGGATCGCATGGCATCGCTTCGCCGCATGACTTCATTAAACTCCCGGGCGTCAGTAAGCGCTGCGTAGACGCGGTTTCGGCTCGCCTGGAACGCAGGTTCCTGATGGATAGATTCCGCCGTATGAGAAATATCATCGCCTCCGGCAAAGGCGCTCTTGCCAAGCGCCGCGGCTGCAGCGGCTACGGTAAACAGCCGCCGGCGTGTCGCTCCATCGGCGTGGGCGGCCGGCTTGCTCCAAGCAGTCATAGTTTGCATTGAATCATCGAACCGAAATATGATCAAGATCATATTTTGGAGGTCGTCTTATGCCTTATCCCTCGGGCCATCGCGCCCAAATTCGGAGCAGAATTGTCGACAGCGCCCGGAGGCTATTCAATCGAAACGGATTTGAGAACGTCTCAGTGAACTCCATCATGGAAGCCGCCGGACTGACCAGAGGCGCCTTCTATAGTTACTTCGCCAGCAAGAGCGATCTCTACAGCGAGGTACTGGGATGCTTCTTCACCGATCCAAACTGGAAAAACAGATGGAAAGGAGTCAAGGTCGATCTCGCGTCGCCCGAAGCCGGCCCGCAAATTATCAGCGCATATTTGTCAAACCAGCATCTCGCGGACGTAGAGAACTCGTGTCCCATGGTGGCGCTGCCGTGTGATGTAGCCCGTAGCGATACAAAGGTCAAGGCGGCATTCGAGGGCGTCTTTACCGCGATGGTGAATGTCTTAAGTCGAGAAGTGCGAAACACATTGGAGCCGCCTGAGAGAGCCGCGATGGCAATCGCAAGTCTATGCATAGGTGGCATGGTGGTGGCCCGTTCGCTCAATGACACCGGACTGGGTGACCGGCTGCGCGACGCCGCAAGATACGCCGCACTCCAATTAGGAGGCTGGAGCACCGATCCCGGGCAGCCCATGGGCAAGAGGCGTAAAGGTAAACAAGCCTCTTCCCGGCGTGCAAAATAAGCTTAGTTCCTTACATCCTTGGCGCGCCGCGGAGCCAGCGCACCGCGTCTTCCTCATATAGAATTACATCTCGGACCAAGTGCCAGATCTATACAAGGCCGGTGTACTGTTTCGGCGTGCTTGCGTTTACGTTGCGGCGGCGATTTCTCTTTATGCTCAGCCGATCGCCATCAATCTCGATCCATCAAAGACTCGGATTGAGTTCACACTAGCGGATGTGCTCCACACAGTTCACGGGACGTTCAAGATGAAATCCGGACAACTCGAATTGAATTCGGAGATGAATACCATTTCCGGCCAAGTAATTGTGGATGCTGCTAGTGGAGAAAGCGGCAACGCGGCTCGCGACAGGCGTATGCGGAACACCTTCCTTGAAGCCGATCGCTATCCCGAGATCACGTTCACAGCGACGGGAATGGAAGGGATGTTGTCGCCTAATGGATCGTCTTCTGTGACAATTACAGGTTGGTTTCGAATCCACGGGGCGCGTCACCAGCTTTCCGTTCCGATGCAAATTCAAATGTTCGGCGCCCAGGCTACTGCCAAGGGGCACTTCGTTGTTCCTTACGTGGCCTGGGGCATTAAGAACCCCAGCACGTTTATTTTGCGGGTTAATCAGCAGGTCGACATAGACGTGACCGCCGTCGTTTCATTGGTTCGAAATCGCAACTAGTCATTTAGGCCGTGGCTACTGCGGGAGCACCGCGAAACGGCTGATGGAATAGCCAAGCGCGCCTCCTATGAAAACGTCCGAGGTAAAGTGGGCCGAAAGCGTTAGCCGCGAGAATCCCACCAGCGCAGCGGCTCCGTATGCGGCATAAGGGACCCAGCGGTGATTGGCGTAGCGCCGGGCCACGACCGTGGCAATCGAGAACGCCGCTATCGTGTGGCCAGAAGGGAAACTTCCGTTCCCGCGTATCGGTGACCCGCCACTCTCAAACCATGAATCTGAAAAGTTTCCGTGAGTAGAGATGTTAGCCGGACGTACACGCCGAGTGGCGTCCTTGAGGAAGGTTGTCACGATCTCGGCATCGGCAACGGCTTCGCCACTGAGCAGCGCGGTCCGTTTCATTTTAGAATCTTTCCGCAGTAGCCCGGCAAGATATAGCGAGGCGGGGGCCGCGATTGTGCCGTACACTGTATTGTTGCTGCTGAAGACGTTATTGAATCCGTGAAAAGTTGATGTGCTATGAAAATAGCTTCCTTCAACCGGGTCTAGTGCGACTAGACTAGCGGCCGTGCCTAGGATGACTGCCGTGGGGATCCAGTTGCGTCCCTCGACAACCTTCGCGGGATACGACCAGATGCGTTCTTGATCTTTGAGCACATTGGGCAGTAAAAGCTTCCAGGAGACCGGACGGTCCACCGCCGCTTGCAGCGGAGGCGTTGGGGAAGCTGCTGGGAAACCAGGCGGCGCATTGCCGGGCGCTGCTGCTGGTTGCGACTGATGATCCGGTTCCGTCGTTTGACAGGGCATCCGGATAGGAATGGCAAGAGTGGATAACGCCATCAAGGGAACGGCAAATCGTATAATCCGTCTGTCCATTTACACTCCTGAAACCAAGTTGTAAAAGCGACGGAGTAAGTCGCCGCTCAAGTGTTCACAACTTTGGCGTGAATGTAGCTTAGATGGTTTCAGGAATATTGCACTGAAGAATGCTGCACCCAGAGTACCGGCTGACGGATGAAGAAATTTCGAATAACTTCCTCTACATTTGACTCTGCCGGCAAAGTCTTCCAGATGTCGATGTAACTCGCGTGATCGAAAGCGATGCCGCCGAATAGTAAACTGCTCTGGCGCATTGGCCAATCATCGAAATACATTACATCCGGAGCCTTGGGCCACAATGCCTTATGGCGGATGAACGGAGTCATAAACTCCAATCCCTTGCGCATTCCGCGCCCATCGGCAAGTTCGAAATGCCAGAGTTCTTTCGCCTCGCCAGGGAGTATTTGGCAAATCGCCGACATCGCTTCCAAGTTAAATAAAGAATAACTATACGGCTTGGTGCGGGCTAACTCCCCTGGGAAGCTGCCATTTTCCGCCATTTGATTTGGCAGAAGCACCGTCCTGCAACGGTTGCGGATCGCCTCTTGCCTCTCCACATCGCCGGTCAAGGTTGCGAATGACGCTATCTGCATTGCCCAGCACGTTCCGTGATTGTTCAATGCATCGCGCTCGGCCATCCCGTTGGTGCTAGTTTCCATCCAATTGACGTAATCCGCGAACCAGGCCTTGATTGGTGCGAATTGGTTAGTTGCCAAAACCTCAGCATCGTGTAAAACCTGAGTCGCACGCGCAACTTCCACTAGATGAATTGTGTCAACGATTCCAGTTCCGCGCCCGGTTGTGCGCCCGTGTATCGCTTGGGCATATTGCAAATTGGGATTCATGCGCGTCTGTGCATTGATAAACCAGGCACTCAAATGCGCAATGGCTTTGTCGGCGTATCGCCGATCCTTTGTTAGAACCCAAGCCGAAGTCAGTGCGGGCATTTGGACGCTAAACGCAAGCAGAAATTTGCGATGGTCGTTGAAGTTGCCCGGATTCGACATACCGTCGCGCTGTATGTACGGACCATCTGGATTCTTAGGATCGGGCCACCAATAATCGCCCTCGGAAAAGAAATCGTGTTTGCCGCCCGCACTGCGTGGCGAAGTGGAAGATGTCACCGTTTGCGGCTTCTGCGGCAAATAGCGATTTGCATCCCGCAACACCCGTGCTCTGTCGAACGCATCCACATCGAGATGCCGCGTACCCGCTTTCAGAACGCTTGCGGCCACTCCCGTAGAGAGAGCCCCAACAAAATGTCGACGCGTCAACATACCGTCTGCCAGTTTATCGGCTACGGACTACAAGCTCGAACCAAGGCATCCACTAAGCCGGGGATTGTGTGCTCATCCGGTTCGGCCGCGACCGTAAGGCCGCACTTTCGCACCGCTGCCGATGTGATTGGCCCGATGCTCGCTATCCTCACTCGTCTAAGCTGATCCGCCCCAATGACCGCGACCAGATTCTCTACAGCAGATGTGCTTGCAAAGGTCACCCAATCGGGATACGGCTCACGAAAAACCTCTTTCGAGCGCTCACCAGCTTCTTCCGGCGCCACGTTTTTATAGGCTTCGACCACGTCTACCCGCGCGCCGTACTTCCGCAAAGCCGGGGCCACTGTGTCTCGCGTTATTGCTGCACTTGGAATCAATATGCGGCTATTAGCCAGGTGATATTGACTGAAGGCCGCAACCAAAGACTCGGCCACGTAGCTCTCGGGCGTCATAGCCACGCGCCAGGCCTGTTGTTCCGCCGCTTTTCTTGTCGCCGGCCCGATCGCGGCAACCGGCACTTCTACTCTTGCACCTGCCGCCGCGAAAGCGTTCACTGCGTTTACACTAGTGAAAATAATCCAGTCATAGTCATTGCAACTTTGAGCAGCGCGCGACAGGGGCTCGGGATCGGCCGGCGGCGCAATTCCAATCATCGGGACCAGCAGAACCGTAAAACCGTTTGCGCGCAGCGGTTCGGCTAATTCCTCCGCCTGATGAGCGGCGCGAGTCACGACCACTCGGGTCATGACAGTAAGCTGGCCGCACCGCGAACCTGCAGGTCCTCGGCTACCGATTCCCCCAGACCAACAGGATCGTCAATCGGTCCCTCAGCTTGCGCGCGAATTGATCGTGACCCATCGCGCGCAACAACTATAGCCGTGATCCGCAACACTAGACCGTCCGCCACCGCATAAGCCCCCAAAGGCAACTGGCACCCGCCTCCAAGACCGGCGAGCACTGCGCGCTCACATGCGACTGCCGAGGCACTCTCAACGTGGTTCAGCGTCGCGCACACTTCGTGGGCCGGATCATTGGAGCGGGTCTCAATTCCCAACGCGCCCTGCCCCGGCGCCGGGCACATCTGTTCGGGGTTCAGAATCTCTGCTGCCTCGCGCTCTAAGCCCAATCGCCTGAGCCCAGCCAACGCAAGCACGATCCCATCGAACTCACCTTGTGTTCGCTTCCGCAGGCGCGTATCGACGTTACCGCGAATTGGTTCGACAGATAGATCTGGCCGCAAGATCCGCAGTTGAGCCGCTCGCCGGTCGGAACTTGTGCCAACACGCGCCCCCAGCTTAAGGCCGTCCAGTCTCGCGCCGACCAGCACATCACGCGCATCTTCACGCTCGGGCACGGCCGCCAGCGCCAACCCTTCCGGCATTTCCGTAGGCAAGTCCTTCAGGCTATGCACTGCCACATCAATAGCACCCGTAAGCAAGGCTTCTTCGATCTCTTTCGTGAACAGGCCTTTGCCCGCAGTTCCCGCAGCCGTTTCCGTCTGCATCCGGTCGCCGGTCGTCCGTATGATCTCGATCCGCGCAGCAACCCCGAGTTTCTGCAGTTGCGCTGCCACATATCGCGCCTGCCACAGAGCTAGCGCCGAACCTCGCGATCCAATAATCATGCCGGCTAGCGCTCACCTAGGCGGAACATGCGCCGCACCGCGCTCATTACCAGGTCGCTGCCTCTGGAATCGTCCGCCATTTGCTCAGCCGCCTGCCGCCTCATCTCTGAAATGGGTCCATGCGCAATTTTGTTGATAATGCCGCGAGTCAATGCGTCCACGGCTTGCTCCTGTTCCGCCGTAAGTTCGCCCAGCCTAGGCCGGAACCGATCTAGCATGTCGCGCCGTACCGCTTCCAACTGCTCTTGCAGACCTACGATGGCCGGAGCGACCTCTCGCGCCCGCAGACGCGCCTGCAATCGTAAGACCTCTTCCGTCACAATCGCTTCGGCTTGTTCCGCAACTCCCAACCGCCTCTGCATATTCCGGCTGGCTAATTTTTGCAGATCGTCCATGTCGTACAGGAACGCATGCTCCAGTTTGTTCACGTCGGGCTCGATGTTACGTGGCACCGCAATATCAATCAGAAACATGGGTTGGTTGCGCCTTGCCTCCAGGGCCCGCCGCATCATCTCGCGCGTCAGTATGTAGCCGGGCGCCGCCGACGATGCAATCACGATGTCGATCTCAGGCAAGCGGGCCGGGAACGAATCATAGGGAATCGCCAAGCCCCGAAACAGCACCGCCATCTCTTCGGCTCGCTCCTGCGTCCGGTTCGTCACGAATAACTCAGCCGAACCATTGCGAAGCATGTGGCGCCCCGCCGACTCCGACATCTTCCCTGCCCCGATGATCAACACTCGCTTGCGGTTCAACGATCCAAAAATCTCGCGCGCCAACTCCACCGCCGCATAGCTCACCGAAACCGCGCTTTGGCCAATTTCCGTCTCTGTGCGGATTCGCTTGGCTACCGTGAACGCGCGGGTAAGAACCGGCTCCAACAGGCTGCCGATCGCTCCACTCTCGCGTGCCTGGGCATATGCTTGCTTCAATTGGCCGAGAATTTGCGGCTCTCCGACAATCATCGAATCCAAACTTGCCGCCACGCGAAACAGATGGCGAATCGCCTCCGCGTCTTCAAAAAGATACAAGTGCGGTCGGATCGATTCCGCCGTCGCTTGGTCCTGGCCATACAGCAGACCATCGATCAGCGTAGACGCGGGACTGGCATCGTCAACCGCCGCGGCAACCTCTACCCGATTGCAAGTAGAGAGGATGATCGCCTCACGCACGCCTTGCGACTGCAACTGCTGCAACGCGGCGGGCACGTCTTCGGTGCTAAACGCAAGCCGTTCGCGGATGTGCACCGGCGCCGTGCGATGATTCAGGCCCGCCAGCGCAAGTCTCATCGCAACGGAAAACCTCTCAAGCCCACATGCGTTGCCCAGGTGATCAAAGAACAGCCCAGCACGCTAACGGCCAGCCACGCCAGCCGCCGCCCCCGCCACCCCGCCGAAACGCGCAGGAAAATCATTGCCAAATAAAACAGCCAGGTAAACAGGAAGAATCCAATCTTTGGATCGAGAACCCACTGTGT
>DATBEF010000186.1:0-4487 GCA_036269625.1 Bryobacteraceae bacterium | reverse complement strand
ATCCGGTGTTGATTGGGGAACCGGGCGTCGGAAAAACGGCGATTGTAGAGGGATTAGCCCAGCGCATCGTAAGGGGCGATGTTCCCGAAGGCCTGAAGGATAAGAAGGTAGTCGCGCTCGATATGGGCGCGCTGATTGCGGGCGCGAAGTTTCGGGGCGAATTTGAAGAGCGTTTGAAAGCTGTTCTGAAAGAAGTGGAGTCGTCCGAGGGACGGATCATTCTGTTCATTGACGAGCTGCATACGGTGGTTGGAGCCGGCAAGACGGAAGGATCGATGGATGCGGGCAATTTGCTCAAGCCGATGCTGGCGCGAGGCGAACTGCATTGTATCGGCGCGACAACGCTTGATGAGTACCGGAAGTATGTAGAAAAAGATGCCGCGCTCGAACGCCGTTTTCAAACGGTATTCGTGGATCAACCGACGGTAGAAGACACAATCTCGATTCTGCGTGGTCTCCGGGAGCGGTATGAACTGCACCATGGCGTGCGCATCAGGGATACAGCGCTCGTGAGCGCGGCGGTGTTATCGAACCGGTACATTACGGACCGCTTTCTGCCGGATAAGGCGATTGACCTGGTAGACGAGGCGGCGGCGAAGTTGCGGACCGAGATCGACTCAATGCCGGGCGAGTTGGATGAATTGCTGCGGCGCACGATGCAGCTGGAGATTGAGCGCGAAGCCCTGAAGAAGGAAAGCGACGCCGTTTCGAAAGAACGGTTGAAGGGTATTGAGAAGGAGCTCGCGGAACTGAAGACCACGTCCGCAGCTTTGCAGGCGCAATGGCAGGCCGAAAAAGAGGCGGTCCAGCGGGTGCGCGCGCTGCGCGAGCAGATGGACCAGGTAAAGGTGCAGATTGGCCAGGCGGAGCGTGCGTATGACTTGAACAAAGCCGCCGAATTGAAATATGGCCAACTGTCGAGTTTAGAGCGGCAATTGCGCGCCGAAGAAGAGCGCGTGGCATCGCGGCAAGGCGGCTCACGCCTACTGAAGGAAGAAGTAGACGAGGAAGATATCGCATCGGTGGTGAGCCGGTGGACGGGCGTTCCGGTTTCAAAGCTGCTCGAAGGCGAGATGAAGAAGCTGTTGGCGCTTGAAGACGAGTTACACAAGCGAGTGATTGGCCAGGACGAAGCGGTTCTGGCGGTTGCAGAAGCGGTGATTCGGGCGCGTTCCGGATTGAAGGATCCGAAGCGGCCGATTGGCAGTTTCCTGTTCCTGGGACCTACGGGTGTGGGCAAGACGGAGTTGGCGCGAGCGTTGGCGGAGTTTTTGTTCGACGATGAACACGCCATGATCCGGATTGATATGTCGGAGTATCAGGAGAAGCACACGGTATCGCGGCTGGTCGGCGCGCCTCCGGGCTATGTCGGTTACGACGAAGGGGGTCAACTGACGGAAGCGGTCCGGCGGCGGCCCTATTCGGTGATCCTTTTCGACGAAGTGGAGAAAGCGCATCACGATGTTTTCAACATTTTGTTGCAGGTGCTGGACGATGGGCGATTGACCGATGGGCAGGGCCATACGGTTGATTTCAAGAACACGATCGTGATCCTAACGTCGAACATCGGCAGTCATCGCATATTGGAGTACAAAGGCGCCTTCGAAGGCGAAGCATACCGGCGAATGAAAGATGCCGTTCTCGATGAGCTGCGAACCGCATTCCGGCCTGAGTTCCTGAACCGGCTGGATGAAATTATCGTGTTCCATTCGCTGAGCGAGGAACACTTAAAACAGATTGTGGAAATCCAGCTTACCGGGTTGCGAGGGCGTCTGGCGGAGAGGCATATACAGCTGGAACTTACGGACAGAGCTCGCACGTATCTAGTACGAAGCGGGTATGATCCGAATTATGGGGCGCGGCCTTTGAAGCGTGCGATCCAGCGTGGCATTGAGACACGGCTGGCTAAATTGATACTGGGAGGCGACGTGAGAGACGGACAAATCATCTATATTGATACGGATTCAGCCGGTTCCGGTCTTACGTTCAAGGCAGAGACAACACCGGCAGTGGAGGCGGCCACTGTGTGAGATGGCGCGGTTACCACAATATCGATTCCCAGGTAAATCGAAAATTCATTTAACACGTCAAATCAATTGAAAGCGGCTAGGCCTCAGGGTGCCGCCACAAGATAAGAAAGGATCTTGGAGTAAATGTCAAATTCAATTCAGTTTCGCCGCTCAACAGCAATCCTCACGCTGCTGGCGGCTTCGATCGGAGGCGGCCTGGTGGCGGCGCTGGCAGTGGCGACCCATTCAGGCTCCCCGGTATATGTAACGGCCAAGGCGGATACGTCTTCGGCTAAGGTTTCGGCGTTGTCGAGTTCGTTCGCCGATGTCATTGAGAAGGCAACTCCTTCGGTTGTGCACATCGAGTCGACGCAAATCATCAAGGCGTCCCAACAGAACGGCGAAAATCCGTTCATGGCCGATCCGTTTTTCCGTCAGTTTTTCGGCGGCAACGGGCAGGGGCAGGGTATGCAGAAGCCGCGCGATCAGAGGGAATCCGGACTGGGTTCGGGTGTGATTGTTAGTCCTGACGGCTACATTCTGACGAATAATCACGTTGTCGCCAAGGCGACGACAGTAATGGTGACGCTGCGCGACAAGCGGGAATTCAAGGCCAAAGTGATTGGCACGGACCCGCAAACGGACGTGGCCGTGATCAAGATCAATGCGGGCGATTTGCCTGCTCTGCCGTTGGGCAACTCGGATGCATCGCGGCCGGGAGACATTGTGTTCGCCATTGGCAATCCGTTTGGATTCGACGACACAGTGACGATGGGCATTATCAGCGCAAAAGGGCGCAGCCTCGAAGCGGGCGGCCATTTGCAGGACTTTATCCAGACGGACGCGTCCATCAATCCCGGCAACTCGGGCGGCGCTTTGATTAATTCGCACGGGGACATGGTGGCCATGAATACCGCGATCATCGCCGGCAATTCCGGGATGGGCGGCGAAGGCGGAAACGTGGGCATAGGCTTTGCGGTGCCAGTAAATATGGCCCGCCAGGTGATGGACCAACTTATTAAGAATGGTAAAGTGTCGCGCGGCTATATTGGCGTGACTCTGGAGCCGCTGAATTCGGCGTTGGCGCAACAGTTCGGCGCGCCGAATACAAACGGCGCGGTTGTGACGGACGTGGCTCCTGGTCAACCTGGTGCGAAAGCCGGGCTTCAATCGGGTGACGTAATCACCGCTATTGACGGCAGTAAAGTACAAGACTCGACGGACCTGACGATGAAGGTGACCGAACATGCGCCAGGGCAATCGGTAACTCTCGATGTACTCCGCAACGGCAAACCGATGAAGGTTAACGTAACCCTGGGGCTGCGGCCGACGGAAGTTGATTTTGCGCAGCGCGGCGGAAAGAACCCGGAACAGAATAATGGTCCCGACAATGGAGACAACAATAAATCGACGTCCTACGGGATTAGCGTGCAGGCGATCACTCCGGAAATCGCTCAACAGGTCGGCGTTCCGGCGGGCACGCATGGCGTTGTTGTAACCGAAATCGAGCCTGATAGCCCGGCGGCGGATCCCACCAAGGGTATTGGCCAGGGTTCGGTGATCACGGCAGTGAACCGCCAACCGGTCAACAACATTCAGGATTTCAAACGCCTGATGGGCGAGGCCAACGGAAAGCCCGTCCTGTTGACAGTCAACAACGGCGGTAGCATCACTTTCACGGTTGTTGAATCTAAGTAATTAGAGGAAGCTCACAGTTAGGGCCTGGGGCACTCTGCTCCAGGCCCTTTTTGTTTGGATAAAGAACGGCTCAACAAAGAAAGACATAGACATGGGAAAGAACGATTTTTTAACATTGCCGGCCTTACCGCTGAAGAACACCATCCTGTTCCCGGGTTTGTTGTTGCCTCTATCGGTAGGCCGCGAGAGTTCGCTGAGAGCGGTCGAAGCGGCTCTTAAGACCGAGGAGAAAGAGATCATTTTGGTTGGACAGCGCGATCCGCAATCGGAGACGCCGGGCCAAGATGATTTGTACACCATCGGAACCAAGGCTGTAATCCGCAAGTCGTCCCGGCAGGCCGATGAGGTGATGGAGATCCTGGTGCTCGGGACCGAGCGCGTGGTGCTGGTGAAGCTGGACGACGATGAAGGTTATCTGCGGGCCCGCTATCGCGTGTTGGCGCTGCCGGAGGATACGGGTTCCGAAGTGGAAGCGCTGTCGGGCGCGTTGTTAGAGCTGGCGGCGAAGGCAACGACGTTGGCCCAGCCACAATCGGCGGCCGAACTGACGCGCATGCTGGCGGGCAGCAGCGATCCCCTGCGAATGGCTTATCTGCTGGCCAGCATTTTCAGCCTAGACATGGAACGCGAGCAGAAGCTGCTGGAGGCCGAGACACGCGTGGATGCGCTACGGCTGATGCACTCCTATCTTGCGCATGAATTGCAAGTACTGGAGCTGCGGCAAAAGATTGCTAGCAACGCACGCGACGAGATGTCGAAGGAGCAGCGGGAATACCTCTT
>DATBEF010000149.1:0-23428 GCA_036269625.1 Bryobacteraceae bacterium | reverse complement strand
GCTATCTCTGGGAGAGCTTGCTAATCTTGGACACAATGGTCGTTTTCGGCCTGTGGGTGCGCCTTGCGCCGCGCCACGCGGCCGTTGCCTAATGCTGGCCGTTAAAGCGCGCTCCAGCCTGCTTCTGCGCGGTTCGGCGGCGCTGGTGCTGATGCTGGGACTATGGTGGCTCGTCCTCTTGAAGCCATCTCTGTTTCTGTTGCGGCACTCCACCGAGTTCGCCATGCGCGTTCTGATGGGCGGCGGTTCCGACCAGGTTGTCTCCGTAGCCGATTCGGGCGACTGGAATTTCAGCGTGCCCGTGGGGATCTCCGGCCAATACGTACCGCAAGAGCATCGGTCCGTGAACATCCGTTCCATCGGCTGCACGGTGACAGGATCAGACCTCAGGGCCTTCACGTTTAGCGTGCCGGTGTTATGGGCGATATTTCTCGCAGCGCCCTGGCGCCGCAAGTCTCTCCGGCCCCTTCTGATAGGCACGGTTCTTACGGGTTGCGTGCAGGTTCTCTCGCTCCTGCTGTTCGTGGATATCGCCGCGCATCGCGGCTTAGCTGTTAGCCTACAGATTTCGAACAGCTTCTCCACCTGGTGGATGACTACCGGCGACTATTTGGCGCTCAGCGTGATCCCCTTCCTGGCGCCCTTTATCATTGCGATCGCGCTGAACCGAGACCTGCGCACTGAAATCCTGAATTGGAGTACAGGAGAGCCGGCCTGCGCGCTCAATTCTCCTCAGCGGGATGGCCGCCACGGCTCGCGAAAGAAAAAGAAGCATGGTAAGCGGCTCACTGCGGGATTGAAGCCGCCCAAAGTATTGAGCCGTGCGTCTGAGTAAGCGGGCTGTTCGATCCATGCGATGCGGCATGCCGCAGGAAACGGTCGCGTTTTCGCGCAGGCCCTGCGGACACCACATTCAACGCGCGGGCGCCGGTACGGTCAGTTCAGCGAGCCAATAGAGGCCCTCGGTCGCCCGAGCTTTCCAAGCATCCGCTTGTTGCTCTGACGCCGACGATGCCGCCGCCTGTGCCCGAGCTTGGGCTTCGGCTCGCATCTTTTGGAAGACCGGCTCCCCATACAAGGCGCCATCGCGTCGCATCGTGTAGCGCTTTATGATGTCCCGGTTTGTGGTTGATACCGGCACTCCGGGATCAAATCCGAGCTCGCGAAAGAACTCGACGCCGTCAGAATCGGGAACTCCGAATATCCACGGTTCTCCCCAGGCCTGCGCGAAGACGCTCGTGCCTTGCGCTTGCGTTCTCGCCATTTCTATTCCTAACCGGTTGGCATAGTCCAGCACCAGCGAGCTGCCGGGAGCCGAGTACGACGCCACTATCCGCAAGGTTTCGCGGACACCATTTTCGGGAAGATACATACTGACCCCCTCCCAAATGTAAAACGTCTTCTCTTCTCTACGCAGGCCCGCCGCTTGGAGCACATCACCGAGCCCATCTTTCGAAAAATCGATACTGGCATAGATCAGATTCGGAGGTATGTCGGCTAAGACCTGCTGGACGCGCCGTTTCTTGTATTCCTGAGTTGGGGCGGCATCGATCTCCAGCACTTTACAATGCTTCAGCAGATCTCTGAAACGATACGCGCGGCTATCGAATCCGGCTCCTAAAATGACGACTTGGGTAGCACCGTTCTTAATTGCGCGTTCTAATGCATCATCGATGAAACGGGTCCGTAAGAGCATGAACCACAGAAACATCACGACGCCGGGGTTTTGGTTCCCATCCGACGGGTCTTGGCTTAGAAGCTTACTAAGTGGATGATCGCTGATGAGGTCTAACTCCGCGGGCCCAATCAGGAGATCGGCGAGGTGGTCCGGGTTGCGCACGCTCTCGTCAGGCTCGCGAGATCCAAGCGCGCGCGCCGCCGCAACTAAGATGGAGGTTCGCGACGGCAGCCCGGGCCGTTGCCCGCCGTCTGGAGTGGTGACTGTCATGACGGGAGTATAAACCCCGTTTGGCCCCAAATCCGATTCCCAGTCAGTTCCCGGGGAACGAGAAAGCTGTTGCAGAGGAATCGCCTATGACATAGACTATCTATGTAATGGCCTCATCAACCACCCGGGATGAAATCCCACCGGGCACGCTCGACATGTTGATCCTGAGGACCCGCCACA
Source organism: Bryobacteraceae bacterium (assembly GCA_036269625.1). Lineage (GTDB taxonomy): Bacteria > Acidobacteriota > Terriglobia > Bryobacterales > Bryobacteraceae > Bog-105. The sequence continues at coordinate 21,300 of DATBEF010000149.1, read as the reverse complement.
AGAGATCGAGCGATACGGCGGCGTTTCCGCGGCAATTCATCGAATTATTCAACCTGCTTAGGAGGTTCCCGTGCAGCTGCGTGAGCTTTACCGGCGTCTGGTTTTTCTGATTCGACGAGACCGGCACTTGGTGGAGATGGAGGAGGAGATGCAGTTGCATGCGGACCTGCGCGCCCGCGCCCTACAGAAGCAGGGTATAGCTGCGGAATTCGCATCCACTGCCGCAACGCGGCGGTTTGGGAACCGTACCTCGTGGAAGGAAGATGTCTGGGACATTTGGAGCTTCATCTCACTCGAAAACGCCTGGCGTGATCTGAAATTCGCCGCTCGCGTTCTGCGAAAGAATCCGGGCTTCACGATAGTGGCGGTTTTGACTCTGGCGCTTGGGATCGGCGCCACAACCGCTATGTTCAGCGTCATCGACAATGTCCTCCTGGAACCGTTTCCCTACGCACACCAGGGGCGGCTGTTCTCATTAGTCATCCACGATTTCTCGAGCAGCGAGCCCGGGCGATCGATGTTCCCACCAGCAGAGTTCCTGGACTATCAGGAACAGAATCACGTCTTTGATGACGTGATGGGCGTCGGGATTAGCCGGGCGCTGTGGACGACCGGCGGTGCGCCTGAGTCCGTCAATGCGCCGCTTGTCACGGGAAACACATTCCAGTTTCTTGGGGTCCAGCCGTTGCTCGGAAGGTTCGCCACGCCGTCGGACATAACGCCAGGGGCGCCGCCAGTATGCGTGATGAGCTATAGCTTCTGGCAAAGCCGGTTCGCTGGAGATCCCCGCGCCATCGGAAAGATGCTAATCCTGGATGGGACGCCGCGGACAGTGATCGGAGTGATGCCGCCACGGTTTGTGTTTTGGTCGGCGGATGTTTGGCTGCCGACCGCACTGAGGCGAGACCCAGGGTCTCCCTGGTTCTATATGCTTGGCCGGTTGAAGCCGGGGCTCGCAGTCAGAACGGCTGATCAACAGATTCAAATTTTGGCCGACCGCCTGGCCCATGTCTATGGCCGCGATCTTTATCCGAGCAAGTTCCAGGCTGGCTTGCAAAGTTTCGCCGATTCAGCTGTCGGAAAATTCCAGCGAACATTGTTCACGCTACTCGCCGCCGTGGGATTGTTGTTGCTGATCGCCTGTGCGAACGTCGCCAGCCTGCTTCTTGCGCGAGTGAGTACTCGAAAAAGAGAGTTCGCGATCCGCAGCAGCATGGGCGCCGGCGGGTGGCGAGTCGTGCGGCAATTGTTTATAGAGAGCGGCCTGCTTGCATTCCTGGGGGCCGCGACGGGTTGCCTGTTTGCGTGGGGCGGCCTAAAGGCTCTGATCGCCGTCTTACCACCCGACACGTTTCCGGATGAGGCCGTTATTGGTTTGAATGGGCGTGTGCTGGCAGCAACTGTCGCGGTCGCGGTGACGACGGCACTGTTCTTCGGGTTGATTCCGATGCTCGGCGGTCTTCGTCAAGACGTGAATGAAGCGCTGAAATCGGGTGGACGGGAACATAGCGCATTTCGGCGAACAAGACTTCGAAGTCTGCTCATCATCGGCGAGGTAGCTATTTCCGTCGTGCTCTTAACTGCGGCGGGCGTAATGATGCGTAGTTTTCTCCACGAACGTGAAGTCCGGCTCGGGATCAATCCGCAACATCTGCTGACCGCCGAAGTATTCCTCACGAAAGGACACCGTACCGTTGACCAGCAAGCGCAATTCAATCGAGAATTGACCAGTGCGCTCCGAAACGTGCCAGGCGTTCTCGATGTGGCAACGACTACTGATTTCCTGCCGTTCGGGGGCGCGCCAACGGAATTCGCCGTAAATGGCCAGCCACATTCAGCACAATTGAGTGGTCAGTTCGCAATGATCGATCCAAGCCTCTTTCAAACACTTCAAGTGAAATTGTTGCGCGGCCGAAATATGACCAACGCGGATCTTTTTGGTAAGCGAATGGTTGCACTTGTGAACCAGGCCTTTATTGAAAAATTCTTTCGCACTGAGGATCCCATCGGAAAGTGGGTTCAGGTGACCACGCTGCAGCACCTGCCGCAACCTACCGCGAATCCGTCGTTTGAAATCATCGGTATCACTGCGAATTTCAGGAATCGGGGACTACGCCAGCCTGTTATGCCGGAAGTTTTCATTCCGTATACAGTGTCGGGCCTCGGAGGTCTCGTGTTGATGCTGCGGACGGCCGGCGATCCGGAAGCTTTGGCAAAGACGGTTGAGGGTACGGCGCTCACGTTGGACGGGAGCACTGTGGTGAGACATATGCGAACAATGGAGCAGGGTCTTGACAGCGAAGCTTATGCCAAACCGCGATTCGGACTCGAGATTTTCTCGGTGTTTGCCTCGCTTGGAATTCTCCTGGTCAGCGCCGGTCTGTACGGGATTATGTCCTACACTGTCTCGCAACAGAAGCGCGAGATGGGCATACGGGTCGCTCTGGGCGCGCGCCCCAGCGACGTTCAACTGCTAGTCATAAGCACCGGCATGCGATTTGTGGCCGCGGGCGTACTGGCCGGTCTGCTCGCGTCGTTTCTTTTACTGCGCTTTATTGAGAGTCAGCTCTGGGGAATCAGCACTCACGATCCGGCTACATTAATTGGGGTCGTGGGAATTCTTGGAATCATCGGGATCGCCGCTTGTTATTTGCCGTCGCTTTCGGCCACGCGAGTAGACCCGGCACTTACGTTACGTTCTGAGTGAGCGCATTAGTCACCGGGTAAGAAATCGGTCCCCGCCCTGACTGGACGGTATCAATCCTATCTGCGTTAGCAGTCCGAGTTGATCCAAATTGTTCCAAGCCTCAACGATGCTTCCGTTCACAATACGGACTATGGTGATGCACGTGAACTTTATCTTGCGTCCGGTTGGCTCAGTGCCAAAAGCTTGTCCTTCGTGCGTTCCTTCGCCCGAAAGGCGGACGGCAACTTTGTCCCCCTCGGCGATAATGTCTTCAATCTTGACTCGCAAGTCGGGAATGGCCGCATGCAAATTCGCATAAAATGCCTTGAATGGCGCTGGTCCCTCACTGACGGCATTCCCCTCGCCCAAGCCCGTTGCAATCGCGCGTGGCGCGCGCAATTGGTCAACTAATTCGAGTCGCCCTTGATTCCATACTTCATCGAACCATCTTCGGATCAAGGCTTTGTTTTCCGCTTCAATGGTGGCATGAGAACTCATGGCATCATCTTATGCCCCGGGGTTCGGCGCGTCTTATCATTTCGCGGTCGACGAACTGAGGCGATAATCGCCTGTCCGAGCGCGGTCGATGAATGTGAAAACGTCCAAGTCGGCCGTTGCCGGCCGATGCCGGTAGGCCCACATTTCATTTGGATATGACTGTCGTGGTCCTCCGTTCGGGTGCGATTCAATTTCGTCCGGCGGTCCATAAAGGATGTAGATGCGCCCACGGTCGGTTTGCCACCCTTGTCGGCCGCCGGCATTTTGATAATGCTTGTTGACGTAAGCGATGCGGCGGTAGTGTTCTGTCTTAAATTCGTTTTCAGCCGTACCCGGCGTCGGGTCGCGCCTGAGCCAAAACTGCTCGATGAATTTATCTCGTTCTTCGTTTGTATTTAGCCGTTGAAAAGCGGCTCGCTCTTCGTCGCTGATGATGTAGACGACATCCTCGTTCAGCCATTTGGAGTATGTGGCGCTCATGGCTTCAGCGGGCTGAGAGTGGGGGGCGGGTATCGCATGCACACCCCCTCGCACTCCCGATTCCCAGGCCCCCAGACACAGTCCGGCAGTAACGAGCAGCGCGATAGCGGCAAAGAAAGGAGTCCAAGCGTTACTCGGCCCCTTGGGATACAACAGACGATGAATGCGATTCACAAGACTTCCTCCTATAGCAGCAACGGCCGGTTCACGGCCGGACCAACGGTTTTGTTCGAGTGCAGCAAGCGCGACCGCGTATTGGTGCGCGTTCCCGCTTATTGAAACCACCATATCGTCACAGCAGTTTTCGCGTTCGGTGCGAATCACACGAGAAATCCACCAGACTGCCGGGTGATAAAACAACAGGCCTTCTACCAGGCGCTGTAGTGTATTGACAATGTAATCGTAGCGGCCAATATGCGCTAGCTCATGTAGAAGGACGGCTTCAATCTGGGCCGCAGGTAGTCCTGTCAGGATGCCAACCGGCATCAGGACTAATGGACGCAAATGTCCAATGACCATCGGTGTGTCCGCAAGAGAGGATTCGAGCAGCAGAATCGGCCGTGACAGGTGCAAGCGGGCGCTCAAACCTGCAAGTTTGGACTGCCAGCATTCAGGCGCGCAACACACGCCACGATGCCGCAGCCGATACAGCGCGCGCAGACCGGCTACATGCCTCAGATAGAACGCCAGCACGCCTGCGATCCACAACGGAGCAAGCCAAGGCACGATGGCGGCAAGGTCGCCATCCCAATAACCTGGCGCATTCGAAGCGAGTTGGCCGTTCCATTGGTGAAGGGCCGGCGATTGTAAATTCCAGAACGCGTTTTGTCCATCCGGCAGCAGATGAATCCACGTCAGGGCGAATCCGCCAAGCATCATAGCCATTGCGATACAAGCAGCCGCATAGCGAAGCCGGGCCGAGCGCATGACCAGCAGTGCTGCGCCGAGCGCCGCCGCAATGATTGCTCCCTCCCAAAGGGAATGGAGCATCGTCCAACCAATCGCTCCCGCCAACGGAGTCTCGATAAAGTTTTCGAGGAATCTCATTTTTTACCTGCCCGGTATTCGTCTAACAATTTGCGCAGGTCGTCTAATTCCTTCTCGGTCGCCTTTCGCGCGGAGAGCGCACCAACCAGCAGCGCCTTGGCCGAGCCACTGAACGCACGGTCCAACAGGTCGCCCGCGAGTTGTTGCTGGGTCCATTCCCGGGGCTTAGCGGGTTCATAGACGTGGGCGCGCTGGGTCTCGTCCCGACGCACCAGTCCTTTATCCGCCATAATCTGCATAAACTTCAGAACCGTACTGTATTGCGCCGTGCGGCGCCGGCTGAGCACGTTGTAGACTTCGCGTACCGTGGCGGGCCCGATGCTCCACAGCACTGTCAGGATTTCGAGCTCCGCGTCAGTGGGTCTAGGTAGTTGCGCCGCCATCTAGGAAGACATTACTAGTAATCATTTCGTATGTCAAGCCCTGACGCAGTAAAACGTCGATTTACGGTTGATATTGCTGGTTACTGGCTTAGCTTGCGGAAGTACTCGGCAACGGCATCCTTGTACTTATCAGGCGCGGTCTCTATCGCTGCGGTGCGGGCGCCGCCGGCCTGGGTCGCTTTGCGGCTCAACTCCAGTTCCAGCCGTTCCAGATTGGGCAGGACCTCATGATCCAGGCGTGCGCCTAATTCACCGTCTCGCGTTTGGTAGATCCTCTGCAAATAACCCAAAGCGTAATTCACGTCGTAGTTGAACTGCCGGTCTTGCCAGCCGTAACGATCGCGCAACTGGTTGAGAGTTCGTATCGTCTGCTGCAGATTATCGTAGCCATAATACGGGCTATCTCCGCCGCCATACAGCGAACCACCGCCATACGGGCCACCCGCTTGGCCGCCACCCGCCTGCTGGCCCTGTTGACCTTGACCCTGTTGGCCCTGCTGACCTTGTTGACCCGGTTGCTGTCCTGGTTGACCGTTAGCCTGCTGCGATTGACCTTGCTGCGAACCCGATTGGCCGCGTTGGGAACCGGATTGCCCATTCTGTGAACCGGCTTGGCCCTGCTGCCGTTGCAGTTGCTCGCGCAACTGTTCGATTTGAGTTGCCGCCCGCGCTGCGTCATCAGCGGCATCGCGAGGTCCGCGGTTCTTAGCGCTCTGCTGCCCGCCTGGTCCTTCGTTCTTCATCGCCGCTTGCGCTTGATCCAATTCACGCTGCAGCTGATCCACACTCTCGGTCTGGTCGCGCTCGCGGCTCGCCGCAACGGACCCAAGCCCACCGCGGATCCAGTTGGCGCTCTTCTTCATTTCCGAGGTGACCTCAGATTGCTCGGCATCCGAGAGCGCTTTGCGCAGCCGCGCAGCATCGTCGGGCTGGTTCGCGCTCATTCTCTGCACCTCGCGCTGCATTCCCTTTTCGATTTGCTCGGCCTGCTGAGCCAACCGCTCCTTTTCGTTCGCTAATTGGTCGCTCTCTGGCGATGTGTGGCGCGGGAAATAATCCAATCCGCGCTCAAAACGAGGATTGTTCATGAAAGGACTGGATTCGCCCTCGCCATAATTCTTGCGCATTTTGCTTTCAAACTCGCGCTGGCGGCGCGCCAGATCCTGGGCCTGCGCATTCAAGTCCGATAAGGACCCGCCCGCCTGCTGGCGTTGCATTTGGTTCATCAGGTCCTCGGCCCGTTGCAACTGGTTGGCTGCTTCGCGCTGGGCCGCCGGATCATGCTCGCTAACGGCCTTCCGCATCTGGTCCTCGGCCCGCTGCAGAGCCTGCATGGCTTGTTGCAACGCTGCCTGTTGGCTGGCGCTTTGCCGTCCGGATGCAGACATGGAAGACGACGATTGAGAACCGGATTGCGATCCCGATTGAGAATTGCTCTGCTGTCCACTTTGCTGGCCGCCCTGTTGTCCCTGTTGTCCCTGTTGACCTTGCTGGCCCTGTTGACTACCTTGTTGCTGCCGGCTTAACTGCTGATTTTGAGCCAGCTGCTGCATCTGCTGCCGGAGCTGTTCGGCCTCACGCCGCAGCATCTCCTGTTCCCATCGCTGCTGGAATTCCTGCTGCTGCTTCTGTTGCGCGGCCAGTTCCTGCTGGCGCTGGGCCAACGCCTGTAAACGTTGCTGTGCATCATCGATATCTTTCTGCTGCTGGTCTGCATTCGAAGCCGATTGCCCGGTCTCGTATTGATTCTTGGTCGTATCGAGCTCGAGATCGAACATGCGCTCAAGATCGCGCGAGGCCCCGCCACCACCGCCGCCTCCGCCTTGCTGTCCGAAGGCGACTTGGATCTCACGGAAGGTCGATTCGGCCCGCAGCAAGGCTTGCAACGCCTTCTGTTCCGGCGTCAATGCCTCCTGCCACTTGCCGGACTTCAGCATGTTGACGGCGTTCCCCATCTCGGCCGAAGCCTGGTTCATCTGCTTCGAAAAATTGTCGAACGAAGCTCCGTCACCTGACATTTCGCGGCTGCCCATGCGGTCCGCCAACGTCTTGGCCTGCTGGCCCAGCTTGCCTTGCAGATCCGACAAAAAACGCGCATCGCCGGAAGCCGAATTCTTATCTTTTGGCCCGTTCTTCAGTTCGTTCCAAGTGGCGGCAATAATGTCGGATTGGCGCTCCGAGATCTTCGCGTTATCGTCTCCGCCTCCACCACCGCCACCCCCGCCCATCTGCTGGGATTGGCGGAACATGTAGTCGAAGGGCTCTGCCTTTGCCAGAAAGATGTCGGTTCGCGAGGTGTGTGTGGAGTCTTTCGCCGTCGCATAGAAGCTAACCAGATCGCCGGGGACGACTTTGAAGTTCTCGAACGACAGCATCGTTTTGCCGTCGGCCTGTTTGACATTGCCCCCGCGCAGCAGCGGCACCGTTTGCTCTGCCCCGCCGTTCACGGAGTAATGCAATTCCACGCCTTTCAATCCGAAGTCGTCGGAAGCTTCCACCGTGACCGGAACCTCTTCAATCGGGCTCACATGCGGGTCTTTGCCGGGTTTGACGATCTTCACGACGGGCGGCTCATCCTTGCGAGCTTCGATGAAATAATCGTCGCTTAGGCGGATTAGTTCGCCTTCGTCCAACACCGCCACGTGATATGAACCGTCCTTCTCAACATGCATCTGGGCGGATCGCCAGTTCCCTTGTGCGCTGTCTTGCTCGAGCGGCAATTTAGTGCCGTCATCTCTCACTAAGAATCCGTGCTGAAGAGGACGGTCGGTCAGTACAGAGATCCGCGCATCGGTGCCTTGCACCGCGCGCACATCGCCGCCCGGATCGTTTACAACGTCCTTTAGTCCAAGTCCAGACGGAAAATGGAGCGCTACTTTGACCTTCGAAACACCAGGCAAATCGCGCACACCCAGCGTGAAGTGCCGGGACGCAGCAGTGCCGGCCTGCACGTAATATTCAACCGGTTCGATGAGGTTGGTAAACAGGAACTGAAAGCCGTTGCCATCGCGCTGCGTGCGCATCGCCGCCTGCTCCCACTTCAACGAACCGCGATACTTTGCAAAAAGCGTGACATGGTCTGAGGAAAATCCCACGAGGCGGGCGGTGACGGCCTGATCCGATTTTTTGCGTACCGTCCTGTTGCCGGGCGCGACCACAATCTGGTAGGGCGGTTGCGATGCAACATGACCCGTCCACAACAACGCGCTGCCATAGCCCCACGTTCCAGGGCCTGCCGCGATAAGCCAGACTAAGACGGCCACGCACAGTGCACATAAGCCGGCGAACGCGGCCATCAAGCCATTGGACGTTACTTCGTCCAAACTATGCTGTTGGGCGACGCGCAGAGTGTCTTCCGCGACCAGTTCCGTGAAGGGATTATTCGGGTCGGAGCGCTCGGCTACCGTGACCAAACGCTCGCTGAAATCGCCGAACCGTTGCTCTACCATTCCGACAATATGTCGACGAGTGAGGCGCCGCAGCGGGATGGCAAGCAGGAGCGCGATCGCCGCCGCAACCGAGAGATACAGGATGATTCGCAACGGTAGAACCACGCCCGCAGCGAACGAATAGTGATTTCCGATGGCCACCAGCAGAACTGTGATCACCAACGCGATGGCTGCGCTTAGAGCAGCTCCGCGCGAGATGGCAAAGAAGCGGACCCGCTGTTCCAGTTTTCGCAAATACTGGTTCAGTTGATCGAGGGCTGTCATAATCCGAAGCCTCCTTGATGGCGAAGCCGCTAACGGAGCGGATCTAAAATCTCATTGTCGCCCAATCGAAACCAACTCGATGATGCGAACGGTCAGGAAATCCCGCCCGCTCGCAAATACCGCACCGCAAACACCGATTCCGCAACGGCCGCTGCCAAAACTGCCAACAATACATAGCGCCACAAACTCCAGGGGCGTGTTTCCTGTTGCCCTGCCGCATTAGCCGTCGCACTTGCGTTGATTCCCGTATTTCTCCAGAGTGTGAGCGTCTCTTCAGCCACGCGCGCCAAGTCCGATTCGCGGCGATCTGGATGAGCTGCTACTAGAAATCGGTGTCCATCTGCGCGATTGACTTCATAGAACCCTTGACGGTCAAGTTCGTAACCGGTTGCTCGAGAGGCTTCGCCTAGAGAGAGTTCGTGCTTGCCGTCCGGCCCGATCACGTCAGCGGCCACCCCTTGATCCCGGGCACGGCGCAACTCGACTGCCGAGCCCACAGTCATGCTGGACGCAGTATCTTCCTGACCTGCCAGATATCGACCGGTTTGCGCCACGAATGGCACGAACGATGTATGTAGGGGAAAATCGTTGGTGACGTTGTCGAACGCCGATGCAAATACCAGCACGCGGCCCTCACCCAAATTCTGTTCAATCAACAGCGGCGCCCCATCATCGAGCTTCGCCAGGACATGCGTGTCGACAGCAGGCGTAATATGTGCCGCGTCGAAAAACCGTGCATTTTCAAACTGCCCTGCTCCGCGCATCGCGGGGCTACCGCTATCGACAGAGCCCGCGCCTTGAGTCTCGCGCACTTCGGAAAAGTGCAGCCCGATCACCGGTACGCGGCCGCGTTGCATGCTTGCCGTGCCCAGGGTTATCAGCAGAGCTCCGCCTCGCCGCACATATTCGCCTAACTGCCGTTCAAGCGTTTCGCTTGAGGCGCTAGGATCTTCTAAAACAACAAAGGCGTACTTCGAAAAATCCTGATTCGGTGCCTGTTCAGCCGGCTGCGGTTCCACGATCAGGCCGGTATCATGCGCCGCTTCCATGGCCGCTTTGTAATAGAAACTCGCCGCCGCCCTCCTGCTCTCGTATAGGAACAGCACGCGCCGCGGGTCCGACCGCTCCGTCGCAAAAGGAAACACATCATCTTCGGCCAAGGTATCGTGTGGTTCCAGCCGCACCTCGCCGCGATGCATCCCATACGGCACATCGAAGCCTAAGAACTCGACTTGGGCCCGCCCATTCGCGGGCACAGAAACGTCCTTGGACATAAGCGTCTTGCCATCCAAGGTCAAAGCGACCTTCTTCGATGCAGCTGGAGTTTCCCAGCCCGCCACCGTCGCAACGATGCGGCTCTGTTTCGGATCGTAGACGTGGGCAGGAGCAGTAACCGACTCCAACGCCCAGTTCGGCTCCTCCTTTGAAGAGATACAGATCAAGTCCAGCGTTATGCCCGGGCCCAGATCAAGATCGGCAAAGGCCGGCGGCATGGACGTCTGCTGCATGTCGCTTACAAAGTGGACGCGTATCTGCGCACCGGTCGATTGATGCATAACTCGCAACACGCGCGTCAACTCGCCGAAAGAGCTAATACGATCTGTTGGCTGGATCGCCTCGATAGCAGCGCTGAGCTCACCCCGGCTGCTGCCCGGCTGTGACATCGTCTCCACTCGAGAATCGACGGCTAGAACTTCGGCGGCGCCAGCTGCGGGCACTGCGTTGAGCGCGCGATGGGCGGCCAATTTCGCCGCAGCCATATGGTCCCCATAGCGCATGCTGAACGACCGATCCAGCGCGATTACGTCCACCGTCCTTCCGGTTGAAACAGCCGCCTTGCGATTGATGAAGGGATTCGCAAAGGCCAGTGCCAGCAGCGTGAACAGCAGTATTCGCAAGGCCAGCAGCATCAGGTAACGCAGCCGCCGGTGCTTTACCGAACTCTGGGTCCGGCGTTCAAAAAACATCAGCGAACTGAACGGTTGCGGCGTGCTTTTGTGTTGCCGGAGCAGGTGCAGATAATACGGCAAACCAACCGCGACAATGCCCGCAAGGAACCAGGGCGCTAAGAATCCCAACTATTTCCTCCGCTGCCGGATGCTGAGATATTCACGCAGCCCTTCATCTAACGGCCGATCCGTGCGCAATAGAAAATAATCGATGCCCGCGCCGTGCGCTTTCGATTCCAAATCCTCCAGGTGCGCCTTGATCTTCTGACGGTATTCGCTCTGCGCGTACTCGGGCGTCGCTTCCATCGCCTCATCCGTTTCCATATCGATCAGCAATGACGATTCGCCCAACAGCGGTTCCAACTCGCCCGGGTCCAGCAGGTGGAACATCACCAATTCGTTGCCCCGAAACCGCAGCGGCTCTAACGTCGAAATGATCTTTGCCGGCTTTTCGAAGAAGTCGGAAATCAGGATCGTCATCCCACGGCGCTTCAAGAACTGCTGCAGATGGATAAAGGGATGCGAGTAATCGGTTCGCTTACCGAGTTGCGCTGCATCAATCCCATGCAGTAGCCGCGCTAACTGCCCTTGCCGACTGGAGGGCCGCACGAATTGCGCAACTTCGTCGTGGAACACAATTAAGCCGGCCGAATCGCGCTGTAGATGCGTCATATACACCAACGCCGAAGCCAGGAACTTGGCATATTCCAGCTTAGTAACGGACGACGAACTGAACCCCATGCTGGCGCTTGCGTCCAGCAGAACATTCACCTCCGTGTTCGTTTCCCCGCGATACCTTTTCAGATAAGCGCGCTCAGTCCTCGCAAAAACGTTCCAATCAACGTGACGCAGATCGTCGCCAGGCGTGTAGGCGCGGTATTCGGCGAACTCCTGGCTGAAGCCGAAATCGGGCGAGCGGTGAAGGCCCGAGACAAAACCCTGCACAACCGTCTTCGCGACCAGATCGAGACTCGAAATGCTGGCCAGAATAGCCGGATCCAAATATCGGTTGGTAATCGCTGGGGTCACGTAGATCCTGACTTGCCGGTCATCCGCGCGGCGCCGGTTTCGCTTCGAGCAGCCGCCGCAGTAATTCGTCCGGGGTCAACCGGTCGGACTCGGCGTGAAAGTTCAGCAGCACGCGATGCCGCAAAATTGGGGCCATCAGGGCGCGAATATCTTCATAGGCCACGTTGAAACGGCCGCGCATCAGCGCCCTTGTCTTTCCGGCCAGCACCAGAAACTGCATAGCGCGCACGCTACCACCGAAATTCACATATTTCTTGATGAAATCAGGTGCGTCGCCGTTCGAGCCGGGCCGCGTGGCGCGTACCAGATCCACGGCATGCTGCGCTACTGAATCGGCAATCGGCGTCATCCGGACCAGCTGTTGAAAATCGAGAATCTCCGCGGAGTTCGTCACCACTTCCGCCTGCGGAAGCGTGGTGGTCGTCGTCAGGTCTACTACTTTCAACTCGTCTTTCGCGTCCAGGTAGTCCAGGATGGTATTGAACAGGAAGCGGTCCAACTGCGCTTCAGGCAGCGGATAAGTGCCCTCTAATTCGATCGGATTCTGGGTCGCCAATACGAAGAACGGAGCGTCTATGCGGTACTGATGGCCACGCACCGTACATGACGATTCCTGCATCGCCTCGAGCAGAGCCGATTGCGTCTTTGGAGGCGTGCGATTGATCTCGTCGGCGAGCAGAACGTTTGAAAAAATCGGACCCGGAACAAATGTCCAGGTACGATGCCCGGTGGCGGAATCCTCCTCGATGATGTCGGTACCGGTGATATCGGTTGGCATCAAGTCCGGCGTGAACTGAATGCGATTGAACTTCAGGCCAAGCGTGCGCGCCAACGTCCGAACCAGCAGCGTTTTCGCTGTCCCAGGAAGGCCGGTCAGCAAACAATGGCCCCCAACGAACAGCGAAATCAGCACGTGCTCAATCACTTCGTCCTGGCCTACGATTACCTTGCGGACTTCGCGTACGATAGCGGCTTGCGCTTCCTGGAAACGCTGGATGCGGCCTTTTAGCTCGGCCGGTTCAGTTGTCATATTTTTTGTTATTGGCTCAATTGGAGTAAAAGTTTCTGCGCCGGCTTGTATCCGGGCGCGGCTTCGAGCGCGACCAGCACCTCGTCCTTTGCCTCTTTATCGCGCTTCGCCGCCAGCAAGGCCCTGGCCAGATCATAGTGCGTCTCCGCAACATCCGCAGGCTTCAACGCAATCGCAGCCTGATACTCGCGCACTGCTCCGCCGGCGTCGCCGCGGTTCAGCAACAGCGTTCCCAGCTTGCGATGAGCGTCCTCATCTTCAAGGTAGATGTCGTCCACGTTCTTTAGCGTCTTTTCCGTCTCCTTATTGTCGCCAGCTTCCTGTTCGTACGCAGCCAACTTCTTCAAGCTAGTGATGTTGTGCCCGCCCAAGTTACGGTATTGTTCGAGCTCCCGGCGTGCCGCAGCCTTGTCGCCGTGATTGGCATACAGCCCGGCTAGCAACTCATATGAACTATCGGCGCCGGTGTATTCCGGATAGTAATCGCGCACCCGATTGCCTTCGGCTGGTGTGAGCTTATCGGGCCCTGCTTGCATTGCCTTCTTCCAGTCCGAGAAATGAAGTACGGTCGATTGTGTTTGTTTGTCGAGCCACGCAGAGAACTCTTTGTCGAAGGCTTCGGGCTGCTCATGCAGATTAGCAACGATAGCTTCGGCTGTGGTCTTATGATCCGCGAACGAGTGAATCATCCCCAGAATTGCATCGTTACCATACTTCTCAACGATGAAATCGCAAATTCGGCCGGCTTGATAGTAAGACACCAACACCTGCGACGGAAATTGAGGCCGCAGAAATCCCTGCTCCAGCCGAAGCACCGGAAGCAACTGTTTCTTTTGCAAAGCCGCCACGATCTCCGGTGTCATGCGATCGGCCCAATCCGACTCATGAGCCGATTCCTCATGAACGGCCAAGCCTTCGGTAAACCATCGCGGCGTCAATTCGTGCGTCGCGTTCAGGACATAGACGTGGCTTAACTCGTGCCAGATAGTCGCCGACCAGCGGAATTCCCCAGGAGGACGCGCCGATGGACTATCCATTGCGACCACAGAATTGAATGTCACACCAAGCAGACCACCCTGTCCCGGCAAACCGATCGTGCGGACGATGAAGTCGTCGTGGTTTGGATAAACCTCAAGCCGCACTGGGCCGGGCAATGTCATTTTGTACTTCTTTTGGTATGCGGCAATTGCGGCTTCGAGCTCCGGCTGTATGTACGGGCCGAGCAGCGCCGCCTCTTTCTTGTGCAAGAGTATGACGCTGTGCGGACCAAGGAGGACCTCATAGTCCTTTACCGTGTCCAGGAAGCGCAGCGCGTTGCGGGTTTCGGGGCCGGCGTAGTGCGCGTTATAACTGCGTTCCAACTGCTGCCGGGCCTCTTCATCCTGACCGAGGCGCAGCAGGTTGATGCCTAAATCGGACCTCACCGCGCTCAAATCTTCATTCAGTTTCAGGGCTTCACGATCGAAACGCACGCCTTCTTCATACCGGCGGTTGATGATGAAGAAATACGCGCCGGTGGCGTAAGCCTCGCCGTAAATAGGATTGATCTTGAGGATGCGCGTCATCCACTCGCTCTGCGGCGCGCCATTTAACCAAGCCCCATTTAACCAATCCATTGAGGCCAGCACTGACATGGCGTCCAGCGCTTCGCTTGAAAGTGAGAGCGCCTTGTGCGCTTCTTCAGAGGCGAGCTTGGGATCGTCGTTTTCCAGTGCCAGGCGCGCGAGATACTCGTGCGCTTCAACAAACTTGGGGTCCAACTCGATGGCGTGGCGGGTCAATTCCTCGGATTTCTTATCAAAGCCGCCGGCCAGCCGCCCTAAAGCCAGATAGGCAGGAGCGTAATTTTCGTCCAGCTTGACGGCTTCCTGGAACAGGTTCGCGGCTTCTTGCATATTCTGCCCAGCCACGAACAACTTGCCCCATTCCACACGCACTTCCGGCGAGTCCTTATGCTCGTCGTAGGCAATTTTGAACTGCGCATTAGCATCTTCGAAGCGTCCGAGTCCCCATTCGCCTTCCGCCCGCAGGAAAGAATCGTTCGAATGAGCTAGCCGCGCGAAACACGCCTGCGCTTCCTGGCGCTGGCCATGATGCTGAAAGGTGCGGCACTCATCCAGCGGTGAGGACGCCGCAAGTCCCGGCACTAATAGGACAAAGAAGAGTACCAATTTCACCGGTCAATCTCCGCTTGCGTGCGGGCCAGATCGAGCAGTAACTGCGACATTTGGCGCTTGTACTCGTCTTCCGGCATCGCCGCCTTTTGATACTTCAGTCTATCGATCTTCGCTTCAAGGTCCTCTTTTTTGGCCAGCAGCTTCTGCTTGTCGGGCGATGCGGCAACCGCGGTTGTAGTGCCCGAAGGGATCAGGGGGAACGCAGACGCGGCCAGGCCTTCACCATTAGCTGCCGATGGATCGCGCGCGCCGTCTTTCGAACCGCTATCGTCTAGCATCGCGTGTTCGGTCGCTAGCAGTTTTTCCGACTCGAAGTAGTTGACCGTCTTGCGCTGGGTATAGCGAAATGCCTCCATAGCCGAAAGGCCGCCGCTCTTATCCGTATCCGCTTCCGGATCGCGTAATGCATCCAGGAAATAGCGTGGGAAAACGGTCAGGTTCTTTTCGTTGCCGGATTTCGTGGCGGTAATCACCACGCGGCCCTTCTTTGCGAGGGCCGGCAGCGAAGCGCCGCTAGCACTGGTCATATTCACGACCAACTGACGCCTCGCCGGTATGTGATCGAGGAGTTTAGCAATCTCGTCAGCTGTCATGTCCGGCCCAGGCAGGTTGAACTTATAAGTGTCGCCATCGAATGTCCCATGCCCGATCATTAGCAATGCGAAAGAATCATCGGGCTGCACATCGGACGCTAATTTGGTGAAGGCCGCATCCATTTGCTGTCTCGTGGCTTTGGCGCCGCTCAATGTCTCGACATGCACATTCGGACCTCCGGCCTGCAATGCACGCTCCGTCTCAGTAGCCCATAGTTGAAACTGTTTTTCGTATTCGGGAGCGCCGCCCAATCCAGCGACTATCAGGTAGTAATTCGCCCCAGGCAGCATGAAGGCGCACGCCAAAAGCAGGCAGAAAAGCTTCATACCACGCCCCAGCGCCGCCGCAGCAGCCACTCAGCAGAACGAAGACTCAACACCAGCAGAAACAGCGCAGGCATGTTCCACAGATCCTTCGTTTCGCGAGCGGTTATCCCCGCTTCGGAATAGGAGATCTCATCGAGCAATTTCGCCGCGTCGCGCGATTGATAATAGTGGCCGCCGGTCTCCGAAGCCAATTGCCGCAGCAGTTCTCGATTCTGTTCCTGGTGGAAATTTTCTGCGGCCCCATCCTCGCGGCGGAAAGTGAGCACGTCACTGCCTAGTTTTTGATTGCCGCGCTGCGCGGTCACTTCAGCCAGGTATGAGCCGTCCTTCGATGCGTCCCAATTGCCGGAATACAAACCCTGTTTCACCGGATCGGGCCGCAAGGCAACGGTGTCGCTCGATCCATCGGGACCGATCACGTGCGCCGAAACCATCGCGTCGCCCGACGGAAGATAGGTCGAATCGCGTACATCAGCCCGAAACTCGATACGCCCAGTGTCTTCCAGATCCGGTGTAGGCGTGGCCGCTACAACACGTGAAGGCGTCGCGCTTACCAGCCAACGCAACAGTTGCCGCCAATAGGTCTGCTGGCTCGTGTCCTCTTTCGGCTGCTGCATGCGCCATCGCCAACTTCCGCCCGTCGCAAACACAGCGGTCCGCCCTCTCCCGTAGTTCTCCGTGATCAGCAAAGGCAAAGTTCTTCCGCCAGCCTTCATCTGGACTAAGACGACGGCACCCGGCTTGGGGCTACCTACATCCTGATAATCGGCTAAATAGGGCAGAATGTTCCAATGGGCCAGGCTCTTGTCGCGGTCATCATCGATACGGGTCAACAGGCTGCGTTTGCCCGCATCCGTAAGGGCGGCCTCAGCCGGATCACGACGGAACGTATTCGCATGCTTCGGGATAACTACCGGCAGTAGTTGGTTAAAAGGATCGATTTCATAACCGCCATCGGATAGCGACGCCCGGCCACCCTCAAAGAGCAGGCCGCCTCCTCGGCGATCGACGAATTGCTTCATCATCTCCCGCTGGATAGGCGTGAAGTAACCCGCCTCCACGCTACCCAGAACCAACCCTTGGAAATCGAACAACTCCTCCACGCCAGGGAACCCATTTTCGAGCTCATGGGGATTCGAAATGCCTTGCCGGTAAATCTTGTTCTGGGTGGTGCGCAGTATGCTGACCACTTGCAGCACTGGGTCGTCCTCTACCGCACGCCGCATGAACTTGTACTCCCAGCGCGGCTCGCCTTCCACGTAGAGGATGCGGCGTTTGGTTCCATCTACGGCCAGCACTCGCGTCAGCTGATTGTTCAGCTTGTTCGTTTCCTCCGGCAATGGTTCGAGCGTGGCTTGGACGTTGCGGACACCCGCTTTGCCTGCGTTGAACTCAACGGTTTCGGTCTGCTGGCCGCTATCGCTCAACACGACCTCATGTGTGGCCAGGATGGTTGACCCATCACGAAGCGTCAGCATCGTGTGCCTGCCCGTGAACCCGGATTGGGTGACACCGACCTGTGCCTCCAGTCGTGCATCGGCCAGAGCCTTTGCCGGAATGTCGAGCGATTCCAACTCGACATCGTTCATGCGACTCTTCCCAAACCCGATTGTGTTTACCGGGAGATGCCTGCGCCTCAATTCAGAAAGCGTATCGAGGTCGATGCCGCGCGAGTTGTCCTGTCCATCGGACAGCAGGACCACCGCGCCCACGGGCAAGGTAGCCGCATCGGACGCAATCTGGCGCAGGCCCTCGGCTATATGTGTGGAAGGCTCATCGGGCTGCAGTTGTTTCAAGTCTTGGACGCGCCCCAGGCCGGAGCCGAGCCGATAGATCCGCACTTGAAAGCGCGACCGAAGTCCGGCGAGCAAACGGCCGTCGAGCAGCCGCTCCGCGCCTTCGAGACGCGTGCCATCCTCGTCGCGAATACCCATGCTGCGGCTATCGTCCACGACTACCGCGACTATGTTCTGCTGTGGCTTTAGAGACGCCACGCTGATCGCCGGTTCCCACAGCATCAGCAGTAAAAGCGCGATGGCCGCCGATTGCAATAGCCAAATGGCCACCGCCCGCGTGCGCTGAATAGGAGTTGCCAATCGCGCCCGATTGCGCCACAACAACCACGCCAAACCACCGGCCGCCGCCAAAATCGCGAGCGCCAGCACCCAGCGTGGCCACGACCCCAACAGCACAAGCGTCCCCTTCGAAAACACGCTAGGCGGGTATTTGAAGAGCAGCTCAAACATCTTAATTCGTGGTCCTGTTCGTTAGTCGACTCTGTCGTTTATGGAATCTATTTTGGCGCAGCGAAAGCGAGGTTAGTGCGTCATCGCGTAGATGACGTAGTTTACGCCGATACGAAAGCCGAGCGCCGAGAACCTCTCCGGGTACACCGGGTCGTCCGCATTTTCCCAGGAATCGCCCAAGTCCATGTTGTGGCAAATAGCCACCATAATGCGGCCTTTGTCGTCGTAGATTGCCCGCCATCGGGGCTCAATTCCACCAAATTCATAGGTCACGTGGCTCTCGACATACTGATATCCCGCCACCTGATAGCGATTGTCGAGATCGTAGACCGTGTGAAAGATGGGATCATCGTTCGGGATATCGACGATAGGGCGGTCCGGAAAAACCTTCTTCATGCTATGGATGAACGTAGACCATTCGCGCGTTCCGTGAAAGTCGTCGCACATGAAGAAACCACCGCGATCCAAGAAATCTCGTAGCTTTGCCGCCTGAAGATCTGTTAGATCCCAGTGTCCGACCTCGACCGCATAGAGCCAGGGATAGTTGTAGATGTCATCGCCGTCCTCGGCCGCGACGGGTTCTTCGTTGGACCGGGTCTGAATGCGAGTGAGGCGGCGCAAAGCGGCCGAGAGATGGCGGTCCGAACGGGGATAATCGATGGTCCAGTTGCCGAGCCGCCCTATACCGCCCCGCCAACTGCGCTGGACTATGGAGCGATACATATAGCGGGCGAAGAGCCACTCGCCCGGCACATTTGCATCCGCGGCTAATGGAAAATTATTGTACTCCCAGCCTGGATATTCGCGAAACGCGCGTGGCGCCTGCTCCTTGCGAGTGGTGCGCTTGCCCACGCTGCTTGCGTCATTCGGCAGTGTATATGGATCGGGCAGCGGAACCTCAGCCGCCATTAATGCAAACACAAGAGCGAGTGCGGTGGGGGCCGATAACAACAATCCGCGCAAGCGCATGAGGACCCGAAAGGTTAGGGTAACACTGCGCTAGTGACGAGCGTGGCTTGACCAATCAGCGCGACGATAGAACGATCTGGTTGCCTTCAGAGTCCTTCATCTTGACGAAGGTTCCCCAGGGTTGCTTTTGCGGAGGGCCAGCGAACTCGACGCCCTTGGCTTGAAGCCCGGCATAGGTTTGGTCAACATCCGAAACTTCCCAGGAGGTGTTGACGAATGTTCCTATACGGTCTTCGTGGCCGTCCGGCGTAAAAAGCACGATTCCCGTTTCGGCGCCCGGAATCGATAGCTCAATCCAGCGCTGCTTTTCAGAGAACTGCTGATCCGTCAACACGCGGAACCCGAGCTTGTCGGTGTAGAAACCGAGTGCCCGGTCCTGGTCTCGTACAGGGATGCCCAAAAACTTGATTCGCTTAATCATGCAGGTATAGAATGCCAGTCCGACATCGCCAAATCAATGCCGTCGGTGTGAAAAGGCCGTAGCCGGTGCTATAGCTGTAGTTGCTACAGCGCTATGAGAATAGATCCGTACCTGATAGACACTCTGATGCGCGACCTGGTCGCTCACAGCCGGTCGCCCGCGGCATTTCTTGTATACATGCAGCTCTACCGTCACACCCAACGGTATGGGCCGGGAATCGGCGGCAATGAGTCACGCAGTACTTTCTGAATTAATCGGCATCTCAAAACGTTCTGTGCAGACCGCGGTCGCCCATCTCGCCGAGCGTCGTCTCATCGGGCGGCGGAAGGTTCGCCCCACTGCAGTGCCGATTTACACCGTCCTAACGCCGTGGATACGAAAGGGAAGCGCCTAATCCGTATTTTTCGCAAACCATTTTCGCAAACCAAATGTCAGGGTGCTCAGCTTTCGTCTTCCTCCCATTTTCCCCATTCGCTGAGTGGCGTATTCATTCGGGCTTTGATTACGGAGAGAGGCGTGCGTTTGCGCGGAGGCGGTTCGGGCTTGGGTGTCAGTTTCTTGATCTGCAGTTCGGTTTTGACGCGGGCTAATTCGGCTTTTTCGACGGCGATTTTGTCGCGGCGGCAATCGCGGAAATAGGTCTCGACGGCCTTGAAAGACTTGTCGAAGGCGCGTTGCGCGGCGGTTTGGTAGCGCTGGATGGTGTTGAAAATCTTGGTCTGATCGGCGGTCCAGCTGAAGACGTCGTCGGGCATTCCGAAATCGACCTGTTCCATACGTTTGCTCGCGCGTAAGAGGAACCAATGGTTATTGATGAGCTGTTCGACGAGTGTTTCCGCGGCTTGGCCGGAGGGTTGATATTGATCCCGCCAATTTTTGTATAGAGCTTCGTATTCGGCGGGATCTTCATGGCGAAGAATGAGTGTTTTCGAGCGGCAACCGTGTGTGGTGGCGTTTTGCGAGGAGATGGCTTTGCCTTCTGGCGTACGCGGACCGCCGGAGCGGTGATAATTGCTCGGATTGGATGAATCATCGGGCACGCACTCGTTTCCGGGCGAATTTTCTGATTCAAATTCGTCAGATTCGGGGACGAGGCGATCGTTTCTGTATTGCTCTTGGTGCTCGTCCATTTGGGCTTGTAGTTCTTGGAGGGTCATTGCTGTTGTCACCCGGACGCGAGTATGGCATTGGGGGTGTGCGGACGAGCGCGAAATTTGGGGCGAATGTGTTGAATGCCGGGCAGTTAAAAAGTTCGCGAAAAGTGGGAATGGGGGAGGAGTGGAGCGTGAAAACGAAATTACCAAACGAACTGCGCAGATAAATGAGCGCGGATGGACGCGGATTAACGCGGATGTTTTTGGTTGCTGGATGGAGGCTCGGGCGGAATGGGGCGAATGGGGCGAATGGGGCGAATGGGGGCGAATGGGGACGGAGAGATAGAGGCTGTAACGCAAACTGTGTAAACGGTGGAGCCGTTTTACTTACACCCCGTCAATGATCTCCGGTTTGTGTAAACGGTGGAGCCGTTTTACTTACACCCCGTCAATGATCTCCGGTTTGAGGCGATCACCGAACATCATGGCGAGCTGATTCATTACTATATCCCAGCCTTGGCGGCGGGACCAGCGATTCGAGAAGTTGCGGATATTGAGGAACAAGATTTTGATCACGGCGTCATCGTGCGGGAACATCTTGCGGCTGGCGATGTTTTTCCGCATCTGTGAATGCAGGCTTTCGATGGCGTTTGTGGTG
>DATBEF010000122.1:0-41187 GCA_036269625.1 Bryobacteraceae bacterium | reverse complement strand
GTCGTGGTGACCGCCGCCCCTAGCCGATCTAGGCGCTATCAGGAAACTTCATCGTCTCCTGGACGGTTTGTGCAGAAAAACGGAAATCTGCAGGGGTCATGCAAAACCGCGTTGTGGCCATCGGGTCGTTGCGCAACCCTTCGTTTTCGCAACCAAGCGGCGCCGCTAGACCATTTGTGCCCCCAAAGCCAGGTATCCATGGGTTTTGGGAAGCAACCTTACCGCGGCCCATAGAGGCCTGGCAGCCGAAGCAGTCTCGGTCAAACAGACCAGGAATCGCCAAGCCCCGGCGCAGGCGTTGCCGGGCGATTCCTCAAAGCCAGCCGACGCCTCTCCGCTTATACTTCCAGATGTGACTTTCGATTTCGTGCTACCCGTGCTGATGCGATTTATTCACATCGGCTCGGTTATTCTCTTTCTCGGTGGCGTGGTCTATGCGCGTCAGGTGCTTGGGCCGCTGTTTGCCTCATTGCCCGAAACTTTCCGTGAATCGTCGGCGAACGCCGCCCGAATGCGATATAGAAGCACTTTGTTCACGCTTCTCTGCCTGATTGTGCTCTCGGGCTTGTACAACTTGCTCGTAGCGGCGCCAAAACACACCGGTGCGTGGCAAATGTGGTTCGGCGTAAAAATGCTGCTGGTTCTACATATTTTGACGGCTGCGATCCTGTGGGCCACGAAGCCTTATGCAGCTGGAAAATCGGATCGGCGCCTTCTGGGCATCGTAATTTCAGGGTTCCTGGTTGTGCTGATTTCCGCTTATCTGCGCTGGTTGACGCAACACGGGCTCTAACACTGCATCTAAGAAATTAGGAACAACGAATGATGTCAGGGTATGAGGGGCTCCGTGGGAGCGCGGCTTGGATCGATCTGTCGAACCGTGGAACTATTCGCGTGAGCGGCGAAGACCGTGCCCGGCTCATGCATGCGATGTGTACCAATCACGTTCTGGACCTTGCTCCGGGCGATGGCCTGTACGCCTTCTTCTTGAACTCCCAAGGGAGAATTCTCGCAGACGCCTACGTCTTTAATCTGGATGAAACGCTGATTCTGGATACTGAGCCGGAGACCGGAGTAAAGCTCCGCGAGCATCTTGACAAGTACATCATTGCCGATGACGCGGCTCTAGAAGACGAGACTTCACAGTGGGCTAAGATCGGCCTGGAAGGCCCAGCCAGTCTGGAAACGGCCGCGCAATTGGGCATTCCGGTTCCACAGAAGCGTTACTGCCTTCAGATGTTTGATAACGGCTTTGTAGCCAAGGTCGCCAGCGCGGGTGTGCAAGGGCTACGAGTGTTTTTGCCGGCTGTAGAAAAAGGAGCGTTCCTGGAACGGCTGGCAAAGGATAATATCCCCCAAGCCGACGCAAGCGATGCCCGCGTCGTTCGGCTGGAACTGGGTAAACCCCGTTACGGCGAGGACATCACAGAGCGGTACCTGGTGCAGGAGACTTGCCAAATGCAAGCGATTCATTTGCAAAAGGGATGCTATTTGGGCCAGGAAATTGTGGAGCGGGTTCGCTCGCGGGGGCAGGTCCATCGTCTACTCACACCGGTTCGCATACGTACCAACCAACCACCGCCGCCCGGGACAAAGTTGACGGCAGATGGGAAAGACGTCGCCGAAATTACTTCCGCCGTATATTCGCCCGGCTTCCACGAGACCGTAGCCTTGGCATACGTGCGCACGGAAGCCGCTGAGCAGAAGCCGGAAATGGTGGTAGCCGGTATGGACCCCATCGTTACCGCATACATAGCCGGCCCAAACCCAGACTGATGCGGACGTCCCGAACTGGCTGGGAATGTCATTATTTGCGGCCACGCTAAAATAGCGTTTATCAAATATCAAATGCGCACGGCTCTTGTGGCGCTGCTGGCCGTCTTCCAGCTTCAAGCACAATCGCCGGCCTCTGCCGCCAATTCCGACGATGATTCGCCCACACCGGCTCCGGCTGTATGTCCGGCTGGCCAACCGATTGGCGATGTGAATTTGCAGGTCACATCGGCACGCGGCGAGGCGCCGCTGCAGCTTCGAACGATCAACCGGCTGAGCGAAGGCGATACCGTCCATTACTCGCCCGTCATTCGCGGGCACCTCAAACGCCATGGCGAGGTAACGCTCGTTCTTGTTCCGGCTCTACGCAAGCCCGGCCAAGACAATCTGATTGTTGAGGATCCCAAGCGAGCCGATCAACCGCAGACGTGGAAGATTCCCGAAACGATGTCCCTGGCCGCCTATGTATACGGTCCAGCTGGTCTAAGCAAGAAGAAAGTCAAAGGATTCCTTTCGCAAGACGATCTATTGGTGGCGCAATTAGCGGATTACGCGGCGAAGACTGCCGAGACTGAGGCTCTCATTCAGGCGCTGGAGTCTAATGAGAGCTCATCGGAAAGCGTCAATGCGGCGCTTAGCGGCTTCGCTTCACAGTACGGACTTGGTGTTCAACTAGATCGCGCGCAGCCAGCCAATCAGCAGGCAATGACTCTTTTCAGCACTCTGAATCCGGCGCTGGCAACTTACGATCCTATTCAGCCCTCAGCCGGCGCCCGCTATAGCCAGACCGCTAGCGTGGCCACCGCCGTCGCGACGTTGTTCTTCGGCAACCCCGTTGGGCTAGCCGCTGGCGGCACGGCCATGCTGCTCGACCTCAGGGCCCTAGCGTTTCCGGGCACGGAGTTCCGTTCCTCCTTCGGTGAACCGCTGCCCGAAGATACCGGCCTGAACCTGTGCGGATCGCGCGCTCCCGTTGCCGTTCATACTCGCATCGCGTATGTCTGGGCGACGCGCATCCCGAATGAGCGAGCACCGGCGATCAGCATTCAAAAATCAAATTATCTGCCGATCACCCAGAAATCGCCGCTGCCCGTTGAAGCTCCCGAAAATGAGTGGAAGTACCTCGAACGAGCGCGCGACTGGACCTTGGTTAACGACAAAGGGCAAAGCGCCAAGGTCAGCGTGTTGAAACTTGCCAATCAAAAGGCTCTGGAACTCGATCTGGGTGATTTCAAGCTGCCGCCTGGGGATTATCACCTAAAGGGATTTTGGGACTGGCAGGCCTTTGAGGCCAAGGGCGTGGTCCACATCGAAGCTCTGAGCGATTTTGCGCGCGCTAAGCTTGACCCCGATTCGCAGGACAAGCTGATTGCGAAAAGCGGCAAGATCCCTGTGATGTTGACCGCTGACGATTATGAATTCGCAACTAAGGTAGAAATGAGGAAGGCAGGCGACGAGTTCGCGACTCCCGAGCTGGTACCGTTCAAGCTTCCAATTGGCTTGCGCGATGGACCGCAGTCGAAGATGGATCTGCAAATCAATACTGGCGATCTGGAACCCGGCACCTATGATTTGCTGATTGAACAGCAGGACAAAAAGACGCACTCGGTACCGATCAAGATCCTTCCGGCGTTGACCAAGATCGATAACCTTCCGCTGGTCGCGAACGAAGGCGTGGGAACGGAAAGCTATGTCCTGAAGGGTGAGAATCTGAATCTGATCGCGCGGCTGCAGATGCCCGGGGCGAACGTTGATTTAGCTCCCGACGGAGCTACGGAACGCAAAATCACGGTCCATTTGGATAAGGACCCGCCCGTTGGCACCACACTCGAGATGAAGGCGTTTCTGAACGATCGTCACGAGCCGCTGACCTTTCCGGAAGCCATTCGCGTGACGGGCCCGCTACCTGCGATTACCGCGTCGACGCCTGCGCCGATGACCGGGATGAGCATTCAGCTTCGGAGTAACGAGTTTCCAGCCGGTTATACCCTCAGCGCCAGCTTAAACGTCAAGAACGTCCAACCATCCAGCCTGCTGCGTCTGGGCTGCTTTGGGGATTCTCAACCTCGTTTGCTGCTGCATCCCGGCGAGGAAACCGATAGCGCCAGCCTGCAAACCCTAGGCGCCGACACATATTTTCTATCGTTCGACACCACCCGCTGGCCGGCTGGCTGCTCCGTGCAGGCCAGTTGGGATAACGGCGCGGCTGGAAAATCGGAGCCGTTTACCTTTGGCCGCTTGATCCGGATCCCTCAGGTCGACTCGTTCCAAATGACGGCTGAGGATAACGGAACCGGGCTGCATGTTGGCATTCTGACCGGCAGGAACCTGGAGATGATTGGAAAGATCGGCTGGGATTTGACGACTGGATATGACGTCCGCGAGTTGCCATCGCCTATTCCGGGCCCTGGCCAAAAGCAGACTTTGCGCGTTGGCCTGCCAGACCCACCCAACCCGCAGGCGGTGCTGAACGTCTGGCTGCGCGGAGAGCAAGACGGCCGAATTACGACGATTACACCGAGCCAAAACTAGGAATAATCCGGCGGGGATACCCTAGGCTATTGAATTTGTCGGGTAAGTGCGATATCGTAGCGCACCAGACCACTATTCATGCCGCTTGCTCGTTGCGTTCTGCTCACGCTGCTTCTTGCTATCGAGGTTAGCGCCGCTCCCCACGCTCTTCGCGTCCGCGGACAGGTATCTCACGGCAAGATCTGGACGAAGGTCCGGCTGTTCGCACGCGGCCCGGCAAATGCCCCGCTTGTGACCTTGTCCGACCGTAAAGGACATTTCAGTTTCGATTCCGTACCGGAAGGAACGTATACCTTATACGTCAACGTGAGAGGTATCGGATCGGCCAGCCGTACTGTTGAGGTGCGCCAGCCTTTGGCAGACGAAAGCGGCGCGATTCAGGTCGATTTGCCGTCGTCCGATTTCAACAGTTTGGCGGAGTTACGGCGAAAGGACTATACCGTCTCCATCCAGCAACTTTCGGATGATCCGTTTCTACCGCCCCGCGCATTCAGCGTAGCCCAGCAGGATCTGACGAATGGCCAGTTGGACAAAGCCCGGGTCTTGCTCGAAGGGATCGTGGCCGAATCTCCGAAATATGTTGCGGCGTGGGACGAATTGGCGTATGCCTCCGTGGTGAGCGGCAATTATGTTGAGGCGGAAGCGCAATATCGAAAGGCTCTTGACCTGATGCCGACCGACTTCACAGCACTGCTCGGAATGGCGCGCACGCTGCTGGAACGGAATCGGTTGGAGGAAGCGCTGGACTATCATCGGCGAGCGGTCGCCCAGCGGCCCAGGAACGCAGTGGCGCAGGCGCGGTTGGGGTTCAATTACTTTGAGTTGGGCAATTTTGATGAGGCCGAGACATGCCTTCTTTCAGCGGAGCATATCGACCCGGCAAACTACACTCGGCCGCAATTGATTCTCGCCGAAATATATTTTCGCGAGCACGACGAAGCCGCCGCCGCCGGGCAACTGGCCGATTATGTGAAGCGATTCCCTGGGGAAGAGGACGCCGCGATCGCGGTTCGTACGCGAGTGAAGGCATCGCCCCAGGCCGGTCCGGCACAGGTCCACAATGCCGAGACCTTGAGTGCTGGGCGGTGAGGCGCTAGATTCAGAAGGCGGCGTTTTCGAATGATTGAATAAATTTGCGGCTGGTCTCATTTGGCCGCTTCCTGCTCTCGATGAGCGGTCAGATAGGTGTCGTAGAGAAGTCTATATCGTCGCGCGACGATCCGGGCGTCCCGCATATCGATGTTTAAGCGGTCGCGCGCATACCCGATACTTTCGAGCCAAGCGTGGTGAATCGCGATTGCCTGATCAGGATGGCGGCATGCGCGGGCGACCGCTGCGGGGTGGTTTTGTATACTTCGGGCCACCGTGTCCTTTGGCTGACAGCGGCAACAGGGGCAGGATCGAACGGCTGGCACGGCGCACTGGCGGTTGTCCGGAAACGGCACAGCTCGGGCACAACGGGCAAATTGTCTCCGTGTGGCCCGTGACCCGACCGCTACGCCTCGGGATTAGTAAACGCTTGGCGACAAGGCAGGAGCAAACAGGCGTCGATGCTTCCCCACATTCATCACGCGCGACGTTCGGGTTTTCGGTTTTCGACAATGATAACGCGCGATAAGGTGCGACATTGCCTTCGAGAGGAGCAACGTTTATGCTGGACTGTGCTTGAGCGCCCTATGCTTGCCTTGGCCACAACATCGACGGCAGACGCCGTTCTTCCGCTACGCGTTCGCTATCGCCAGGAGATGAACTGCCAGATCGTGCACGACTCGATTCACTGGCGTGATGGCTGGACAGTGACCTACATGTTGAATGTCGACGGCGTCACCGCCGGTTTCGGTTCGATCGCCCTGGCAGGCCCTTGGAAGGACAAGCCCTCCATCTTCGAGTTCTACGTGCTACCCGAGCACCGGGCACGCTCATTCGAGCTGTTCGAGGCCCTGCTCACTGCCAGCAAGGCGCGCTTTATGGAGATCCAGTCGAGCGACGTCCTGCTGGCGGTGATGTTGCATACATACGCGCGCGACATCTGGAGCGAGAAGATTGTCTTTCGCGACGCAATCACGACTGCGCTGCCCGCGAATGGCGCGACCGTTCAGCAACTGACGTCTGATCAGGAAACCTGGAACGCCATCGCTCAGCGACAAGGCGGGGCAGAATATCAGCTTGTGATGGACGGCGCGACCGTAGCCACCGGCGGCCTCATGTTTCACTACAACGTGCCGTACGCGGACATCTACATGGAGACTGTCGAACCCTTCAGGTGTCACGGTTTTGGGTCGTATCTGGTCCAGGAGCTCAAACGCTATGCGTACGCGCTCGGGAGTATCCCGTGTGCCCGCTGCAATCCCGGCAACGTCGCATCACACGAGACTCTTCAGAAGGCGGGTCTCGTCCCGTTCGCGCACATTCTCAACGGATCGATCCGCGACGATTGACGAGCGATCCGGAACCTGGGCGCACAGCGGCTTCATAGATCACGAAATACGGCGCAGTGTTTACCGATCGTTCCCCGTCCTCGGCGATCCGGAAGTTGAGACTGCTAAACAGGGTTATCGTAGACTGGCATCTCGACTCTTCTCGTTAGAACGCGGCGTTTTCGAAGGATTGAACAAACCGGCGGCGGTCTCATTTTGCCGCCAGAATGCGAGCACAGTATGGGCTTGTTCGTGGGCATTGGCCGCTTCCTTTCTCGATGAGCGGCGAGATGAGCGTCGTAGGGAAGTAGATATCGTCGCGCGACGATCAGGGCCTCCCGCAGGTCGATGTTTAAGCGGTCGCGCGCATACCCGATGTTTTCGAGCCAGGCGCGGTGAATCGCGATTGCCTGATCAGGATGGCGGCATGCCCGGCGGCCGCTGGGGGGTGGTTTTGTATACTTCGGGCCGCCGCGTCTTTTGATTGCCAGCGACGACAGGGGCAGGGATCGAACGGCTGGCGGCGCACTGGCAGTTGTCCGGAAACGGCACATCTCGGGCACAACGGGCAAATTGTCTCCGGCTGGCCCGTGACCCGCCCGCGACCCTCAGGATTGGTAAACGCTTCGCGACCACCGGCGATCGACCTTAAGTGAGTTCTGTCCGGCTGGGCGATCATCCACGAAGTGTTCGGGTCCGGACGTGTACATCTCCTTCAGGATCGCAAGGAATTTGGCGGGTTAACGCATGATTGGTATCGACGGCCGGTTATGTTTACGATCGAGCAAATCAACGACTTCCACGCGCGGCTCGATAGTGCGAGGACGCTCCCGGAGTATGTGCTGGCGCTTAAGGGGCTCGGCATCGAACGGTACGGTTCCGACCTGGCCGACGGCCATTCGGAGTACTTCGGGCAGGGCGGCGGCCACAAGGTCGTCTTCCCGCCCGTGCACGATGTGCTTCCCGTCACTGAAACCAGTGGACGCGAGACGTTCTTCAGCACCTGCGCCGGCACGAGCGGCGCGAGACGACTTACTTAGAGACGTCCAGGGGCTTGGCGCAGAGCGGGATAGAGAAATGGACTGTGGACACGGGTAGGATGACGATGACGTTCTACGATAAGGCCGGCAAAGAGATGCTGGTCGAGCAGATCAAATAGGGCGTCGGAAGCTCAAGATGCAGTGACTGGTAACAAGGTGAAGGACGTACGCGCGAGCGATTATAGAACGTTTCGCGTGCCGTATTCTCGGAAACAATCGCGACGTCGCCGCCGTTGTAGATGTCGGCCCAGGTGAGGTCACGGCCTGCGAGCATTCGCTGCCCCATCGTCCGGGGCACGAGCAAGGTTTCCCGCGCGTAGATGAAAGTTTTTTTCGTCGGGTACGTCAGACTGAACAGACGTGTTATGGGGCGCTTGATTCGGGTGGTCATCGCTGTGGCGGTCCTGTTCGTAATTGCCGTTGCGGCGGTTGGATTTTTTGGGTTTCGCTACGCGTATGAGCCATCGGAGGCGAACGTTCTGAGCCG
Source organism: Bryobacteraceae bacterium (assembly GCA_036269625.1). Lineage (GTDB taxonomy): Bacteria > Acidobacteriota > Terriglobia > Bryobacterales > Bryobacteraceae > Bog-105. The sequence goes on along the minus strand of DATBEF010000122.1, from coordinate 32,938 downwards.
GACGCGACCGAGTCCGGAAGCATACGATCTTTGGGGCCGGTCCTTTACTGGCGAAGAAGCTTCGCGGTTACTGGTTACGAATGCCGGCCGCGAGCAGTTATCCTCTTCGAACGGTGCAGTGAAAGTGGACGATGGGCTTTTGAAGCTAGGGCGCAGGGCTTTTTACAAAGAGACGTTCGGGAACGAGGTTTTTCTGACCGATATCGTGGGGATCTTAGACGGTCCGCTACATATTACGAGTGTTTCGACAGCCATATTGGCGCTACATGGAAGGGCGACTACGAACCTGCGCGTAGAAGTTCCGGAGACGGTGACGATCGGCGGGCGCGTTTTTCAGAAAGGGTCTTATCTTGACACGGGGCTGGATGTGCCGCGCGGCGCGCTTGTTCCGCTGGGGATGTCATTCTCCGTTTCGCGCTGGCATATTCGGGTGGGCATCACGTGTGCAGCTTGTCACGCGACGGTAGACCCGGATTCGGGGAAGGTGATTGAGGGCGCGCCAAACAATGATCTGAACGCGGGCCTGCTGCTGGCGCTGGGGACCAATTCGGCCGCGTACTTCATGCACACGGATGTGGCGCCGTTGCAGGCTGTGGCGCAGGACGGAGCGCACACGACGGTGACGTCGACGGGCGAGAGACAAGCGCTACCAGAGGCGGTGGCACTCGAGAACGCGGTGGACCAGGCCATGCTGATGTGGCCAAGAGGCAACTTCGATTCGCTGACGGACATGAAGGCCGATCCGACGCAGAATCCGGTTTCGTTCACTTGGGGGAATCATCCCTATGGCTGGAGCGGGAACTTTATGGCGGGGCCGTTTCGCGGGCTTACTTCGCAGAACAACAACGTGCATGCGTTGAATTCTGATTCGCTGTTGCTGGCGGATTCGAGCGAGGCATTGTTCGGTATCGACAAAGAAGTCTATCTGGCGATTCCGCTACGGAACGCTGCGAGCGCGCGTTATCGTTTCGACAGCGCGAGTGGAAGAAAGGCGTCGGAATTTTGGGCGGCTGTTACACCAGCGCGTCGAACCCCGGGTGTCAATCAGGTGGTGCTGCCGCCCACGTATCCGAAGGGCACGATTCTCAGTCCGGATGGGACGCTCACCAGTTCGCCCGGTTATCTGTTTTGGCAGCAGAATAACGCCATGGCGGCCTGGCAGGATACGATTGTGCCGCCGCCGACGCCGTTTAGCGCATCTCCGCAGGATAAGAAGCTGGGCCGGGAAGTTTTCGAACAGGCGCATTGCCCCGCTTGTCACTCGGGACATTTTCTAACAAACAACAGCGTGGTTCCAAATAGCGAACTTGGTGCAAACGGGGCACGCGCGCTGGCGCTGGAGAAGACGGAGAACAACTTTACGGAACCGGTCATTTACGGGTTCGATATACCGGTTCCGGTACCTGCAAATACGCGGCCGTTGCCGGTCCCGACGGACAGTTTGAATACGGAGCAGATTGATCTCGCGTGGGCACACCACGGCTCGCAAGGCGGATACAAAGTGCCCGCGTTAGTGGGCCTTTATTGGAGCGCTCCCTATTTGCATGACGGAGGTGTGGCGGTGGGGAAGAACGCAGACGCAGAGTTGGGGTTGCCCGGGACAGTAGACAAAAATGTCGCCCCCGACCCGTTCAACAGCGTCCGCGCGCTGGTGGATCGCGATCTGCGCGGCAAGGTTGTGGATGTGAATGCCGCTTCGGCCAGCCTGCGGCGGATGAATGTCCAGGGCATTGGACATAATTACTGGGTGGACTCGCAGGCCGGCTTTACGCGTGAGCAACAGCGCGCGTTGATTCTGTATCTTCTTACTTACGAACCATAGGGCGAGCTACGGAAACGCAGTTACTTCTTGCGAGCCGACCCAGGTTCAGACATGCCGGCGTGGGCCTTGGCGACCAGCGGATCTGGTAAAGCGTAGCCCGCGGCGGCTTGAAATTTGTTTTTGATCGAGCCTGCGACAACGTGATCCTTGCCGGCCATTAAGCCTTCAAATCCTTCTTTTGCGACTTGGGCCGGATCGTCTTTTTCGCTCGCTCCGAGCTTAGTGTCGTCGGCGCCAGCGCGATGGAAGAAGTTGGTCTCTGTTGCACCTGGCATGAGCACCGTGACAGTGACACCGGTATCTTTCAGTTCCTCACGAATGCTCTGCCCAAGAGCACGGTCGAACGCTTTGGTGGCGCCATACACGGCCTCGTACGGCGTCGGCATTGTGCCTGCGATGGAGGATGTGATCAAGATGCGACCCCTGCCGCGGGCGGCCATCTCTTTCGCCATGTATTTGGTCAGGTGAAGGACCGACATAACGTTCAGCCGGACCATGTTCATCTCGGCGGCGAGGTCGGTTTCAATGAAACGCCCGCTTACGCCAACACCCGCATTGATTGCAACCGCATCTACGGGACGGCCAGCCGAGCCGATGGCGGCAAGTAACTGATGTGTACCGTCGTGATCGGCAAGATTCACCTGAACAGGTTGAACCTCGGCGCCTAACGCTCTCAGATCGCGGGCTGCGGTCTGGACTTTTTCACTGTCGCCAGCGATCAAGAGGTCAAACCCGTTTTGTGCAAACTGTTTCGCCAGCTCGTAACCGATGCCGCTGGAGCCGCCGGTGACAACCGCAAACTGATTTCTACCATTGAATGTCGCCATATATTTGCCTTTCTCGTGAGTGAGACGATCTGTGGCTCAAATTAACCGACTAGCGCTTTTTCTGGCCATCCATTCGCGACCTCGAAAACACGGTGCTTCCCGAACTCTTCACCACTCTTGTAAAAGGCTTGGGTGACACCAGCGGTCTAGAAGGCTAGAACGTTGCCGAGTGGAGCCTCTCATTCTTCGATAGAGCGATTCAAGTCTTGATAACGAGGCCGCACCATTTGGATCTGTATCGTCGGCCAACTGACAAAATCCAATATCCTGGGAAAAACACAAGATAGTGGAAAGTAGCCGCGCCATGCGGCATAATCTCGAAATCGTATGCGATTTCCGGAATGGGTCGTCCCGATGGCCGCTACCCTGACAGAAGAGCGCTTTAGCGGCCCAGAGTGGATCTTCGAACGTAAGTACGACGGCATCCGCTTGCTCGCGTTCCGGAACGGCAATACTGTACGGCTTTTCTCGCGCAATCAGTTGCCGCAGAATTATCCGGTCGTCGCTGACGTGATCGGCGCATTAGCCGTAGATCAGGTCATCCTGGATGGCGAGATTGATTGGGGACATAGCAATCTCGAGTATCACGTCTTCGATGTCCTGTGGCTGAATGGACGCGACCTGATGCCGCTGCCGCTCATGCAGCGGCGTGCCATGTTGCACGATCTGGGGCTGCGGTCTCCGCTGGGGGCGGTCGCGGAGATTACGGGCGAGAAGCCCTGGGAGACGGCTTGTCGCGAAGGATGGGAAGGCGTGATCGCCAAGCGGCGCGATTCGACTTACGAACACCGCCGGTCTCCACATTGGCTCAAGATGAAGTGCGAGGCGTCGCAGGAATTGGTGGTCGGCGGCTTTACCGATCCGCAGGGTGAACGCCGTGGGCTCGGCGCCCTTCTACTCGGCTACTTCGAACGCAAGGACTTTGTCTTCGCGGGCAAGGTGGGCACGGGCTTCGACACGAAGCAGCTGGTTGGGTTGCGTGCACGCCTGGATGAGATCGAAATCCCCCAAAGCCCCTTCACCAAGGCAGTCGGCCTGCCGCGCGTCCGCGCGCATTGGGTGCGGCCCCAGATGGTGGTACAGGTGGCATTCATCGAATGGACTGTGCACGGGAAGCTGCGGCATGGACGTTTCCTGGGCATTCGCGAGGACAAGACGGCGCGCGAAGTTGTGCGGGAAACACCGTGATCACGCATCCGGAAAAGTTGATGTTCCCCGATGACGGGATCACGAAGGGCGAACTCGCGGACTACTACGAAACGATTGCGCCGTACATGCTGCCGCACCTCCGTGGCCGTCCGATTACGATGGAGCGATACCATCGTGGCATTGCGGCGAAAGGCTTCTTTCAGAAAGACGTGACAAAAGGCTTTCCGAAATGGCTGGAGCGTATCGAGGTTCCGAAGAAGGGCGGCACGGTGCACCATCCCGTCGCGAGCGATGTAAACTCGCTCCTCTGGCTCGCCAATCAGAACACTGTGACACCGCACGTGTGGACATCGCGAGCGCCCGATTTGTTCCACCCAGACGTATGCGTATTTGATCTCGACCCGGCCGTCGACAATCCCGCCGAGGTTCGTGCGGCCGCGCTCGAACTCCGCGATCTCCTTCGAGAGCTCGGATTGCGCTCCTGGATCAAGACGTCAGGATCCAAAGGCTTTCACATAGCCGTACCACTGGATCGCGAAGCGGAGTTTGGGGAAGTCGAAACGTTCGCGCACCAGGTTGGTAAGGTACTGGTCAGCCGCGATCCTTCGCGGCTTACACAGGAGTTTAGTAAGGCTGATCGGGGCGGCCGCATTTTGGTCGATACCGGACGCAACGGCTATAGCGCGACCTTTGCGGCAGCATACGCGGTTCGCGCCAAACCGGGCGCGCCGGTGTCGGCGCCGTGCACTTGGGAGGAGATGGAACATGGCGAGACCGCGCCGCGAACGTTCACGTTGCGCACGATGGCAGCTCGGGTCGCCGTCGTTGGGGATCTGTGGGCGGACATGAGCGCGCATCCCCAGTCCATTCGCGGGCGGGACCAGAAGCTGGGATGTTCGCCAGTCGCTGGAGACTGTTCGCCCGAAGCGAACGGCCGTCTGCCAGATGATTGAGTTCGACTCTCCGCAGCACTACGCTCGAGGAGGAATGCAGAGTTTTGCGATCACTGTGAACGGCGTGCGGCAGTCCATCACCGAGAACGCGGACATGAGCCTTCTTTGGGTGCTCCGGGACGTTCTTGCGCTTACGGGCACGAAATAGGGCTGCGGTATCGGTCTGTGTGTGGAGCATGCACAGTTCACGTCGACGGCCATGCGGCGCGATCTTGCCAAACCCCTCTCAGTTCGGTTGCCGGCAAACAGATTGTGATAATCGAAGGGCTCTCGGGCGTCTACGCCCGTAACGTACAGCATGCGTGGATTGCAGAGGACGTGCCGCAGTGTGGATGTTGCTAGTCAGGGCAAATCATGACCGCCACTGCTCTGCTTGCGACAACACCGAATCCGACCGACGAAGAGATTGACCCGGTGATGAACGGTAACCTTTGCCGGTCCAGAGCATTGAGCGAGCGCGGCAGCGGATCAGGCAACGAATCACTCATTGCTTGCCACCCAGTTGCACAGCCTGCTGAACTCTCAACGCCAGGGGTGGGTGAAGCGATTGGTAGTCCGGCGCGGCGAACGATTCGAAGTGGTCCCGGTCCATACCATCGATTGGATCGATTCCCGCGGACAGTTACGTTCAATTGCACTGCGGCACAAAACACTTCATTCTTAGCGAGACCCTTACGAATTTGGCAGAGATGCTCGACCCCCGCGAGTTTATCCGAGTCCATCGGCGTCGAATTGTCAACCTGTCGCGAATTGTTGCCCTCCACTCGATGGAGGGAGGCACGTGGGAACTGGAATTGCGAAACGGCGCTCGTTTGACCACTGGTCGCCAATACAAGACCACAATTCAGGGGCTTTTTAGGAACCGGGCATAACGGCGTTGGCAAGCTTTCACGCCGAAGCAATCAAGCTCTAAATCAGGAATATGGCTGCTAGAACCGAGGGTCCCCGCGCTAGGTACCGCCAAGCCCTAGTCCACATTGTCTACAGATCATACAGCCGCTCTATGTCGGATTAGATTTCAGGTGTTCCTCCGAGATGGTTTGGATTATTTGATGAACAATTCCACTCAACATGCATACGCTAATATGGAGCAGATCATCAGGAGAAATCTAATAGTTTGAGGACCGTTTACAGCGAAAACAAGCCACATTTTGGAAGAGATATTCTTGCCACTGTAGCGGAATCGGCCAAGAAATCGTATTGCGGGCCGCGGGAGTGCCTTGTAGTTATTCTGTTCGGACTGTTGATAGCCGTTACACATCGACCGGACGCACTGTTAAGAGCGCAATTCTTTGCTGAAGATGGCGGGATTTGGTTCGCTCAAGCTTACAACTCTGGCGTTGCTAGCTTGTTGTCACCGTACGCGGGCTACTACCAGGCGCTACCACGATTCCTCGCCTTACTCGCGTTGGGAATTCCAATGCACTTAGCGCCGTTCTTTATGAACGCCGTGGGCCTGCTGGTTGAGCTTCTTCCAGTGTATCTTCTTGCGTCTAAGCGAACGTCAAACTGGGGGCCAATATGGATGCGGTTATCTCTCGCTGCTTTGTATTTAGGCGTTCCGAATAGCCATGAAATCTTTGCTACGGTAACCAATGCACAGTGGCACCTTTCACCCGCAGTATGCATTCTGATGTTTGCAAGACCGCCCGTTACACGAACGGCTCGAATATTTGATATTGCAATCTTCGTAATCTTCGGTTTAACCGGGCCATTTGCAGTTGTACTCCTTCCAATCACATTTCTGTTCTGGCTGTTCAGACGTTACCGCTGGACCCTGGTACCCACCACCATCTTTGCTCTCACTTCTTTTGTCCAGGTGAGAGCCTTTTTGTTGACTGGGGCTCAGAGCCGGAACATTCCACCTCTGGGCGCCACATTTCCTATGGCGATCAAGCTCATAGGAGGACGTATTATTTTGGCTACGCTGATCGGTCGAAATACACTCGCCCACTCTGAGCAATTCTGATTCGTTTATCCTTCTCTGTTTCGTTGTTGCCTTCGCAGTAACGCTGTTTCTCTATGTGGGAATACGCGCTGGACTTACAATAAGGTTTTTTCTTCTGTATTGCTGCATTGTTTCTGCACTAGGATTGACAAGTCCACTCACTGGACTCCCCGGCTTGCAGTGGCAAGTTCTGACAGAAATTCCTTCGGATCGGTACTTCTATCATCTGACGCTGGCGTTCCTGGTTTCGGTAGTCTGGTGTATTCTTTCCGGTCGTGCTGTCGCTTGGCTTCGCGTCTCTGCGATTATATCGATGACGTTGATGGCCGTTGGTATTGTCCGAGATTGGAAGTACCCGGCTTTCGGCGAAGCTCATTTTACCGAAGCTACCGTTGGCGTCTCGCATGCTAAGGCTGGGACCTTTGTGGCCTTACCTGAAATCCCGGTTGGCTACTGGTGGGTACCACTGGTGAAGCATCCATTTTTAGAGTTGCCAAATCATTTGATTGGGCGTATCGATCTGCCCTACCCGGAGACGCATGTCTCTGGCATGGTTGATGTAAGTGGCTGGGTTACTGGGAGAGTCTCCGTCAGAAAAATATTTCTGAGGCTTGATGGGAAAGAAACAATGATCATAACTCCGACCTATCCTCGTCGAGATGTCGACCCGATCTTCTGCGATTCTCCTGACCGCAACAAGGGCTGGAGAACTGAACTCAATTTGACAGGTTTTCAGCGGGGAAATCACATCCTCAGTGCAATTGCAGTCGCGGACAATGGAACCGCCTCGGATATCGGAGAGGTCCCAATTCGGCTTGGCTCATGAGCCTCGCGCTGATTGTTTTGAGATGACCGCCCAGGCCCGATTCAGAGTTCCCCAAGATTTTCTCCTGCGCTTGCTCCCGAGAGTGCGCCCGCACACCGCCACCGAGGCGCTTCAGTTGCCGGCCTTCTGTCCTTTTAGGGAGTTGGCAAGTCCGTCACAGAAATCCTAATAAATTTATTTGGCATATAAATCAGTAACTTAGCTTCGCGATTTGATTTCCGAGCAAGTTAGCGGCTGCTAGCTTTGTGTGCGGATGGAATGGATTGCGGCGACAGATAATGACGGCGAGCAATTCGATCCGGAGGTAGATGGGGCCGAGTGGTTCTATTCACCGCTTCCCTCCCAAGGTAAGTTCCACGCTTCGGATGCCCGGTTCAAAGGCTTTTCCGGGCCGGTTGGCTCGGGTAAGAGCGCCGCGCTCTGTTTTGAGTTACTGCGCTTGGCTTACATGAACAGTGGCCGACAGGGCTTGTTGGCGGCTCCGACCTACGCGATGTTGCGAGACGCCACTCTGGTTGGCTTATTCCGGATGTTTGAAGATCTCCGGGTGGATTTTGACTACAGGAAAACCGAGGGCATCTTATGGCTGAAGGGCGCCGCAAGCACGGTGCTACTTCGCTCCCTGGAGGAGCCCGAACGGTTACGGGGCACGAATCTTTCCTGGTTTGGAATTGATGAGCTGTCATACGCGCGAGAAGAGGCCTGGCTGCGGCTTGAAGCGCGTTTGCGAGACCCAAAGTCGAAACGGCTGTGTGGGTTTGGGGCGTGGACGCCGCAAGGGAGTGACTGGGTATATAAGCGGTTTATTCACAAACCGGTTGTTGGGTACGAGGCGGTACGGGCGCAGCCCTTTGAGAATAGGTTCCTGCTGGAGAAGACGCCGGATTATTATGAGCGCCTTGAGAGTAGTTACGATCCGAAGTTTTATCAGCAGGAAGCGCTGGGCGAGTACGTAAACAGTAAGACGGATTTAGTCTACAACTGCTTTAAGAGATCGCTACACGTACAGAAGCAGGCCTACGATCCGCAAAAGACGCTGCTCTGGGCGCTGGATTTTAACGTGACACCGATGAGTTCGGTGCTGCTGCAGTATGACGGTGACCGGCTGCGGGTGATTGACGAGATAGTGCTAGAGCGCGCAACCACGCAGGAAGCAGCAACGGAGTTTGAGAACAGGTACGGAAGACACCGGGGCGCGTTGGAGATATTTGGCGACGCGAGCGGGCGGAGTATGCAAACAACTGGCTTTTCAGATTACCAGATTTTGCAGAATACGCTGACGCGGGCCGGGATAAAGCACGTAAAGATGAGGGTGCCGGCAAGCAATCCATCGGTGCTGAGCAGGATACGAAAGGTGAACGGGCTTTTCACGAATGCTCTAGGCGAGGTCAGGCTGGAAATCGATCCGAGGTGTACGGAATTGATCAAGGACTTCGAAGAAGTTCTTTATAAGCCCGGCTCGGCTGTGATTGATAAGACTCGCGATGCACTGCGGACGCACGCATCCGATGCCTTGGGTTACCTGATATGGGCGCTTTGGGGAGACAAACCTCAAGCCGGAGAAATGAATAAGCCGCTGTTTTAGGGAGCATGGGACGACAGAATGATTGAAATTGACCGGGAACATCCAGAATATAAACGCGACAAGGTTCTGATGCGCACCTACCGCGATCTCTATGCCGGTGGCCACGAATTTAAGCATCGGGCCGCCGAATACCTGCTGCGAAGGCAACGAGAGCCGCTGGATGTCTATGCGGAACGGCTGTGGCGAGTGTTCTATGAGAACTATATCGGGTCTATTGTGGATTGGTACTCGGCCACGTTGTTTCGACGCGAGCCAAGCCTGCAATTCGATGGAGGCACAGACGCGAGCCAGAAGTTTCTGGCCCAATTTGCCGACGATTGCGATTTGCGGGGGACAAACCTAACGAACTTTTTCCGGCGTGCACTGACAGACACGCTGGTGGCCGGCAAGAGTCACATACTTCTGGACTTTCCCCGGCCTGAGAAGACGCCGACGAATCGAGCTGAAGAAGATGCGGCGGGCGTATCGCGAGCCTACCTGGTCCATTACGCGGCCGAAGAGCTAATCAATTGGAGCAAGAATGAACGCGGCGAGTACGACTGGGTGGTGCTGCGGCAATCGGTGACGCGGCAACCGAGCGTAGATTCGCCGGACGTAGTAAACGAGACGCACTGGCTGTACTTCGACCGTGAGTCGTATAGGGCATATAAGCGGGTAGACAAGGATCACGGACAGGCTAGCGTGCAACTGGTGGCGGAAGGCACGCACTCGCTGGTGGGGCAACGGCGCGTTCCACTGTTCACGCTCGAGGTAAGCGACGGCCTGTGGTTGATGAACAAAGCGGCGCTTCTGCAGTTAGAACATTTCAACAAGTCGAATGCGCTAGGTTGGTCGATCACGATGGGCCTGTTTGCGATGCCGGTGATCTATTCGGACCGCGAATGGAATCAGATGGTGGGTGAAAGCTATTACATCCAGCTTGGGCCTCAGGACCGCTTTGGCTGGACCGAGCCAGAAGGTAAGGTATACCAGATCGCCGCCGATAACCTGGAGACGCTTAAGGAAGAGATATATCGGGTCTGCTATCTCTCGGCCGCTTCGGGCGAGATGTCGGGCGGGAGAGCACAGTCCGCATTGAGTAAGCAAATGGACTTCACGATTACGCAGGAAGTCCTACAAGCTTACGGAAACGCCGTGAAAAACATGATCCGCCGGCTCTTCAAGGCGGTTAGCGAGGCCAGGCAAGACGGTGCGATCACTTCGGTTTCGGGCCTGGATGAGTTAGACATTACCGACTTCGGAACGGAGATGCAACAGGCGACAAACCTGCTCAATTTGGGGATCAATTCGCCCACGCTAAAAAAGCAGATATATCAACGTCTCGCGTTCAAGTATATGAGCGATCTGCGGCAGGAGACCAAGGACGAGATTGCGCGGGAAATTCAGGCGCAATTGGAGAGTTAGTTTAGGAGGCTTATGTCAGAAGAAACGACAGTTACAAGGGGCGCTGAGAACGAATCTCATGTGCGGGATCTGGTCCGGCAAGCCATTGACGAGTTTGTACGCGTCCAGCAGAGCAAGGCGGAGCCCGCTTATAAGACCGAATTGCAGGAAGAGCGCAAGAGGCGAGAGAGCCTAGAAACTCGACTGAACCAGTTAGTCGAGGAGAATCGAAAGGCCCGAGCGGCCGCCGACGAAGCGGATCGGAACTCGCAAATTCGGACGGAACTACAAAGGCTCGGCGTATCGAAAATCGACCTGGCATTTCGGGCTGTGAAGGACGACATCGTTCGTGGTGAAGACGGCCGGTTGCAGGCCAAAGGCGCGGACGGTAAGCAGCTCCCGGAGTTCTTGGCTGGTTTCGTCCAGGAGAATCCGGAATTGCTTCCGGCGCGCATCGCGGGAGGCAGCGGAGTTCAGGCCGGTCAGCGAAGCGCGAACGGAGGCGGAGCGCCCGGTATCGAAATTGACAAGATTAAGCCAGGAATGAAACAGGAGGAACTCGAGAGAGTTCGCCAGGAGATCTCGCGATTAGCATCGCAGGCGCTTCGAGGCGCTTAGCTTTCCGGTTTGCTCCCCGCGCAGATTTTCCGCTGCGCCAAAAGCTGGCTTAAAACGCGAACATGCGCCGGTCTTGTGATCGGCGCATGTTCGTGATGAACGTTCGCAGGCGGCATGTTAATGCCGCCATTTCTATTTTAGGAGACTTATGTCAACAATTACTTCCGCCAATTTGGCGAATGCAATCGTGAAGCTGGTTGCGGCAGACGCGCTACCAGCTCTGATGGGAAACTTCGTGATGGGAAATCTAGTTAATCGGGACTATGAGCCGGTGCTGGCCCATGCCGGTGATACCGTAAACATTCCGATTCCTCCCACACTCGTGGCGAATAATATCGCCGAGGGCGGAACAGTTACACCACAGAATCCGAGTTTGGGCAATGCCTCGATCGTATTGAACACCCACGCCGAAGCGACGTTCCAGATCCCGGACGTCACGAAGGCGCTGGCATATCCGGAACTGCTGAAGGCTTACATGCAGCCGGCAGTGATTGCAATCGCCGAGCGTGTCGAGTCGGACCTGCTGTCGCTTTACGGCCAGTTCACGGCCAACACCCCCGTGGGAACGGCCGGTACGCCGGTGACCGAAGCCACGATCGACGCCGCAGAAACGGCGTTGTTCTCAGCGATGGTTCCACCGAGTGCGCCTAAGTACCTAGTGGTCAACTCGGGCACTTACTCGCAGATTCGCCAGATTCCCCGCTTCAGCGAATACTATTCGTCTGGCGAGGCCGGTCTGAAGGCGCTTGTGGACGGCAACGTCGGCAAGATGAAGGACTTCTTCATTTTCCGGTCGCAGTTTGTGCCGACGACTGGGACGTTGTCACCCAACACTCATAACCTGGCCTTCACGCGAGACGCACTTGGCCTTGTGGTTCGACGGCTGCCGCAACCCCTGCCGGGCACTGGCGCAATCGCGGAGTACGCCGAAATGGGTAATTTCGGCATCCGCGTCGTGATGAGCTATCAACCCAATCTGTTGTCGCAACAGTTCACAGTTGACGTCCTTTACGGGACGGGCGTTCTGCGGAACAGCTTCGCGGTACAAGTTAACAGCTAATCGCGAGTAAGTGAGGGAGAGGGAATTTATAATTCCCTCTCTATTGGATGAAGTAATTAGCCGGTTTGGCTTGCATTTTCGCAAAAGGAGAAAGCTTTGGATTTGAAAAAGTATTTTCGGAAGCTCCGAGAGATTGAGGCGTGCATTAGCGAGTCCTATCCCGTCGTGATCAGCCTAGAGACGGCCGACGGCGGTAAAGCAGGCGTCGCTACGGAAGTGCCCCGCGCTGTCGCGGCACGGATGGTCGTCGAGGGCCAAGCGGTTCTTGCGACAGAAGAGCAGATAGAGGTTTTTAAAAATCAGCACCTGGCGGCGAAGCAGGCGGCTGACAAGGCCGAACTGGCCAAGCGTGTACAAGTGGCGATCATTTCGGACCCGGAATTAGAGCGCCAGTTCTCGAACCGCAAATCCAACGGGCCGACCAACAGCGGAAAGTAGAAAACAAATGGCGCTATTTACCGATGCAGATGTTATCACGATCGGAGACCTGCAGCAGTTCGAATCGGCTCTGGTGGAGGTGGCTTCCACGCACGACATCAACGTCTCCACAAAAATCACTCTTGCAACTAGTTCTATCGGGGACCTGTTGATGCTATGGCTGCTGAGATCTTACACGTCCGATCCTCAGTGGCTTACTCGCCGCGTGCTGGGGCTTTCGACTGTGGTCGTGACCCCGACATTGCATCGGTGGCTCTGTTTCGAAGCGCTGTCGCGATTCTATTCTGAAGCTTACAACGTTCAGCTGAACACCCGCTTCCAAGGTAAGTGGACGGAATATCAGACCGCATCGTCTCAGGCCGCAGACATGGTATCCATGTCCGGAATCGGTATTGTGTATCACGCCTTGCCGAAGCCAGCAATGCCTTCCGTTTCGATTGGAACGGGGAACGCGTTAGTAGAAACAGTATTTGTTCAGACAGCTTGGATCGATTCGCTGGGAAACGAGGGCGCGCTAAGTACGGTTAACGCTCTTGCGTTGCCAGGCGACTCCAGTATCTCGACTGCTATGGCGGAGGGCGCGTTGGGCGCGCCGGCCTCCGCCACGGGTTGGAACGTTTATGTGAGCACGACGGAAGACGCAACTTACCGGCAGAATGGCTCGCCGCTGGCAATTGGTTCGACCTGGACTCTGCCAGCGTCCGGTTTTGTAGACGGCCCTATGCCGATCGATGGGCAGCAGCCGAACTATTACGTGATTGATCCCAAGCGGATCCAAAGAGGATAGACGACTATGCTGCCCCTCTCATTGTTAGCCGCACAAAAACTCGCCAATCTACTGACGAATGCAAACTTGCTTACAACGCAAATCAGCCAGATTGCCGCCGAAACGAACGTAAATATACCCACCATCTTGCCGGCGCAAGTAGTTTTGAGCTCAGCGACGCCGGACATTGCGGATCTGCGCGCTCAGATGTCTTATCCGCGCGTTTGTATCTATAGCGACACGATCAAGAACACGCAAGTGGAGAAGTTCCGGTCTCTGTCGGGAACGATTGGGGTGACGGCGGAAGTTTGGGCCAGCGGGACCCTAGTGCAACAGACCGACCAATGGATTCATTACTACGTCGAGGCACTGACACTTGCCCTGCGGCAAAACATAGGAGATTGGCAGGACGGATTATTCTTCTCGGGGATCTACACCGTCCAATTCCAGCAACCAAAAGCGGGCGGACTGGGGTATGTGCAGTCTGCAAAGATCACCTGCAGTCTTGGCGTGAGCCTTAACTAGGAGTTACTAATGGCTAATTACATTTCTTCCAACGCAAACCGCTTCTACGCAGCACTAGAAGCAAATTACGGACAGGCCGCCGCGATAAGCGCGACCAATCGCTTTCCAGCAGTCCAGTTAATAGCTCAGCAAAGTTTGGAGCAGGCGGTTCGCCACGACAAGACTGGATCGCGTACCTTTCTAGGCATACCCACAAGTAGCCGCCGGCAGACAGCGTTCGAGGTGCGAACGTACCTGACCTCCTGGAGCGGAGCGGGGACGCCCGGGTATGGTCCGTTGTTCCAATCGGCACTCGGCGGAACGCCACAATCATCGGCTGGCCTGGTGGTCGCCTCCACCATAAGTCAAGGCCAAATTCAAACGACGGCGCCACATGGCTTATCGACAGGTTCAGGCGTATCGTTCAGCAACGAAATACGCTTTGTGACGAGTGTACCTGACGCATCCACCCTCGTGTTGAATGCGCCGTTCTCTAGCCCTTTATCGGCCAATTCACCGCTTGCGCCGGCGATAACATACGCTCTGTCCACGCAACTGCCGAGCTTAACGCTCATGGACTATTGGGACCCGTCGACGGCGGTTAACCGTCTGGTTACCGGCGCTGCCGCCGATACGTTCCAGTTTGCGGTGAACGGCGATTTTCACGAGTTCACATTCCGCGGGCCAGCTGCCGACTTGCTAGATACGACCAGCTTCGTGACGGGCTCAGCCGGACTAGCCAGCTTCCCAGCCGAGCCAACTTTAGGCTCGTTCGACTACTCTGTCGTACCTGGGCATCTGGGACAGGTTTGGATCGGTGCTCCGGGAAATCAATTTTTCACCTTGACGAGTGCCACTCTCGAGCTCAATAACAACATCGAAGTGCGGAACAGAGAGTTTGGATCCTCGTATCCGCAGGCGATCGCTCCGGGGATGCGGCGAGTTTCGTCCCAGTTCACATTATTCGCGCAGGATGATACGCAGACGGAATCTTTGTATGCTGCCGCGAAGGCCCGCAATCCAGTGGCAGCAATGCTACAGCTTGGACAACAACAAGGTCAATTGCTTGGAATTTACTTGCCGAAGGTGACGCCGGAGATTCCTAACTTCAATGACTCACAGACGAGGCTGCAATGGGAGTTCAAGAACAATCTGGCGCACGGAATGGTGGACGATGAGTTTTATATCGCGTTCGCCTAAGCCGGTTGAATACAGTACCGTGCGCTGGTTCGACAGCGGCACTTTGCCCGGGGTGAGTTTTGCCATCCGGCGCGTATCGCTTCAAATGCGGCTAGAACTAGCCAAGAGGATGCGGGAGCTGAGCATTCGAGACGAGTTTCTAAACGCAGGCGGGCCCAGTGAAAGGCTGGAAGCCGCGGAAAACGAACTCGCGGCACGAAGCGTGCTGATTCTGTGGGGGCTGTCGCAGATTGCGCGGCTAACGCTTGATGGCGAACCCGCTACGCCCGAGAGCATTGTTGAAAAAGCCCCCGAGGAGCTTGCGAACGAGATTGTGGTGGCGATCCGGTCGGAGCTGGGCTTGTCTGAGCAAGAAAGAAAAAACTCCTAATCGCATTCCAATTTCAATTTTCCTCACCAGCCGCGTGGAATTGCGAGAGTTGCCGTAGCAGCGGCTTGGTGAAGTTGAGAAACTGCGCCTGGATTGCGTCCGAAGTGCCGCCTCCAGCGAGGCCGGTATGGGCCCGCGGCGGCGCAGTTACTTATCAGTGTCCGAAATCGCTGATTACAGCGGAAAGCCTGTCCTTTCTCGAGAGTTTTCAGCTGTTAAAGCGGATTGGATGGGCCAATTTGTTGGATGTGGATGCCAGAACGGCGGAGGCGGTCCTGATCTTAGAGGACGTTTCCAGAAACCAGGATAGATAGCGAGATGGCAAACGGAAGCTTATATAACGAATTACTCGGTCAGCTGACACGGGCCACAAGTGGGCTTGTCAGCTCAAGCAGCTTGGGCGGATCTGCGGCCCTTGGTAGTAGCTCTAAGATGCCGACGGAATCGTTGATCAAGGCTAGCAAGGACACGGAAACGAAGTCATCGAGTCTTGGGTCAAAGACGACTGCCACAAGTATTAAATTCGGCAAACCGTCTCAGAACACACAACCGAGTTCAGGTAACTCGACAAACTGGACACAGTTGGCCTCGAGCGCTGCCGGCGGGGGCCTATCAAGCTTGTTGGGCGGTGGCGCAGGGGTTCTGGGATTGGGATCGATCGTCTCCGGGTTGCTGGGACTGTTTGGCGGCGGGAGTAAGACACCGCCGCCTTTGACGCTTTT
This sequence comes from Bryobacteraceae bacterium, assembly GCA_036269625.1. Classification (GTDB taxonomy): domain Bacteria; phylum Acidobacteriota; class Terriglobia; order Bryobacterales; family Bryobacteraceae; genus Bog-105. The sequence continues at coordinate 16,767 of DATBEF010000122.1, read as the reverse complement.
CGAATTGCCCGCATCTCAGGATGTGACGATTTACGCCGGGAACAATAGCGCGACGGTGTACCAGGGCAGCATGGATCAGACTGTGACGTCCAAGTCGCAGACTCCGATCTATTCGACTCCATCGAACGGGACATCCGCCAAAGCCACTGCGGCGACACCTCTGGTGAGGGGCGCCGGCACGAACGCAAACACGCCAACTGCTGCATCCAAGGCGCCACCGCACGCTCCAAGCGGGGCATCGACTACCCCGACCCCAGCCAGTGTGGCGCCAACGGACGTAAATTCCCAATGGTTCATGGAACGAAGTGGCGACATCGCCGCCGCGGTTCGCAACGCGATGTTGAATTCCAGCTCGCTGAACGATGTAATCGCGGAGGTCTAATGGCTAACTTTCCCCAACTCAGCTCGGGAGCAGTAACTCAATATCCCACGCCGCTCGCTGCCGGCCAAGGTGTGCTGGTCATCCGCTTCCTGGATGGATCGGACCAGCGCTGCTTGTTGCAGGGCCGCGCACTACGCCAATGGTTGATCAACCTAAACCTTTTGAATGAGAGCGAGATTCAGCAGGTGGAAGCGTTCTTCGCCACCCAGCAAGGGAACTTTGCGACGTTTTCATTTCCCGATCCGTTCACTAGAACAAGCGTTCCTAACTGCCGGCTCGGCTCGCCACTGTTGCAGACAAATTATCTAGCTCCGGATGTAACCGGAAGCGCGTTCTGGGTTATCGAAACTAATGGCTAATCTGTTCTTTCCCCAATTGTCGACCGGCGCCACCGTACAGTACCCAATAAAAAAGACCAATACCAGCCGTAACGTTCAGAACGTTCTTCCGGACGGCAGCATGATCTTGTCTGCTGACCCGGATGGTTGGATATTGAGTTGGGAACTTACGTATGGCGAACTAAACAGTTCAGATATCGGGTTGATCCAAACCCATTTCAACAACTGTAAAGGGCCCTTGCACGCGTTTACATTCATTGACCCAACCGATAATATGCTGGTTTCCAGCGAAGATCTGAAGAGCGCCGCTTGGCTGAATCAGGGCGGCATGGCAATCACGAAGGGCGTTGCGGACCCGACGGGTGGAACCGCCGCATTCACCGTGATCAACACGAGCCAAGCAACGCAATCTATAACGCAAATTTTGAGTGTTCCCGCGAGCTACCAATACTGCTTGTCGCTCTATGCAATGTGTGCCTCGCAGAGCGCTATTACCCTTAGCCGGCGAGGGCCGTCCGTATCTCAGACAGAAAGCATTTCTGTCGGTCCGGCTTGGAGCCGCTTAGTTTCCAGTGGTCAGCTGAGTGATAGCGGTGTTGGGTTGACAGTGGGGTTGACGCTCTCCCCGGGACAGCAAGTACAGATCTATGGCATCCAGTTAGACGCACAGAACGCTCCCTCGCGCTACCGGCCCACAGCACAGAGTGGCGGCGTATATCCGAATGCACACTGGGTGGCCGACCAGTTGATGATCAGCGCGCAAGGGGTAAATCAATTTTCATCAACGTTCAGTATTGAGACGGCAATTTTAGGGTAAAAATGTCCACAATTAACTATGTCAAACAGTTGGCCGAAGCCGATACGCCGCTGCTGTTTTTTCAGTGCATCATGCCGTCGGGAGACGTGGAGTATTGGAGCACCCACGCCATTCCCTTCAACGGGCAGAACTACTCTGCCAGGGTATTGAAGCACAATCTTTTCTCGTTGCAGTTGGCGGCGGGCGATGCAATGGACGGAATTTCACAGCTGTCGCTGACGCTGGCCAACGCAGACTCGAGGCTATCCGAACTTGAAAGGACTGGATTCAAGGGATCGCAGCTTACCGTTTACTTTGCGTTTGTTGACCTTCCCAGCCTTACCGTCACCACGGAAAGCACGATTCTATTTATGGGCACAGCTGGTGATCCCGATCAGATCACGGAGAGCACGTTCACTCTAAGTTTTACCAGTAAGCTAAATCTGCAGCGGATTGCTCTGCCGAATGTTCGCATTCAACGTTTGTGCCCATGGACATTTCCGTCAAGTCCGGACAAGAGGGCTGAGGCGGTAAATGGCAGATTTTCGCCCTATTATTCTTGCGGATACTCGGCCGATATCGTCGGCGGTGTTGGGAACTTCAATGCCGGGCAAGCATTTACAACTTGCGATCATTCGCGAGCGCAATGCCAGCAACGGGGAATGTTCTCGTCGGACGATTCCGGAAACGTAACCCAGCGGTATGGGGGATTCGAATTCGTACCGTCACAGATTATGGTCCGCACGAGTGGCGCCAAAACCTCGCACTTGTCCCCGGTTCTTAACCCGCCGGCAACATTTAACGATCCGGTTCCAATGGTCTACGGTACTGGATGGATTCAAACGCCTTTAATCTTTAGCCGCAACGACGGAAACTTAACGCACATGGAAGTGCTGTTAAGTCTTGGCCCCATACAAAGCTTGCAGGGCGGGACTATTCAAGGCGCCTTCAAGGTTGTCGTAAATGACGTCGAGATACCGCAAGGCGTCGCGGGTCAAGACATGACCACGACGGGCTGGTACAGCATTGTTGCGTCAGGTTCCGTGCGGGGCGGCTTCGACATGGACTTCACCGACGCGAATGGGCAGCCGCTGGGTGACCCATACGGAAGCATGGCCGTGATTGAAATTGTGGTTCCTAATCGAATCAGCAGCGGCCGAAGCGCGCCGACTGTAGAAGTGCTGCTGCAGGGGCTACTGCTTGATCAGTTCAATGCTGATGGAAGTTTGCAGTCGACTAGCTTTTCGGCGAATCCGGCTTGGGTCATCCTCGATATTTTGCGGCGATGCGGATGGCAAACGACAGACGTGAATATGGAGACGTTCTATACGGCCGCCCAATTCTGCGATTATCTGATCAACACGACCGACCTGAACGGAAATACGCTACAGGTGCCGCGGTATCAATGCAACCTGATCCTATTAAAGCGGCAGAGCGCGGCGGAGATTATCCGCGGTATTCGGGTCGCATCGAGTCTTATGATTCGTTTCGGAGTTAACGGGCTGCTGGAACTGTTGCCTGAAACAACGATAGCCGCCCAACAGCAGCAACTGCCCGATGGGAGCAACAGCACGGACACTTTGAACGGCGGCTGGCCCGCGTATGAGTTCAGCGATGGTTCGCCCCCGTTTTTTTCGGGCATTGCGCGCACCGCGAAGGGCGAGTCTAGCGTAATCCTAAGTTCAAGAAGCCTAGCGGAGACCTCCAACCGGCTCAGCCTGGAATATCAGGACGCGTTCAATGAGTTTCAGCAGGATTCTCTTTCGATTGTGGATTCGGACGACTTAGCACTGATTGGCTACGAAATTAGTAGTCAATCGACAGCCTTGGGAGTCGCGAATGCCAGCCAGGCCACTCGCGTTCTTCTTCGTCAACTGGATAAGTCGACGGATGGTAATCGCTTTATAGAATTTCAGACCAGTTTCCGGGCCATGAAGGTGCGCCCGGGCGATATTATCACCGTAACTTATCTAAAGGAAAACTGGTATCGTATACCGTTCCGAGTTACTAAGTTGTTGCCGTCGACAAACTATCAGGTGGTGACGATTTACGCGCAGATTCACGACGATGACTGGTATAGCGATAGCGTCGCAGTGTTAGGCGGAGCGGGACGCCAGCCTGGGTCGCAGGTGCAGACCCCGTTGCCTCTGCTTGGGCCGGTATTAAACAGCTCGGGGAGCACAGATTTTACGGTGAGCGAGTCTGTGCAACAACAAAGCGATGGCAGCATGACAGACACGCTCACGGTGAACTTCGTGCAACCGACAAAGCCGGCCGCGAATGCCCCCAGCGTCCCGATATTGCCCCTTACCCCAACGATCAGTTCGACAGGCGGGACGATCGCGGGCGGACAAAATCTTTATTACGCGATCACAGCTGTCGATAGTGCTGGAGACGAGAGCCCGCTCTCGTTCACTGTCCTGGCATCGATTCCGCAAGGTCCTGCAACCAATTCCGTGACATTGGGACAGTCTTCAGAACCCTCCTCGCAACAAACGGGCACGGCGATCAGCTTGCCCGCCAATGCCTCAGGTTTTAACGTCTATCGAGGTACGAGCCCGCAGTTGTTCTATCGGATAGCGACGTCCGTTCCCGCGGCGGCGAATTCGAACTTGAACTCTTACACGGACACCGGCGTCGTGTTCCAGCCGATCGGGCCGCCGGACCCAAATTTCGATCACGCCAATTTTTACTATAGGTTCGAATTGGCTGGTCCCTTCTTAGTTACCGCGGTGACAGCGACTACGATTAGCAATTCCGGGATGGGCGCAACGCCCTCGGCGTATGTGGGGATGATCGCTCGAATTATCAGCGGCACCGGGGCGGGACAGGAGAGCCAGATAACAGCAAATGATGCGACTAACCTGACGGTTTCGCCTGCTTGGTCGACCACTCCAGACACAACGAGCCAGTTTGTCGTGACCGAAGCGTCTTGGCGATTTGGGGCCGTGTCGGCGACGAGTCCTGTTCAGTTTGAAATCCCGTATCGGCTTGGAACGGCACTCGAAATCAGCGGGCGGGCTGCCAATGTGAATAATCTGGAGTGCTCGGCCGATTTGTGTCCCAACACTCGGGTGCCGTTAGGACAGCAGGCTGCGGATACCGACGTACCTCCGATGCCGAGTTTTGTTTTGGTTGCTCCAGGACAGGGAAATTTGACGATTTCGCAAATTGGTTTTCCGAGTCTGACGAACACGGAGACGGTGACGTCTGGGACGCTGCAGACCGTGTACTGGAACGAACTAAACACCCCCAGCCCCTACAATTTGGCCGCAACTGTTGATGCCGTGAGCACAACGGTCTCGCTAAGTAAGGTTGATAGGCCGCAACCAGGCGACACGATTCTGATCGATTCGGAACTGATGACGGTTCAATTCGTGGACGCGGCGAATAACACGTATACCGTAACTCGTGGGGTGTTGAATTCGACAGCGAGCGCACATACCGTCCCACTCACCGGTGTCGGCCCGCTGGTGATGCACTTACAAGCCGCGACGTTTGTTTTTCCGTTTGCGGATAGTTTCTTCGAAAATCGAGCTTCTCAGAACTATCTTCAGTCCGTTGACTTACCAGAAGTTCGGGTGGTGGCGGCGGAATTATTTGTTACGAATGCGTTCGGGAATAGCGAGACGACGACACAATGTTACACGAGCGGCCCGGACGGAGGGCTACGAACGCTATCGGGAGGGCAGTTCTCGTTTCAAGTGAGTGGCTATCTCGCGGTGGAGCAGAATGCCGCGCCGCCGCTGCTTATAGAAGCTGATCACGCGGTGCGGGATATTCGCGCCACTATACTTCAGGCCGCAGATGTAGATATAAAGCTTGAGATCCTGCAAGACGGGTCGGACTACTGCGACCTTACGATACCTGCTGGCACTCTGATATCGCAGATCGTAGATGGCGTGGATCTTCCTCCTCTTTTGGCTGCCAACACGTCGCCTGGCAATACGCTCTCTCTGAATATCATCCAGGTCGGCCAGAATGCTCCAGGAAGCGATCTTACCGTTACAATCCGGCTCTAGTCATGGCGGAACAACTCTTCAAGCTGAGCCCCGACCGGGACTTGCAATGCTACTTTCTTACGCCCTCTGCTATCGCGGCGATGTCGCAAGCGAGCCCTAATGGGCTCACTGTCTCCGGAAAGTGGCGGCAGCAGTTCGATTGGGCGGTAGTCGATTGGAACCGTGACAATGTTTTCGAGCATCCGGCGCTACGTTATTTCCCGGATGGGGATTTGAGCGGACTTACTCTGAGCTACACCGAGCAGCGAACAGGATGTGTCCCGATTGAATCAAATCTTGTTCCGGTAGTGTCTTGGGATCAACTTCGAATTTGGGCAGTGGACAGCAACGGTGTGCAATGGATTTATTATGTTCCTATCGCTACCATTGCCACACCGGCCACGGATTCTTACGTAGCAGCCTCGGGCACGATGACGCTGGTCGGTTCCCCAGAAGCCGGCAAGAATGTCGGGTTGGCGTTTCTGGAGGAGCACTACTACTACAATGTCCTTCCTTCAGACTCGTTGACGACCATCGCGGCTAAGATTGCAGAGGACATTAATCAATTTAGCCAAGTAGTTAAGGCGACGACCGACGGTCCTTCGGTGACGGTGACATGGGCGGCTAAAGGGACGGCGTACCAAAATCTTCACGGAGCCAATGGAAACCGCATCGGCATGTACGGTTTTGGCGGGGGTGGATCGACTGTCTGGAAAGAGCCTTCCGTGACGTTTACCGGTGGGCAGTTCCCGTCTAGTTATAACGTCTCTTTGGATTTCGGAAATCTTGTTTGGGCAACGAGAACCGACCTAAACTCAGAATCCCTCGAAACAAACACTACCTCGCAAACAGTGCCAGCTAACAATGTTCGCAAGTTGCGATGGACTTGGTCGGCTGATTTACAGCAGGGAATCTTCGAGCAGCAAGAGTTTCAGATTGTCGTCTCGAACTGGACCGTTAGCGGCTCCAACCGGCAATACTTTGTGGCAGGACCGGGCAGCCGACGAATCGAAGATACGGATTCGTCCGTCGTCTACTCAGGCAACTGGACAGTAGGAAGCGGAAACTACTCGGGAAGCCGGATTCACAGCACAACCGATACATCGGCGTCTTTCTCGATCACCTACCCAGAGCCTCTGCAGCATTCACTCTATTTGGGAAGCCGGTACCTACAGCAGGGATCGAACATTAGCGTATCGGTGGACGGAGGGGCACCCCTTCTGTTTGACCTTGATCTTCCCGGCGAGGACGTCCTTTGCCGGTTGCTGCTAGGCACCTATGGACCAGGCCAGCATACAGTTGTGGCTTCGAACCTGGGGAATTCGAAATATTCAACATCGAGCTTCTACTTCGATTTTTTGGAGATTGCGTATCCTTCGGCAAATTTGCCAACGTTCACGCCTACACCGCAATTTTCATTGGCGACGGACTGGGACACTTATCATTCGCAGTCTCTGTCCGCGGAGCGCACGGCTTGGCTGATTAATACTCTGGGGTTTACGGGCCGCGTAAACCATTACACCGGAGCGCTTTGGTTTTATGAGACTGTCCGTGGGGGGACCCAGTATGCGACTGCATCGGTAACGATACCCGATGAGGCTGGCAGCCAAAGCGGCACCATGATACTGGACATCGGAACGGAAATCGTGACACCCACTGGGACGCAATTCGGCACGCCTACCCCCATTTCGCATTTAATTCTTCCGGACGATACGGCCGAGACGGTCGCGCAGGCCATGGCGTGTCTGATTAATTTGGGTTCAAACCTGCTCTGGGCCGGTGCGACCAACAATGTTTTAACCGTGACGGCGCGCGCGATGGGAACGGATGGAAACACTGCCGGCATATGGCTAGATCCGAACAGCCAAGGCTTCACCATCGCGCCTACGAACGCGGCGCTTTCGGGCGGTATTAACGGTACGCCCTACGATCTTGATCCTAATGATCCGCTCGCATCTACGCTGGTGCAAACCGCCGATTTCTGGCAGACGGACGTAACTGCGACGCCCAGTATCAATCGGGCTGCAAGAGATTGGCATCAAGCTTTTTTCACGGCGCTCAAGGGCTATGGCATCGACGCGGTTGCGTCGTTCAGCACGGAGTTGATGAACGCGGATTCATCTGTAGCAGCCGGCATTGCGCAGCGCTACCCTGACGGCACTCCGGTCGTTCTAAACACGCCCTCCATACAGACGAATTTTTCGCCGACGAGCCTGGCCTATTGGACGCAGGTTTATTTGGACATGGCCGCGCTGCAGAGTGCCGCCGGCCTGGTGCCTTACTTGCAATCGGGCGAAGTGCAGTGGTGGTACTTTCCGAAACCAAACGTAGGAATGCCGTTCTACGACGCGTACACAACACAGCAATTCCAGTCGCAATACGGGACCGCGATGCAAGTGATCCTCGAAAACACGGATGATCCGACCCAATACCCGAATGAGAGCGTCTTTTTGCCCAGCTTGATCGGCGCATACACCGCATCGATTCGCGGCGCATTGCAGGCGCACTATCCAGGCTGCCGCTATGAAGTCCTTTATCCGACCGACACCAACAACTATGCTTTAACCCAGGTGGTCAATTATCCGAACTCGGATTGGACGCCGCAGAATCTCACTCTTCTAAAGACCGAGAGTTTCGGGTTCACTGGCACGCGCAATTTAGATCTTTGCCGCTACTCGATGGGGGTGAGCGCGGCGAAGGGGTTCTTGAACCATCAGCGCAGTCATTTGATTGGCATCTCGGATTCTTCAACGCCATGGATGAAAGAAGTAAGCTACGCGGTGGCGCAGGGCATGGATTCGGTGGTGCTCTTTGCGTTGGACCAATATTGCCTGATCGGCTATCCGGCGCCCCCTTTTATGAAACTCAGGTCCAGCCGCCGGCTGGCGTAGTGGCGCCCGTGCGACCGCGTACAATCGCGAAAGGATGAATCTAGCGACTATTCAGGAAGCCTTGCAAGGGAGCGGTCTCGACGGATGGTTATTCTTCGATCATCACAGACGCGACCCCGCGGCGTATCGTCTTCTGGGTATTCCAGATGAAGTAGGTGCTTCTCGGCGATGGTATTACTTAATCCCCGCCCAGGGCGAGCCGGCCAGACTTGTCCATCAGATCGAAAGTAAAGCGCTCGACAGCTTGCCTGGGGTTAAGAGCACCTATTCAAGTTGGCCCGATCAGCAATCCAAACTCGCAAGCATTTTAAAGGGCCTCCGGCGAGTAGCCATGCAGTATTCCCCGAACTGTGCGATCCCGCTTGTGTCGATGGTGGATGCAGGCACTGTGGAATTAGTCCGTTCCACGGGCGTTGAGATTGTTACCTCCGCTGACCTACTTCAACAGTTTGAAGCAACCTGGACTGACTCCCAACTGCAAAGCCATTTGAGGGCGGGCGAATTGGTGGATCAAGTTCGGAAAGAGGCCTTCGAACTGATTGGGGAGAAGCTTCGCGCGGATGTGAGCGTCACCGAGTACGATATCCAGCAATTCATACGCGGGCGCTTTCAGCATTTCAATCTTTTCACAGATCACGGCCCGATCGTGGCCGTCAATTCCCACGCCTCAGACCCACATTACGAACCCTCCCGAGAAGCCAGCGCGCAAATTCAACGCAATGATCTGGTCCTGATTGATATGTGGGCCAAACTTCAAACGCCTAAGTCGGTTTATTACGACATCACGTGGACTGGGTTTTGCGGCGAGATAATCCCAGACCGCATTCAGAACGTGTTTGAGGTTGTAACGAAGGCTCGCAAGGCCGCGAGCGATTTTGTCTTAGGGCAAATTGCTGCCGGCGTTCCGATCAGGGGTTTCGAAGTGGATGATGTCGCGCGGACTTATATAAAGGATCGCGGACTGGGCGAATACTTTTTCCACCGCACTGGGCACAGCATTGGGACGGAGGTTCACGGTACGGGGGCCAATATGGATAATTGGGAGTGCCATGATGACCGCCGGCTGATTCCGGGGACGTGTTTCTCAGTTGAGCCGGGCGTCTATCTGCCGGAGTTTGGGATCCGATCGGAAGTAAACGTATACATCGGGCAGGGAAGCGCGCGCGTAACGGGGCAAGAGCAGCACGAAATGGTGCGCGTAACCTAGTCATTGTAAAGGACATAATACTGAATAGGGTAGATCAATTATTTTGATTGCCGGTTCTTGCTGCATCGGGCTACAGTTCGATATGGCAACAGCGAGTCTTATGGAGCCCCCGACATCACAAGTGGCGCTCCTTCACAGGATCAGCAGTATCGTCAGTTCGGAGCTTTCACTCGACGAAATGTTAGGTGAAATTGTCGGCCTGACGGTGCAGGTGACCGATTGTGATGCGTGCCTTGTTTACCTGATTGAGCGAGAGACGAACGAGATCGTTCTGCGTGCGTCGCAGGTGCCCCATCAGGTGGATCTTGGGAATATCCGGTTGAAAATGGGTGAAGGCGTGACGGGCTGGGTCGTTGAGCACCAGTCAGTGGTTGCGCTGCCCGAGAATGCGGCATCCGACAGCCGTTTTAAGCGTTTTCAGGCTTTGGTGGAAGACACCTATGAAGCCTTTCTCTCTGTTCCTCTGGTAAGCGGCGGCGAAGTCATCGGCGTAATCAACGTTCACCACCGCGAACCGCATTATCACAGCCCAGATGAAATTGCCCTGCTGACGTTTGTGGGCGAACAAATGGGTGGAGCGATTGCGAAATCGGTTCTGGCCGAAGAAAATGCCCGACTCCTTGAAGAAACTGCTGAAATGCGCCGTCAACTCGAGACACGCAAGCTGGTGGAACGCGCCAAAGGCATTCTGCAACATCGCCATAGTCTGACCGAAGAAGAGGCCTATCTGCGCTTACGGAACGAAAGCCGGCGTTTACGGCGTCCGATGCGCGAATTAGCCGAGGCGATCATTTTAGCCGAAGATCTCAGCCGCAAGAGCGAAACACTCCAATAAAGAGCAGGGGCTGGGCGATAATCGGACTTGTTCCCTGAATTCCGGCCCTTAATTCCTGAAGCACATCTGCTGACGATCGCTGGGAACTTTTGGCCCAGAAAGATCGATGAAGCCCGTTTCCCGGCGACGCGTCGCGTCTACGAAATCGATGCGGTGACCAGCATTACCGTTTTCGAGCACCAGCCTCCTGGGCCGCCGCGAGGACAAGTGGTTTTCGTCCATGGGTTGGAGGGTTCGGCGGATGCAGGCTATATCCGGAGCTTCGCACAATCTGCGCTGACGCGTGGATTCGGCGTCCATCGAACCAATTTGCGCACGTGTGGCGGGACGGAGTCGCTTTGCCGCACGATGTATCACTCCGGCTTGACTGCCGATACCCGTTTTATCTTGGAGCGCATTCGGGAGCGGAATCTGGGGCCGACTTTTCTGATCGGATTCTCGCTGGGCGGGAACGTCACTCTAAAATTGGCGGGTGAACTGGGTGAAACGGAGTTGCTCGCCGGGGCTTGCGCTATTTCCACGCCGATCGATTTGGCGGCTTGTGTCCGCAGGCTGGATCTGCCCTCGAACTGGCTTTACGCGCGACGCTTTTTGGATCGGCTGAAGGACAGGGTGAGGCGCAAGAACCGGTTGTCTCCCGATTTGTACCCGATGGAACGCCTGGATGCGCTCAAGTCCATCTGGCAGTTTGACGATTTGTTTACGGCTCCGCTGTTTGGTTTCGGGACTGCCGCGAACTATTACGCCACTCAGTCGTCGGGGCAATTCCTTCCTTTCATTCGAATTCCAACCCTCGTTATTGTCGCGCAAGATGATCCGCTGGTGCCGTTTTCTATGTACCAAGATCCCGTTTTTGATACGAACCTTGCGTTAACGTTGCTGGCGCCGGTGCACGGGGGCCATCTGGGCTTTCTTTCCCGCAAGAAACCACGGTTTTGGCTGGATGAGGCTGCGCTCCGGTGGATACAGCTCCAAACGACTCTCTTGGCTATGAGGGGAACAAAAACCGCTCCGGTTGCGTCTGGGTCTGTGACACATTGAGCAAACCCGGGAAATTTCGCCATAGCGCTTCGTTCTGGGAGGCGGGCCGCATAGCTCTGGATTCGTTGAACAAGAGCAAGTTGCGGAGCTTTTTGACCCTGCTCGGCATAATCCTGGCGACGACGACGCTGATTGCCGTGACGGCGCTGATCCACGGGATGAATCTCTATATTGCCGATAAAGTGTCCAACATGGGCGCGGATGGCTTCCGGATTGTGCGGATGGCGTTCATCGGCAATTGGGATCCGAAGAAGTTTCTTCAGATGCAGAAGCGGAATCCGCAGATCAAGCGTGAGGAGTATGAGTTCATACGGGACAATGCCAAAATGCTGCGGGGGATCGGCATTATGGCATCCACGCAAGCCCGTGTTTCATTTCATGGCAATTCGGTCCAGGGCGTAGATATCGAAGGCGTCACGGAGAACATTCCGACGCTGAACAACGTTCAGGTGGATTTAGGCCGCGGCATTTCGGCGATAGAAGAGCAGCGCCACGCGGCAGTGGCCTTCATTGGCGCGGATGTTCGCAATAAGTTCTTTGTGGACCGGGACCCGATCAGCAAAGTCATCGAAGTGGACGGCACGCAGTACGAAGTAGTTGGAGTGGCGAAGTCGCTGGGCAGTGTGTTCGGGCAATCGCAAGACAACTTCGTCATGATCCCGATTGAGGCGTATTTCAAAAAATACGGTACACAGAAGGGCATGCGTCTGATTGCTAAGGCGATTGACCAGCAACACCTGCTGGAGGCCGAAGACGAATCACGTAGCCTGTTGCGGGCGTTCCGTCACTTGCGCCCTGGCGAGGATGACACCTTTTCGCTCTTCGCTTCCGATTCCTTCATCAGCTTGTGGGAACGGCTGACGGCCGCGATTGCGGCTACCGCGGTCGGCATCGTTTCTGTGTTCATGATCGTGGGCGGTATCGTCATTATGAATATTATGTTGGCGGCAGTGACGGAGCGGACGCATGAGATTGGCATTCGCAAGTCGCTGGGTGCACGCCGGGCCGACATACTGAACCAGTTTTTGGTCGAGGCCGCGACGCTTTCGGCTATGGGCGGATTAATCGGTGTTTTGATCGCGTGGGTATTGGCGATGGTGATCCGACGCGCAACACCAGTTCCGATGGCATTGCCCTGGTCGTCGGTATTCATCGGGGTCGGGTTGTCGGCTGTGGTGGGGCTGTTTTTCGGGATCTATCCAGCGCGGCAGGCTTCGAAACTCGATCCGATAGAAGCGCTGCGAGTGGAGAACTAAGAGCGTGACGATACTCGCAATACGAAACGGCATTGAACTGGCGCTGCAAACGATTCGCGCTCACAAGATGCGCGCGTTTCTGACGGTATTGGGCGTGGTTATGGGGACGGGCACCATTATCGGCGTGGGTTCCATTCTCACAGGACTGGATTCAAATATCACGTCGGTGCTGAACAGCTTTGGTCCCAACAGCATTATCGTGTTCAAATTTCCGGTTGGCTTCCGTACTTCCAATTTGAGCCCGGAGGAGCGCACCCGCAAAAACATAACGTACACGAACGCTCAACATATTCGCGAACGCTGCGCCGCTTGCCAGGAAGTATCGCCCATGTTGTTTCCCAATAACAGCATAGTCAACGCGCATTATAAGGGCAACGACATGTACGACGTGAACGTTTTCGGAGTGCAGGAGGCATATGCCGATGAAGGTCAAGTGGACATCAACGAGGGGCGGTTCTTCACGGAGGAAGAGAGCCGCCGGCGATCGCCTGTAGTTGTGATTGGCGCGGATATTGTAAAAGGACTGTTCGCCAATGTTGATCCCGTGGGCAAAAACATTCAAGTCGCCGGACATGAGTATTCAGTAATTGGGACGATGAATCGCCCGGCGGCATCATTCTTCGGCGACACAGATAATCGAGTGGTTCTGCCGTATTTCTCGATGCACAAGCTCTTCCCGTCGGCGCAAGAAAACGCGTTGGTGGTAATGGCGCGGGCTGGCCAAGTGGCGGCTGCGGAGGATCAGGTACGCGCTATCTTGCGCATGGATCGGCGGGTGCCGTACTCTAAGCCCGATAACTTTTCTTTGTCGACGGCGGAACAGATGGTTAGCGACTTTCGCCAGATTACGTCGATGGTGGCGCTGGTGATGGTTGTGCTTAGTTCCGTAGGGCTGCTGGTTGGCGGCATTGGCGTTATGAACATCATGCTGGTGTCGGTGACGGAACGCACAAAAGAGATCGGCGTGCGGAAAGCGATCGGGGCTAAGAAGGGCGACATCGTACTGCAGTTTCTGTTAGAGGCGGTGGTTCTCACGGGGCTTGGCGGGTTAGCCGGGATTCTTTTTGGATGGATCATTTCGCTGGTGACACGGCTTGTATTTTCGAGTATTCCGGCGAGTGTGCCGATGTGGGCGGCGGTCTTGGGCGTGGTGGTGTCTACGGGTACTGGACTGTTTTTTGGAATTTGGCCGGCGAATAAGGCGGCGCGTTTGGATCCGGTGGAAGCGCTTCGGTACGAATAGCTGCGGAGTGGCAGGATGAAAATGAGCCGCTGATGAACGCCGATTAACGCGGATGATTGCAAGGCCGCTCCTTTGCGGTCAGTCGCCCGGCGCCGTTGAAAATCCGCGTTGTTCCTCTGCGTGTCAAATGAGCATGCGCCCCGATGAGTCGGGACGCGGCAGACTTAGTTTGTGGGCCGCGCGGTGCCCTTTGCGCTTTTTAAAAGCTGAGCCCCAGCAAGAAGCTGGCTTCGTCCCGGTTGACTTGAAATGACGGAGTTGAAATTGGCCCGAGAAGAAAGGTTGAAAAGCCTGTCAGTACGCCTGTAAAGCCAACTGTTCCAACCGCAGAGTTAGGTGAAAACCAGTGACTATAACGAAATTCCGGTCGCAGATGGCCATGGAGTACAGGAATGTCGGCCCCAACTCCGGTAGTGATGCCGGCGAACGTGACCGATTGGCCGGAGATTGCGGAGTTCGTTGTGGTGGTACTCGTGGTGGAAGTCAATACACTGAAGGTCGAAGTCGTACGCAAAGTGGCTCGACTGTTGACAATGGTCGAAATAGCGGGGCCTGCTTCCACAAAAAACTTGGCTCTCATCACTCTCCGGCTGTACTGAATCAATAACGGAAACTGCCAACGATTGGCCCTCACCGGTTCGAAACTGTCATAGTAAGAGATCGCCGGAACCGAAGATATATTCGTAGAGTCATAATTCACGCGCTGATATAGAGCGTCGAATTCAAGGCCTAGGCCCTTGGGCAAGTCCAACCGCAGAGAAGGTCCAATCAACAACCGCTTAGTTACGGAATTGAAACGGCTGAACGAATAGTCCGCGCCATTTACAGAGGTCGAGGAATATGACGGAAGAGTATCGGTGATGGGGACGCCTGCATCAATGCCAACGTGAAGTTGCATTTGCGCATGCGCGCCAACAACGCTTAGGGGAATCAGAATGAGTAACCGGGGCCAGTGAATCATGCCTGGGTCAGGATAACAATTCGATCCGGCGATGTCTATATCCAGGCGCAGCGGATGGGCCAATGCTTAAGTACTCTCATTCGGAATTGCGGTTAGATATTAAATGGCAGCCAAGGTAGGGCGCTAACGCTTCCGGCTCCGTTTCTGGTTTTGGGATCACTATCCGCGCTGAATACGTCACTGAATTTGCGAAATCGTCTACTAAGTTGGCAAGACTACCTTGTAAGTTCGACTTTCCAAGTCGCCCGTTACACTGGGGAGATGAAGTGGAAAGTGGCCGCGGTGTTTTCGAGCTTTTTGCTACTGCTTTCGCTTATGATTCTCGCCCTCTACATTGGGTTCTTTGGGCGGGGCTTTGGCTTTCGCCGGTTCGATTCGGCGACCGTCGTGACGCAAATCCGGCAACTGAATCAACTGGTAACGGTGCGTTATACCATTCAACGCGTCGTGGGCCTAACTGAGGAGAAGCAACCGCTGGGCGAGGAGTCACTTCTGCTGATGGTGGAGGGCGAAGCGCTCGCGGGAGTCGATCTTGCTGGCGTTAAACCCGCCGACGCAACATACGACGGCCACATCTTCACCATCTCGCTTCCGCCCGCGCGGATTTTGAACGTCTTCATCGATGAAAAGCAGACGAAGGTCTGGGACCATCACGTGACCTGGTGGACGCCTTGGGTACCTTACGATCCCGAAATGGAGCACCGGGCCCGGCTATCGGCTTTAGATGACGTACGATCGGCGGCTCTGAAGATGGGCATTCTGGACAATGCACAGCGAAATGCTCAGGCGGCGATCCGGGATTTTTTGCGGGCCGTTCATGTGGATGCGCAGTTTAAGACCAGGAATGTGGATTAGGGCTACTTGCTGACGCGCGTTCCGATTTAGGGCGCTAACGCTTCCGGCTCGGTATCAGGGTTATCGCTGAATCGGAGAGTGGGTCCAAACTCCGGGCAGGAACGGGGTTACCTACGCGCGTGATTCTGTTGTGTTTTGAATAGATTGCGGGGAAATTACCAAACGGGATCCGGCCATTGGCCTGAAGGCTATCAGCTGAGAGCTGTCAGCCGTCAGCGGGTGGTGTTCACGAATCTTTAAATGTTATTATCTCTTGCATTTACAACTACTTAGGTGTGTTTTTGAAGGCTTGGCGGCGGGTGGATGCGGGAGACTTGCGCTCGAAAGGCCCGTATGCCCGAACAGCCGAATCCACGAACACGTACCAGCTTGAGTGTGGCCATGCAAGCGTACCGGTCGGGGCAGCCGTTGCTGGCGCATGAGGATCCGGGTGAATGGAAGCAACTGCGGGATACATATGCGGCGGAATACGATCCACCGACGCCATTCCTTGAAGAGTTGATGGATGAGGCGGCGCGGGCGCACTGGTTTTTGAAGCGGACGCAGACCAATCTCCACTTGGCGCAGGTCGATTTGGCGGAAGATCCTCGGGATTGGGCCGCGGAGGATCATCAGCGGATGACGCTGTTTCTGCGGTACCAGACGATGGCGGAACTTTCGTTTAACCGGGCTCTGGCGAGGCTGCGGAGTTTTCACAAAGACCGGCGGGCGAGCGAACCGGCGGCTACTGAGGAACTCGCGCAAGACGGCCGTGGCAGAAGCGCGCCGCGCCAAGAATTAGCGAGTTCCTCCACTGGTTCGGGGGCGCGCATCCGCACGCTTGGCGCTTCGAAGGCGGCGAAACAGAGCCAGAGTGAGCCGAAGATCGTGGAGCAATGGGTGGAAGTGCGGAGAATCGATAACCAACCGGTTACGCAGTTCTTTCCGAGCAATGAAGAGATGGAACAGCGGATTGAGAGCG
>DATBEF010000082.1:0-6122 GCA_036269625.1 Bryobacteraceae bacterium | reverse complement strand
ACGCTGCGCGGGGCCTGCTCCACGTCGTGTATGCCGCAAAGTACTGTGGCCACGTAATCGCAGTGCTCAAACGCAGACACCAGTCTGTCGCGGGAACCCGGGTTATGCCGCAGCCAATGCAACAGCTTTGAAAATCCCCACTCGGACGAGTAGACGCCGCCGCTCCAGTGAATCGCTTCGAGGCGCCGTTCGTGCGCCTTTGCGGTGATTTCTGCTGCTTCCCGCCACGCGCGGTGATCGCACCAAAGATAGTATTCGCCCAGCGGCTCTAGACCTTCCCCGACCGGGATCACGCTTGAACCTGTCGTGTCGAGGGCCAGCGCTTTGACACTCGATCCACTAACGCCAGAAGCTTCGAGCGCCTTACCCATCGCTTCCGCCAATGCGTTCATGTGGTCCGCATGGCTCTGCGTCGCGTGGTCGGGATCGTTCTTCTGGCGATGAAGAGGATACTCCGCCGTGCCCGAGCCCAGCCGCCCTCGATCCCGATCGAAGATCGAAACGCGCACGCTGAGCGTGCCGAAGTCTACACCGGCGACGATCACGCTCATGCCTTATGCCAATAGATATCCCAATTCAGGTATTTTGTGGACGCTTCGTAGACTATTGACGAAGTGGTGGAGAGATTTGCCGAAACGTGGTGCTCGAAACCGCGTTCGCAGATGAAGCGCAGCAGGTCCTGCATGCGCGGAATCTCTACCACGCCGGCGCCGCCGAATGTTTCAAGCGGATCCTCCGTGAACCGCCCATCTCCTACATAGCCGCGCATCTTGCCGTGCAAATCGTCGGTAGAGAAACGGGCGTAACTCATGGGCGCAGGTTTCACCCGGCCCACGCATGTTCCGAACGTATTCAGCTTGCCTACGGTACCGGCGATAATCTCCTGAAAATCCATCTTCACGCTCGCGAAGAAGTGCTTTGGCAGGTTGCTGCAATGGAAGCAGACCGCTTTGTTTGGATCCTCGCCGTAGTTGTTATTCCAATCGAGCAGGGCGCTGGGAGTACCCGAAGCCAAGCGCAGCGCATGCATGCCTACCACGCCCGCGATGTCGACTTCGCACGCGCTGGACATCAGGTTCTCACTCATCATGCTCATGACTGTGCAGGGCACAACGCCAAAATACTCTTCAAGCGCGGTCCAGCACTGCACAGCGCTGATGTTTAGCTCGGCTTCGCGCATCCAGCCATCGATCACCGCGCCCAGCTTAGCCATCTTCATCAACGAAGTGGCCGGGACATCGCCGATGGGGACATATTTATGGATGGCTTGCAACTTCTCTTGCGCGGCGTGGTCTTCATCCTTCATACGTTCGATCCGGCCGAGGATTTCGGAAAGGTCGATCGTAATAACCGAAATGCCGTTCGCTTCCAGCAGCTTTTCGCTATAGCGAACGGTATTGAATGCGGCGGGCCGCGCCCCGATTGAACCTACACGCAAATTGCGCAATCCGCGCACAACCCGGCACACGCCGACGAACCAGAGCAAATCCTTGGCGAACGTCTCTGAAGACGGCGACTCGGTATGCAGCGTTGTGAGCGAGTACGGTATGCGGTACTGCATCAGGTTGTTGCAGGCCGACATCTTGCCGCAGAAGCTGTCGCGGCGATCCCGAATGGTCATCTTGCCCGGCGAGTCGGGCGTTGCCTGAATCAGGACGGGCACATTCAGACCTGCCAGGCGCAGCGTGTCCGCGATCGCGCGTTCGTCGCCGAAGTTAGGAAGCGAGACGATCACACCCTCGATGCCGTCCCGATTTTTCTTGAAAAGATCGGCGCAGAGGCGGGCCTCTTCGAACGTTTCAACGGCGCCGAACTTAGAATCCTCCGGCGTCAGGGCGACCACTTCGATCCCCGCGCCCTCCATCACGCGAATCATCTCCTCGCGGCCGGTCGCGGCCAAGTGGTCCGGAAAGAACCCGCGATTTCCGATGATCAGCCCGAATTTTGCACATTGCCTGATGTTTGCCATCTACTTCCTATGCTTCCTTGGAAAAAAATGAATTGTGTAAAAGAGCCCGATGATCAGCAGGACGGCCCCCCACCATATGCCCGCGTGGAGGTTCGCCAGCACCACCGGACGTTCTGGCGGAACATACAACTCGTACAGGCCGCCGCCCATAATCAATATGCCGTATGCCAGCAACAGGGCGCCTATAAAGAACCAGATGGAGATTCGTCCTTCATGCATGATGAGACTCCTTTACCAAAAGATCACGTTCAACACTATGAAGACGACGGAGACCAGGCCGGCCCAGAAGATGGTGCGCTTGTATAGGGGCAGCGAACCCTCCGACGGTATTTCGGTCGCGCCATAAACCAGTCCCACCAGTTCCTTGTCCGGTTTGGGCCGTGTCATCATGCTGATCGAGACGGTCACGATGACACATATGACCCAGGACCAGAGGGCGCGGTACATGTTTTCCGCCATGTCTTTTGCGTATGAGGAAAGCGCGATGTAACGAAGGGCGGAAGGGTCCAGTTTCACCCAAAGCCACATCCCGACAGAAGAAACCGTTCCAGCTAGTAACCCCCAAAATCCGCCTGCCGGAGTAGCACGTCTCCAAAGCATGCCCAGAACAACGGTGCCAAATAAAGGCGCGATGAAGAAACTGAATAGCGCCTGAACATAGTCCATGATGCTGAGGAACTGCATCACTAAATACGCGGTGCCGATGCTGATCAGGACGCCGACGATCGTGCACCAGCGCCCCATCGCGACATAGTGACTGTCCGGCGCGCTCTTGCGGATCATTGCACGGTAGATATCGTAAGTCCAGACTGTCGTGAAGGCGCTGACGTTCCCGGCCATACCAGACATAAACCCGGCAATCAGCGCCGTGATGCCAAGCCCAAGCAACCCGGGCCCGCAATATCGCGCCAACATGAGCGGTAACACTTCGTTGTAGCTGTGCGCTCCAGTAGCTTGCGCTTGCGCTTCACCTACCAGATGTTCAGGCAACACGGCCAGAGCCAATAAGCCCGGCAAGATTACGATAAATGGAACGGCCATTTTGAAAGATGCCCCAATGATCGGCGCCATCTTTGCGCTGCGCAGGTCTCTGGCTGTGAGAACACGCTGCACAACTAGAAAATCGGTTGTCCAATATCCGAACGAAATAACAAAGCCCAGGCCCAGCACGATGCCGGTCCAATGAATACCCATCGGGTTATCGCTGAAGTGGCCTAACCCGCTCCACAAGTGCGTATAGCTCTGGCCGGGAAAGTTGGCGTGAATGCGGGCGACCATACCGCTCCACCCACCGGCTTCTACCAGCCCGATGATTGAAATGAGGATCGCGCCCAACCAAATCAGGAAAAATTGCAGCACCTCGTTGAAGATGGCCGAGGTTAAGCCGCCCAAAAACACGTAGGCCGCAACGGTGAGAGATGAGACCCAGATGCTGAAGTTGATGTCCCACCCCAGGATGATCTTTAAGACGAGCGCCATGGAATACATGTTGATTCCGCTCATCAGGACTGTCATGAAACCAAAACTGATTGCCGACAGCGCCCGTGAAGGCTCGCCAAAGCGCAGCTTCAAATAGCCCGGCACCGAGTGTGTCTTTGAGATGTAGTAAAACGGCATCATCACCAGGCCCAGAAAGAGCATGGCCGGGATTGCGCCGATCCAATACCAGTGCGTAGCGAGTATGCCGTATTGATAGGCGGCGGCTGCCCAACCCATCAGCTCGAGTGAGCCCAGGTTGGCCGCGACGAAACTGAGTCCCGCCACCCATGAGGTCATTTCGCGCCCGGCCAGGAAAAACTGTTCGCCAGTATTGGTGAAGCGCCTGAGATAGAAGCCGATACCCAGGACCATCACGAAGTACAGCGCGATGACGAGGAGATCGATGGTGCTGAGAGACAGCAGCTTCTCAGACCCGGCGGCAAAAAGGAACGCGAGAGGTGGGCACATTCAGAACGCAGTTATATCATGGCGCGAAATGGCGCGGCTGTAAACGCTTACTATATGAGTTTCATATATTCGCAAGCCGGTGCGTCCTCACGCCTCGTGCGATCCTGATTGTTTACCGGGAGCGGCCAGCGCCGCCTCCCAAAAACACGAGAATCAAGCTTTACAGCCCAATAGAATGCAACTGACAGAAAAAGAAGTTCGTTACGTCGCCGATCTGGCTAACCTGGAACTTTCCGGCGAAGAAGTTCATCGCATGTCGCACGATTTGGGCCAGATTCTGAGCCATATTGAGCAGCTTAATGAACTGGATACGTCGGGCGTGGAACCCATGGCCCAGGTTCTCTTCGATGCCGACGAGATCGCCACATTGCGCTTGGACGTTCCCCACGCGCCTCTTTCAAATGAGGCTGCACTGGCCAATGCGGCTGCCAAGGGCGCCGGCTATTACAAAGTTCCGAAGGTAATCGAACGATGAGCCTGCTGGACATAATTCCGGAGTTGACGATTCCGCGCGTTCGCAAAGGCCTGCTCACGAAACAATTCAGCGCTACTGAGATTGCAAGGGCGGCGGTGGAGTTCGCCGAGCGCGAGAACCCGAAGACCAACGCCTATCTGACCTTTTCGCCGGAGCGCGCCCTCAAGACCGCTGCGCGCGTTGACCAGCAAATCGCGAAGGGCGAGCATATTGGTGCGCTGGCCGGCGTTCCACTCGGAGTCAAGGATGTGATCGTTACGAAGGATCTGCGGACCACTTGCGCTTCCCGGATTCTGGAACACTACATCCCGCCTTACGACGCGACCGCCGTCATCCGCCTGGAAGATGAGGGCGCCCTGCTCATTGGCAAGCTGAATTGCGACGAGTTCGCCATGGGTTCTTCAAACGAAAACTCGGCGTTTGGCCCGGTGCGGAACCCGAAGGCGCTCGATCGCGTGCCGGGCGGTTCCAGCGGCGGTTCGGCAGCTGCGGTCGCGCAAGGAACGGCCGTCGTTACCTTGGGCTCCGATACAGGCGGTTCCATTCGCCAGCCAGCCAGTTTCTGTGGCGTGGTCGGGGTCACGCCTACCTATGGCCGTGTGAGCCGCTACGGACTCTCGGCATTCGCCAGTTCGCTTGATCATATCGGGCCCTTTGGCAAAACCGTTGATGATGCCGCTACCGTTCTGCGCGCAATGGCCGGCCGCGACGACCTTGATTCCACATCCGCATTTGCCCCCGTGGACGATTACCACGAGCTCACGCAGCACCCGGTGAGCGGGATGAAGATTGGCTTACCCAAGGAGTATTTCGAAGGGCTGAACCGCGAGACTGGCGACCTGATCGATGCCGCGATCGCGCAATTGCGTAAGTTGGGTTGCGACGTCCGCGAAATCAGCTTGCCGCACACGAAGTACGCGCTCTCGTGCTACTACATCATTGCGAATGCTGAGGCGAGTTCCAATCTCGCCCGCTACGACGGCGTTCGCTATACCTCCCGCGAGGCGGCGGACACGCTGTCCGGTATGTATCGCAAGAGCCGCGGGGCGGGTTTCGGAGCCGAAGTGAAACGGCGCATTATGCTCGGCACGTACGTGTTGAGCCACGGCTATTACGACGCGTTTTATCTGAAAGCCCAGCGCGTGCGCGCGTTGATCGCCCGAGATTTCACCCAGGCCTTTGCCAACGTGGATGCAATTGTGGCGCCGGTCTCGCCATTTCCTGCGTTTAAGATCGGCGAGAAGGTGAATGATCCCTTGGCGATGTACTTGTCGGACGTCTATACCCTTACCGGCGACCTAGCAGGCGTGCCCTGCATGAGCGTTCCGTGTGGCGAATCGCCAGACGGGTTGCCGGTCGGTTTGCAAATTTTCACGCGGCACTTCGATGAATCGGCGATGTTCCGCTTGGCCTATCAGTATGAGAAGAGCCGGACCGACGACGGGCGATGAATTCAGATCACTTCTTCTTGTGAATGTAAATCTGGCCGTTGAAGGATGTGAATTGAAATTCTGGGCCGCCGCCATTGATCGTTCCATGCAGGGCCCGGTCGAAACGCAAATGATACGTTCCATCCTGGCGGCGTCCTGATTCGGCTGGGACGGGCTGAGCTCCAGAGTCAAGCTTGACATCGAAGTCGCTATAGATTTCGCCGTTGTCGGTTTTCATACGGACGTTTGCTTTCAGGTTCTCAGGAAGAGTAACGTCGATATCGCCGTTTAGCGTGCTGAA
>DATBEF010000073.1:0-6220 GCA_036269625.1 Bryobacteraceae bacterium | reverse complement strand
ATCGAACACCTGGATGCGGCGATTGCCGCGATCGGCCACATAGATGTTTCCCTGCGAATCCGCCGCAATGCTGTGAGGCGTATTGAACTCACCTGGGCCTTGGCCGGGTTGGCCCCACTGCTTCACCCAGTCGCCATTCTTGTCGTATTTCGCCACCCGTGAGTTGATATAGCCATCGCTAATGAAGATGTTGCCTTCGCGGTCCCAGGTGACGTCCGTTGGTTGCCTGAACTCGCCGTCAACGGCGGGACGCGGCGGTTTGACGTGTGTCCACGGACCGTCGTTTTCGTCAGCAGCTTCTTTCTTGCGGCCGAACACCATCACGACGCGCCCTTGCGGGTTGAACTTCACGATCATGTCCGACCCTTTGTCGATGACCCAGATATTGTCATCTTTATCGACTCGAACGGCATGAGCGAAAGACCACGCGTACAGGTTCTTGCCAATCTCGCGGATGTACCTGCCGTCCGGACCAAATTCGAGCAGTTGTGCCGCCGCTGCGCCGTACGCAGGGCCCGTCGTGTTGCCGCGTGACAGGACAAACGTGTGCCCCTTGGAATTGACTGCCACGCCCGCCGCCTCACCCAAGTACATATCCGCGGGAAGCTTCAAGAAATTAGGGACCGAATCATACGGAATCTCAGGCACGGACTGCTGGCCGAAGCTAACCGTGGCGGCTGCTAATAGCACCGGGATCAAAAGGCGTTTCAAAGTGAACTCCTGCGTTAGATATTATCGGGCTTCCATCGTCCCCTATGAGAAAAATCTTCGTCGCTCTCCTGCTGCTTTCGGTCTCCGCCTTGGCTCAGCGGAAACCTGGCAACCCCCTTGACCACCTTCCGGACAATATGGAGGTCCTCACGCATTTTGGCGAGCGCGCTGACTTCTCACCCGATAACCAGCGCATAGCTTTCATGGACAAGAGCTTCGGCGATGCATTTGTAATTGATCTGAAGTCCCGGGTGATCACCTGCTTAACCTGTGCCATACCGGGCGCGGCGTTTCTTCGTGTCATGCATTTGCCCTCAGGCGATTATATTTTGATCGGTCCTGCCCGCTTCACGGATGTTCACACCAGTCGCACCAATGACAACGAATTGTGGTTCTTGAGTAAGGAGCCCGGGTCCAGGCCGCTGTCCCTGAATCAAAAAATGTCGGAAGGTGCTGCAATCTCAAAAAAAAGTATGAAAATATCCTACGCTGTCACTCACGCTCAAGATCCTTCGCTCGCGCCTGAGCAGTCGCAACTCTTCATTGCCGATGTAGACACCTCAGAGGGCGCGCCGCGGTTGAGCAACAAACGTCTGGTGTATGAGAGCCGCTCGAAGGCCTGCACGCTGGAAGCGCAAGATTTCTTCGATAGCGACACCAAGATGACTTTTACCTGTTACGAGCCCCAGGACCTTGCCTCGGTAATGACCCTCGATCTTAGAAACGGCAAAGTCGAGAACATGTCAAAAGCCCCCGGCACGTACAACGAATGCGAGGGTATTTACCCGGATGGCCTCTATACAAATGTCGAAGGTGACCGCCAGGTCAATTGGCTGGGCGGGAAGCACGGGTCGGGGAATATCGACATCTGGAAGTTGCGGCTCGACGGCTCCGGCAAAGATTTCAAGCGCCTCACGAACTTCAACGATTACGAAGGCTTCAAAGCGTCAAATCCCGTAGTGTCAACAGATGGCCGGCTGATGGCATTCCAAGTGGCGCACGCCTCAGACCGGGCGGGCGTAGGTTACGGCATTCTGCTGTATCGATTCCGGTGAGATTAGATCACAAGAATCAGTCGAGGCGCCGCTCAATCCCACTTCAACACTGTCTTTGATTCGATCTTAGCCGGGTCCAGTTCGATCGCGAACCCCGGACCCTGTGGCAGCGGGATGTGCGCTCTTTCGGGAGTCGGTGGATTCTTTTCGAAATGATAGTACGATCTCATTTTGTTAATGAGGTACTCGCCTAGCGGGAAGGTCATGGGAGACTGGCTCGCGATCACGTGCAGTGCCGCGTGAATGCTGTGGCCGTGCGGAATCACCGGTACGTCGTGCAGCGACGCCACCGTTCCGATCTTCACTAATTCGGAAATGCCTCCGCACCACTCCGGGTCGGCTTGCACAACGGACAAGGCCTCTGCTTGTAGGTAGCGCTCCACCTCCCACCGACCGTAAAAATGCTCGCCCGCGGCGACCGGAATCGTTGTGCTCCGGCGCAAAGTCGCAAAGCTTTCTATTTTTTCCGGATGCGTCGATTCTTCCATCCAGCGTGGGCGGTATTTCTCCACTTGATGAGCCCATTCGAGCGCGTAGCTTAGATCCCAGCCGCTGAAGGAGTCGAACATCAGCTCCGTATCGTTACCCAAAGTCTCGCGCAGAATCTGCACAAGCTCTACGTTCTTGCGCATGCCCTCCGGCCCCGAGCCCGGCCCATACGCCAGGAACCATTTCTGGTAACGATAGCCTTCCTTCTGAATCATTTGGCACCGCTTCTTCACCGCATCCGGCTGCACGGAAAACCCCAGGCAGCTCGCATACATTTCGACGGAGTGGCGCGTCGGACCGCCAAGTAACCGGTATACCGGAACCCCATAACAGCGCCCGCGAAGATCCCAGAGAGCATTGTCGATGGCGCTAACCGCCATCATAAAAATGCCGGCCCGGGAATGCCGGTTTGAACGATACATCTCGTCCCAGAGTGCCTCGCCGGCCAGCGCATCTTTGCCGATGACAAAAGAGCGCAGCTCTTCACTGACTACAATTGCGGCCTCATGGTCGATCGGCCCATACAGGCCAAAGGCGCCGCCGTTCGTCTGGATGCGAAGGTAAATCGCTTTGATTGCGTGGTTCTCGATTTTGCTTGGCCGGTCCTGATACACGCCCCGGCGCAAATCATCGTAAACGTCGAGCGGATTTACTTGATACTGCCGATTCACGCCGTCTTCGTCTTCGTAATGGCCCCTCAATTCCGTAAATTCCAGGTCGGCAATCTTCAAGTCGCGAGACGTGTTGGGCGCGACGCTGATGGCTGACTCGTTCTCAGCCTGGCGCCCGAACGTCGCAGGCGCGGAAGCTGCAACAGCGCTTCCGGCCATACTGAGGAGTTGCCTTCGATTCATAGACGGAAAGCTATCACGGAAGCTTTTCGAATTGCTAGGCTACCTTTGAGAGGTTTCGCCCCACCAACGCGATCACATGCAGGTTCAAAACAAACCGATGGGTTATAACCGCTTTCTTCTGCTGGTCGCAGGACTCGGCGGCTTGCTGTATGGCGTCGATGTCGGAATCATCGGCGGAGCTTTACCGTATCTCGAGGCGACCTCCGGCCTGAATGCGGGCCAGCTTTCCATCATTGTTGCGGCTGTGCTGTTAGGCAGCGTGATCTCTACGCTGTTTGCCGGGATGCTCTCCGATTGGATGGGGCGCAAACCTTTGATGGTCCTCAGCGGAATCACGTTTGTCATCAGTATTCCGGTGATTGCTCTGTCGCACGGCTATGGACCATTGTTCTTCGGACGCCTGTTACAAGGCGCCAGCGGGGGGTTCATCGGCGTAGTTGTCCCGCTGTACCTCGCGGAATGTCTATCCGCGTCCACCCGTGGCAAAGGGACAGGCATCTTTCAGTGGCTGTTGACTCTCGGCATTGTCGCGGCCGCCCTGATTGGTATTTATTTCAGTTATCGCGTGGCTGAGGTGACCTCCGTCGCGAACGCCGCCACTATCTTCGCTTTCAAGGACCAGGCATGGCGTCGCATTTTTTGGGTCTCACTGCCGCCCGGCATCCTGTTCGTGATTGGCAGCCTGCTCGTGTCGGAGTCTCCACGCTGGTTATTCCGGCGCGGCCGAACGGAAGCCGCCCGTGCCGCCCTTCTTCGCTCCCGCACTGCTGAAGAAGCCAGCTCCGAGCTGAAGGAAATGCAAGAGATTCTTGCTTCCGAAAGGGCCCAAGCCTTAGGTGGCAAGGTCAAGGAATCGCTCTTGCGGCGGAAGTATGTGATTCCGTTCCTGTTGGCCTGCGTCATTCTGTTCTGCAATACGGCTACCGGAATCAATTCACTTATTGGTTACAACACGAATATTCTTTTGCAAAGTGGTCTTTCGGATGTTCAGGCCCACTGGGGTTACGTCGTTTTTACCCTCCTGAACTTTCTCCTGACCATGGGCGGCGTGTTGCTGGTGGATCGCAAGGGACGCAAGTTCCTGTTGACCCTCGGAACCGCCGGAATTATTGTCTCGCTAGCCGCGACGGGCGGACTTTTCCGGCGCACGGAGAAACTCCACGTCGATTCCCGCGACGCGCTTCAAGCGATGGTTGGTACGGATCAGAGTCTTACGCTCCGTTTCGATCCTGCCGAGGCGAACACTCTCCTGGAGGCCAAGGGCTACTCAGGTAATGCAATTCGCGCCGGCCGCGCCTCCCTAATCGTCGTGTATTCCTACGGAGACTTCACTGCCGCGACGAATGTCGCACGGTCTGATGATCCAGCGGCACCCGCCATCGCAATTACGCGCGGAAGCTGCGTGCCTGCCAACAAAGTCGAAGCATTCTTCAAGAACCCGTTGGCAAACGTTGATACCGCCCGAACGGCCCCTCTGAAGATCGACAGGGCTCTCATCAGCGCTGTACCGGACGTACGCAATGGCTGGCTTGTCGCTATGACGCTGTACACGTTCATGGCGTTCTACGCCATTGGACCCGGCGTCTGCGTGTGGCTGGCTCTTTCAGAGCTGATGCCGACCCGCATTCGGTCCAACG
The DNA here is from genome assembly GCA_036269625.1 of Bryobacteraceae bacterium. Lineage (GTDB taxonomy): Bacteria > Acidobacteriota > Terriglobia > Bryobacterales > Bryobacteraceae > Bog-105. The sequence goes on along the minus strand of DATBEF010000073.1, from coordinate 1,474 downwards.
GCATGAGTATCGCCCTAGTCATCAACCAAGTAGTCTCGACTACGCTTGCCGCGATCTTCCTGCCGGTGGTCAGCAATTATGGCTACTCGACGATGTTCTTTGTCTTCGCCGGCTTCACTGTGATCTACTTCATCACCGCTGTATTTTTCCTGCCTGAAACCAAGGGCAAGACCTTGGAAGAAATTGAAGAGCACTTTGAGCGGTCCGGGAAAAAACCGGACTTGGCGAGCGATAGCGCCAGCCGCGGCTGATTACTGCGAGCGCGATTCGTTACGTTTTTACGTCGATTTCTAAAATCTGAGAAGATAGCCTACCCAACGAGGCTCATTTCTGGGTAGAATATCTTCTGACGATATGCCAAAAGATTCTTCCGAACGGGTGGAGCTCCTACAGGGCACACTAGACATGCTGATCCTGCGCACTCTGCTGTTCGGTCCGGCTCACGGACACCAGATCGCGAAACACATCCAGCGCACCACGGAAGACGTGCTGCAGGTGGAGCATGGATCACTATATCCGGCGCTGCACCGCCTGGAGCGCAAGAGTTGGTTGGCGGCAAAATGGGAACCCGCGGCAAAGGACCAAAAACGCGAATTCAAATATTACCGGCTCACGCCCGCGGGCAAAAAGCAGCTTGCCGCGGAAGAGTCGAAATGGAAGCAAATGGCGGGAGCGATTGCCCGGGTGATGTGGCCGGCCGAGGAAGGCTGATATGCGCTGGTGGCGGCGAAAGCAGCGGGAGCGGGATTTGGAGCGCGAGCTGCGCTCGCATGTGGAGCTCGAGGCTGAGGAGCAGCGGGAAGCAGGGGCGTCCTCTGAAGAGGCGCGGTATGCGGCGCGGCGGGCGTTCGGCAACACGACGTTGGTGAAAGAGGAGGTGCGGAGAGCGTGGAGCGAAAGATGGTTTGAGGATTTTTTCCAAGATCTTCGCTACACAGCTCGGCATCTCCGGAAAGCCCCAGGGTTCACGACCGCGGCTGTCGTCAGTCTTGCAGTCGGGATCGGAGCCAATACCGCGATCTTCACGATTATCAACGCGGTGCTTCTGAAATCACTGCCGGTGCGCGATCCGGGAAATTTGGTCTTGCTCGGCGATGCCCGCGGCTCAGGCAGTGGCTCCGGAATTCCCCAGGGCGGATCGTTTGTCCTTTATTCCTACGATCTTTACAAACATCTTCAAGATACAAACGTGTTCACCGAGCTCTGCGCCGTCCAGAGCACCACTGAAACCGGCGTCGGCATACGTCTCGCGGGCTGGGGCGAGTCACAGCTCGCACAAGCCAAACTCGTATCCGGAAATTACTTTGAGGTACTTGGCATCAAGGCCGCGATCGGCCGTGCGATTACTCCCTCCGACGATTCGCCATCAGCGCCGCCGGTTGCGCTCGTCAGTTTTCGGTATTGGAAGAATAAACTCGGCGGCGACCCATCCGTGATCGGCTCCACCATCTATGTCGGCGGAACGCCCTTCACA
>DATBEF010000053.1:0-6081 GCA_036269625.1 Bryobacteraceae bacterium | reverse complement strand
GTATACCAATCCGCCAGCGACATCATGTATTCAATGCCCGTGCGCACCGTATGGACTTTCTTGACATCCCCTGAAATGCAGTGCCCGGCATACATGTTGCCCAGCGTGGAATCCTCCCAACCCGGCACAAACATAGGCAGGTTACGTTCCATAGCCGCATACAGCCAACTATTCTTCACATCGATCTGAAAGCTTTTTTTGAGATCGGGAGATTGCAGGATCCGATAAAAGAACTGATGCGGAAAATACCGCTCGCCTTTCTGGTCGGCTGACATCCAGTGCTCCAGGATCACGCCTTCAATACGCCGCATAGCCTCCTGTTCGGGTATGCACGTATCGGTCACTCGGTTCATGTGCTTGTCGAGCAGAGCTTGTTCGTCGCTCGGAGTCAGGTCCCGCCAATGCGGCACACGTTCATAAAAATCGTGAGCGACTAAATTGAAAACATCCTCTTCGAGGTTTGCTCCCGTGCAGCAGATCGCATGGACTTTCTCCTGACGGATCATCTCTGCCAGCGAAACGCCGAGTTCGGCTGTGCTCATCGCGCCGGCGAGCGTGAGAAACATCTTCCCGCCCTTACTTAGATGGGCGATATAGCCGTCTGAAGCCTCTACCAGAGTTGCCGCGTTGAAATGACGAAAATGATGGCGGATAAAGCTCGAAATCGGTCCGTTGTTCATGCCTTTCTAACGGTAGCAACAGCGGCCAAATTGCATCCTAATCAAGTTCTAACGGAACGTAGACCAAGTGACTGTCGCGTTCGACCAGCAAAACCGCCGCCGCTCCCGGCTTCATCGATTGCAAGGTCTGCCGCAGCTGCGCCACGTTTCCCACGACATCGTGATTCACCTGATAAATAACATCGCCAGTCTCAAGCGCCGGGCCTGAATAGGGCGTGTTCGCCTTGCGCGCCGCGACCACCACGCCTTGGGGGCGGCGCAGGTCGGGCATAAGTTGCAAAATCGTTTTGTTGATATCGATGCCGACTATGCCCAGTTCCGGAACGAGGTTCTTGGCCGGATCCACCAGATCGGCAAGCGAATCGAGATCGTTCGACTGTTCGGCCGTTTCCACAGGAATGTCGATTTTTTCTTCACCGCGCTGCACATGAAGAGTAACCTTCTTGCCCGGGCCTTCGCGATAAACATTCACTTCCAGCTGGCGGACGCTTTCGAGTCGCCGACCGTCAGCGGCCAGGATGATGTCATTCTGCTGAACACCGGCCGCCGCCGCTGGTCCGTTTGGATCGAGATCCGACACAATAACTCCGTGTTCGGTCTCGAGGCCCAAGCCTTCGGCCATCTGAGGCGTAATGGTTTGACCAACTAAGCCAAGCTGTGCCCGATGGACATGGCCTTGCGCTTTCAACTGCGTGTAGACCTGTTTGGCGACGTTGCTGGGAATCGAAAACCCAATGCCCTCACTGCCGCCGGACTGCGTCAGGATGAACGTATTGATGCCGACAACGTGTCCTTCCGAATCCACAAGCGGGCCGCCGCTGTTCCCCGGATTGATCGGCGCATCGGTCTGGATATACACCATGGCGTCATCCGGTTTTAACTGCCGCGACACCGCGCTCACCACGCCGAGGCTGACCGAATTGTCCAGACCCAACGGATTGCCTAAAGCCAAAACCAACTGGCCTTGCTTCAGGCTATCTGAATCTCCGAATTCAAGATACGGCAGATCCTTCTGATCGATCTTAACCACCGCAAGATCGGTTTCGCGATCCATGCCGGCCAACGTTGCCGGGATGGAGCGGTTCACGCCGTGATAGCCCTTTTCGGCCAGTTCCGCGGCCGTACGCACATTCAACTGAACGTGCAGACTATGAGCGCCTTTGACAACGTGCGAGTTCGTCAGGATGTATCCATCGGGGCTCAGTATGATGCCCGACCCGCTGCTGTTTTGCGCAGTAAGTAGCTCGCCAGTGTTTTCGGAGTCCTCGCTGGCCACATAACTGCGAGCGAAAATCTGAACAACAGCCCGGCCGGAGCGGGACGAGATTTCCTCAAACGACGAACTAAGTTGGCGCAAAACATCGGTCTTCTGAAGATTCGGCGTTGCCGGCGCGTGCTGCGCTGTTTCCCCGTTCGGAGACTGTTGGGTTTGAGCTTGAGCAAGGCAGAGCGCCGCCGAAAGAGGCAGGATCAAAAAGACCGGTCTTATCGTCATCAAAAAGGGTTACAGCTCCTTCCCTCGTTTGATGCGCGGCGCCGGAATTAGTATGCGTAGGATATGCCGCGCCCACATTTCTTTACGAAGTCCACGATTAATCCGTGAATGTTTGTACACTCGCAGTTTGCAGGTACGCATCCGAATTACCCGTCGGGCGCCCATTGATCATCAATCAAGGGTCAATACGGCGGTGCCAGCAGCCGCTCGAAACGCCAGAGGGGCCCTCGGCGCGTCCTCAACGGTCACACTGGGCATTCTGGTCAGCCGCATCACTGGTTTCATCCGTGATCGAGTCTTTGCGCATTTTTTCGGGATCTCCGTCGTCGCCGATGTGTTCCGAGCGGCCCTGCGCATCCCTAATCTGCTGAGCAACCTATTCGGCGAAGGGGTTCTCTCCGCGTCGTTCGTAACTGTCTACGCCAAACTGCGTGCTCTCAAAGAAGACCAGGAAGCGGAGCACCTGGCGGAGGCAATCTTCGGAATACTGGCAGTCCTTTGCGCGGCCATGGTGCTGGCCGGTGTTCTCTTCACGCCGGTTTTGATCGACTTCATTGCTCCCGGATTTAAGGGCCACGAGCGTGAACTGACGATTCGCGTCGTGCGCATACTCTTCCCCGGATCGGGATTCTTGGTCATGAGCGCTTGGTGCCTCGGTATCCTTAACAGCCATCGGAAATTCCTGCTTTCGTATCTCGCGCCAGTCGCCTGGAGCGCGTCGATGATCGTGGCGCTTGAAACGTTCGGTGGACGCGGAACGCTGGACCAATTGGCCATTCAACTCGCCTGGGCTGCGGTCCTGGGTGCAGCCCTTCAGTTTCTGGTCCAGCTACCGAAGGTGCTCGAGATTTTACCTCGCTTGCGTCCGTCATTGGACACCGCATCCATACACGTGCGCTCCGTAATGAGGAACTTCGGGCCGATCTTCCTCAGCCGCGGCGTCGTGCAGATCAGCGCTTACGTCGATCAGATCATTGCCAGCTACCTGCCGCACGGCGCGATCGCCGCGCTCTCCTATGCCCAGACCATCGCCGTGCTCCCGGTCAGCCTGTTCAGCATGTCCGTATCGGCGGCGGAGTTGCCGGCGTTGTCGAGCGCCGTTGGCAGTCAGGACGAAGTAGCTTCGTTCCTACGAAGAAGGCTTACAGCCGGCCTCCGGCGAATCGCCTATTTCGTAATTCCTTCCGCGGCGGCATTTCTCGTTTTGGGCGACGTGTTGGCCGCAGGCATTTACCAAACCGGGGAGTTCGTTCATGGAAATGCTGTGTACGTCTGGGGTGTGCTGGCCGGGTCGGCCGTGGGTCTGCTGGCAACCTCGCTAGGCCGGTTATACTCCTCCGGGTACTACGCCCTTCTGGACACGAAGACGCCGCTCCGGTTTGCCCTCGTTCGAATCGCGTTGACTACTGTACTAGGGGCAATCTTTGCCTTGCTGCTGCCCGGTTGGTTGGGAATCGATGCCCGCTGGGGCGTCGCGGGCCTCACTGCCTCGGCCGGAATAGCCGGTTGGGTCGAGTTCCTGCTGTTACGTCGCGGATTAAGCGATCGCATTGGGGCCACGCCTCTGCCCGCCGGCTTCGCCCCGAAACTATGGTTTGTTGCTTTGGCCAGCGCCCTGATCGGGTTTTTCATCAAGCGTTCGTTGGGTACGATCGGGGCAAACCATCCATTGCCACTGGCAACCTTGGTGTGTTCAGTGTACGGCGCCGCTTATCTTGGAGGAACCTGGGTGTTGCGCGTCGAGGAAGCCCAAACCGTCGTTACATCCACCCTCCGGCGCCTCAGATAACCAACCAATTCCAGCGCCACGTCATTCAACGGTGTTACCTCGCCCGTTACAGTTGTTACATTGACTCTGGATTAGCATTGATTCACAATGCGATAGGTTATAAGGGAAACCAAATTAGTCTTTCAGATCTATGCGTCAGGTTGAAGTTTCGCCAACGGCGGCCCAGGAGCAACAGGAAGTTGAATTCCTTTTGGAGAAGTTCGCCCGCTCGCCGCGGTTGACTAAGCTGCTGGCTTATATCTGTAAGAAGTACTTTGAAGGCAAAGCCGACCGGCTGAGTGAATTAACGATCGCCATAGAGGTATTTGGTCGGTCACTGAACTTCGATCGAAGCCAGGACGCCATTGCTCGCGTGGAGGCCCATCGGCTCCGCAAGAAGCTGAAAGAGTTCTATGAGACGGAGGGCAAGGACCACGCCGTTCACATATCTCTCCAGCTAGGCAGCTATGTCCCTGTATTCCATCACATGGCTGGCCTGCTTAACGAGACCTCAGGCGGCACGATCGTAGAGGAACCAGTAACGGAACTAACGGCTTCAGAGCCGGTTGTACTGGAAGCCGCAATTTTGGAGCGCGAGCCTCCGCAAAGTCCCGGTGATGGCGTTCCGGTAATCCAGGCGCGGCCTCCGCAAAGGGGCATCTGGCTTTATGCATTGAGCGCGTTAGTCCTGGTGCTGATGGTGGCTTACTACGTTACCGTCCATGCGCGGCCGAAGACAATTCCGGCTGTTCCGGTACCCGCTGCAACAATTCCTCCCACCCCGCCTGCTCCCCTTGCCACCGGAGCCCCGCAGGATACGGTTCGCCTGTTATGCGGGTACGACGGGCCGCCCCATATTGGTCCACTCGGAGAGAAGTGGGGTCGGGATCAGTACTTTAACGGTGGACGCCCGGAGCCTAGCACGCACAACTTTACGTTTCGTAGCTCCGATTCGTTTCTATTTCAGCGCATTCGCACCGGAGAATTCGCTTACGCGATTCCGCTTAAGCCAGGAGTCTACGAACTCCATCTCTATTTCATCGAAACACTGTACGGAGAGGAGATGGGTGGGGGTGAAAACAGCCGTACGTTCCTCGTGCGCCTGAACGAAAACATACTTTTCGAAGGGTTCGACATCTTCAATGACGCCATGGGCGCCAGAGTCGCGGATGAGCGCGTTTTTCGCGACGTCGAGCCCGATAAAGACGGCAAACTGCACCTCAGCTTTGAGAGCCAACGGGGACAGCCGATCATCAGTGCTATCGAAATCGTTCCTGGAATCCGGCACAAGCAACTCCCGATTCGGATTGTGACGCAGCAGGGCCCATTTACAGATCATTTGGGCCAGATCTGGTCGCCGGACAACTACTATGCGGGCGGTCAGATGTCGATGCGGCGATCACCAGTCTCGGGAACCGCGGATCCGGGGCTTTACACGAGTGAACGTTTCGGCAATTTCAGCTATGCAATTCCGGTTGATCGGCGCGGAACCTATGCCGTGAACCTGCACATGGCCGAGACATATTTCGGGCCGAATGTGGAGGGCCACGGCGGACAAGGCAGCCGCGTGTTCAACGTGATGGCAAACGGCGTCCTGCTGGCAAAGGAACTGGATATTTGCAAGCAGGTCGGCAGCCTGCATGCCCTAACGGAAACCTATCACGGTCTCAAGCCCAATGCCCAAGGGAAACTGGTCCTTTGGTTCAATCCGGTCGTGAACTATGCGTCTCTGTTCGCCCTCGAAGTGCTTGACGAGTCAAAGTAGAGCAGGTTAAGAATGTTACCGGTAAGCTGGCGGAATGGCTGTCAGACCGCAAATCGCCGTAACAACTACACTTAACCTAGCGCCGGTTCTTGCGGCCCCCTTATACTTCGTTGAAGTCACCGCTCTCTCGATGTCTAGAGCCCGCTTCGTACCGCTTGTTCTCTCATTCGCAACCTTCTTTTGGAGCGCCGAAGCCGCGCTCTGCCAGTGGATTCCCGATAACCCAGTCACCTCTGTAGATCGCCAGCCGAACGGGCTGCGGCTCGGAATGCAGCAGGGCGAGCTGCTCATTGAGGTCTGCACCCCCACGATCATTCATGTGATCTACTCGCCAACCGCAACTGTCCCAAAGCACGCCAACTACGTTGTCACG
>DATBEF010000143.1:0-13724 GCA_036269625.1 Bryobacteraceae bacterium | reverse complement strand
CAGATTGACGACGTGCCCGCGATTGCGCTCGACCATGCCGGGCAGCAACAATCGCGTGCAATACACGACCCCCTTCACATTTGCGTCTATCATTGCTTCCCAGTCATCAAGGTCAGCGGTCTGGGCGCGATCAAGCCCGAGCGCGCCGCCGGCGTTGTTTATCAGCACGTCAACTGCAGCAAACTCGGGGGGAAGATTGTTGATTGCGTTATTGACTTCGTCACGGTTCCCGACGTCAAACCCCAGCGGAAGAAAACTGTCACCGAGTTCGCTTTTGAGTTGATGCAAGCGCTCCTTCCGGCGCCCCGTTCCGATAACCTTAGCGCCGTCTTTGCTGAACCGGCGGGCAGTTGCCAGGCCGAATCCGGAGGTCGCCCCCGTTATGAAAACAATCATGTTTTCAGGATACGAATCCCCGTTTGCAAAACGTGCCGTCGCGCGTTGCTCCTAGTAATAATACGTGTACAGCGGCCCGCTCACTCCCCTCCGGCCCTAAGACGTTGAAGTCCTTTGTGCCCGATGTCCTTCCGATACTGCATTCCTTCGAACCGGATTTGATCGACGGCTAAATACGCTTTCTCGATTGCTGCTGGTAAGCTGTCTCCTCCGGCAGTCACGCCAAGCACGCGGCCGCCTGAGGTCGCGAGTTCGCCATCAACGAGTTTCGTACCAGCCTGAAAGACCTTGGCGCCAAGGGCCTCGGCCTCTCCGACGCCCTGGATCTTGTCTCCGGTTCGCGCCGCCTCGGGATAGCCGGCTGCAGCCAGCACGACGCAAACAGAATTATTGGCCCACGCGCGCCCGCCGATCGAACCAACGCCGGTGGCCATCATATTGATCACTTCGGCGAAATCGCCGCGGAAGCTATGCATCAGGACTTGTGTCTCGGGATCGCCGAGGCGAACGTTGAACTCTAACACTTTCGGGCCAGTTGCAGTCATCATGAGGCCCGCGTAAAGAAAGCCGACAAAGGGTGTGCCCTCCTGACGCATGCGGTGAATGGTCGGGAGCATGATCCGTTCCATCACCTCACCGCTTTGCTGCGCCGAGAGAATGCCCGGGGCGCAATATGCACCCATGCCTCCCGTGTTCGGACCTTGGTCTCCGTCGAAGACTCGCTTGTGGTCCTGAGTGGGAGCGAAGGGCAGCAGCATGTGGCCATTGCTCAGCCCCATGAAACTGACCTCCTCGCCTTCTAAGAATTCTTCTACGAAGACCGCTGGCCCGAGTCTTTGAATAGCTTGTTCGGCTTCGGACCGGTCGTGCGCAATCACAACGCCTTTGCCCGCCGCGAGGCCATCCGCCTTGATTACCACTGGAAAACCGAACTCGTCCAGATTAGTCCCGGAGCGTGCCGTCGGGATGCCAGCGCGTTTGAAGAACTCCTTGGCGAACAGCTTCGAGCCTTCAAGCCGAGCGGCTGCTTGGGTGGGACCTATGATCTTCAGGCGTCGACGATAAAATTCATCCACAATCCCGGCAACAAGAGGCGCTTCAGGCCCAACGATAGTGAGATCGCAGCCGAACTCTGTCGCGATGGTCGCGTATCCAGAGATTTCTGCAGGCGCGGGGAGGCATTGCGCAACCTGAGCGATCCCTGGATTGCCCGGGCTGGCGACGAGTCCCTTCACGAGCGGTGACCGCGAGAGTTTCCATGCGAGCGCGTGTTCACGGCCTCCGCCGCCTACGATCAAAATCTTCAAAAGGTTGTTCCCATCGTTAGAATAAAGCGTGGCTCCCCTCAAATGCAGAAGAAGTACGACATCGTCGTAGTAGGAGCGGGGCACGCCGGGTGCGAGGCCGCACGCGCATGCTCACGTCTGGGACTGCACACCGCGATGGTGACTATGAACCTAGACCTCATCGCGCAGATGTCGTGCAATCCGGCCGTGGGTGGCATCGCGAAGGGTCACCTGGTGCGCGAGATCGACGCACTCGGCGGCGTGATGGGCGAACTGACGGACGCCGTGGGCATTCAGTTCCGGCTGCTGAACACGAGCCGCGGACCTGCTGTCTGGTCGCCTCGCGCGCAGTGCGATAAGAAGCAATACCGGGTCACCATGCGGCAGTGGCTTGAGAATGAGCCCAATTTGAGAATCTTGCAGGCCGAAGTGGGCGAACTGCTGATTAACTCGACTGAGGGCCGCCGGATAAAGGGAGTTCGCCTGAAGGACGGACGCGACCTGCTGGCCGAGGCGGTGGTTGTGACTACGGGAACGTTCCTCAACGGCTTGGCGCACGTCGGTGAGCAGAAGTACGCCTGTGGACGAAACGGCGAAGCGCCCTCCAACACACTGGGGGGCCAATTGCGAATGCTCGGGCTAGCGTGGACACGTCTTAAGACGGGAACGCCGCCTCGTCTGGACGGCCGTACTATTGACTGGTCGAAATTCGAAGAACAACCCGGCGACCCCATCCCTACGCCGTTCTCGTTCCTGACGGAAAGGATTGATCGTCAGCAAATCTGTTGTCATCTTGCTTACACGACGGAGGAGACGCAGCGGGTCATTCAGGAAAGTATTGCGCGCTCACCGCTCTATAGCGGCCAAATCGAGGGTATCGGACCGCGTTATTGTCCATCGATCGAAGACAAGATCGTCAAGTTCCCAGATAAGGGACGCCATCAGCTGTTTCTGGAGCCAGAAGGACTCGATACGCACGAGGTTTATGTCAACGGAATGTCGACCAGTATGCCGATCGACGTTCAGAGTGCTATGGTCGCCTCCATTCCTGGCCTGGAGAATGCTGAAATGATCCGGCCGGGTTATGCCATCGAATACGACGCCATTGATCCGCGGGAACTCAAGCACTCATTAGAAGTGAAGTCGATCAGTGGGCTATTTCTGGCCGGACAGATCAACGGCACTTCCGGTTACGAGGAAGCAGGTTGTCAGGGTCTCATTGCGGGGGTGAATGCCGCGCTCCAGGTGAAAGGTGTTGCGGGGGTGAGAATCGACAGGAGCACCGGTTACACCGGGATTCTCATCGATGACCTTATCAACAAGGGCGCTGACGAGCCGTACCGTATGTTCACCTCGCGGGCAGAGTTTCGCCTCCATTTGCGTATTGACAACGCGGATGAGCGGTTGACGCCCTTGGGGCGAGAAATCGGCTTGGTCTCGGGTCAACGCTGGGCTCTGTTCCAGCGCAAACAGGAACAAAAGGCACAGGTAAGATCGCTCTTAGACCGCACTCGTGCGAATTCCGTGCCGGAACTAGTGGGACTGGATGCGGCATCGGATAACCCCACTCTAGCCCTATGGCTGCGGCGGCCGGAGGCGCGCATTGATGTTCTGGAGCGCTGGATCGCCGTTCAAACCCAGACCGATCTTGTCCACGGACTGCTAGCCACAATAGAAACTGAGACGAAGTACGCTGGATATCTGGCGCAGCAGGAGCGGCAAGTTCGTCAACTGCAGGAATCCGAAGGCCGCCGTATTCCTGAGAGTTTTGTGTACGAGGGGATCCCCGGTCTATCGAACGAGGTACGCCAAAAGCTCAGTCGTGTCCGGCCTGCTACGCTCGGCCAAGCACAGCGTATTCCGGGGGTAACACCCGCCGCAGTTGCGGTACTCGACATTTATCTTCGAACGGGTGGCGAGAGTTTCACGTGAAACTTCGATCGTTTCCGTTCAAAGCCAATCATCTTAGTGTTTCACGTGAAACATGCTAGGATCATCGAGTCACCTTGGCTCACGTACTCTCCATAGCTAACCAAAAGGGCGGGGTAGGAAAGACTACAACGGCGATCAATTTGGCCGCTGCACTTTCCGCCTCTGAGTTGAGAGTGCTGCTTGTGGATTCCGATCCTCAAGGTAACAGTACAACGGGGATTGGAATCACGAAAGACCCGGAAAACACCACGCTTTACAATGTGCTGCTTCGAGAAGCACCTATTCGCGATGCAATTGTTGTTAGCGAGACAGAGGGTCTCTCCGTCGTCCCAGCCGACCAGAACCTGGTAGCCACAAACCTCGACCTGGTTGGCGCAGATCAGCGGGAAAAACGGCTTCGAACCGCATTAGAGGAAGTCCGCGACGAGTACGACTACATTGTTATCGACTGCCCGCCAGCTTTGGATCTACTAACGCTTAATGCCCTCGTGGCTTCGGATGCAGTGCTCATCCCGATCGTCTGCGAATTTCTGGCTCTGGAGGGTATCTCGCAACTGATGGACACGGTGGACCGGGTCAAAGAGAGCTTCAATCCTGGCCTGCGCGTGGAAGGCATTCTCCTGACAATGTATGACGACCGCACGAACCTGACCAAGCAGGTGGAAGCCGATCTACGCGAGTTCTTCGGCAAAGAGGTATTCAGGACTGTTGTGCCACGCACGGTGAGATTGGCCGAGGCGCCGAGCTTTGGAAAAAGTATCCTCGCCTACGATCCGCGATCTCGCGGCGCTGAAGCATACATCCAGGTTGCAAAGGAATTATTGGCCCATGACCAAAGAGCCAGATCGGAATCCGCGCAAAGCGCTCGGTAAAGGCCTCTCGGCGCTGCTACCCGCCCGAGGAGCCACGGAGCCCAAGGAGGCTCCCCGTCCCGTAATCCCCGCTCACTCTCGGCTACCCGAGAACTTTGAGGCTTTCGAGAGCATACCGCTCGAGCAGATCAGTCCCGGCAGTGAACAGCCACGTTTGAACTTCGCCGAGGACAAGTTGAACGAGTTGGCCGAATCCATCAAGGCCAACGGAGTGATCCAGCCCATTACGGTTCGGCTGGATGCTCCCGGGAAGTACCGCATTATTGCTGGTGAGCGCCGCTGGCGCGCTGCGCAGATTGCCGGCCTCGCCACCATTCCGGCCCTGATCCGCTCGGCAGACGATCATCAGCGCCTCGAAATGGCTTTGATTGAGAATCTTCAGCGCGAAGACCTCAATCCGATGGAAATCGCGACCGCCTTCCAACGCCTGCTCGACGACCACAAGCTCAACCACGAGCAGATTGCGCAGCGGACCGGCAAGGACCGATCAACGGTTACCAACTTCCTGCGCCTCCTCAAAGCCTCTCCGTTTGTTCAATCGTGTCTGATCAACGGAAGTATCACCATGGGCCACGCCCGGGCGTTGCTGAATCTCCCTTCGCACGAGGTGCAGGACCAGCTTTGTCAAACCATTATCGATAAGGGTTTCTCTGTCCGAAGCACCGAGCAAGTGGTCAAAATGGCCGCCGATCCGGAAATGCGGTCCAAGGTACCGAGACCACAGCCGGAGGAACCGGAAGCTGAGGATCCCAACGTACGAGCTGCGCTCCAGGAGCTCGAGGCGACGTTGGGCACGCGAGTACGCCTGATGAGACGGTCGAATGGTAGTGGACGGCTGGAAGTGGAGTTCTATTCAGCCGATGATCTCGATAGGATTTACTCGGTCATCGTGAAGAGCTGAGTATTGAAGGCTCGCGGCTCCTCAGGCGGGAACCGGCGGATGCTGTTGGTGGAAGTTGGTTTGCTGCTGAAAAGCGCTTGCAAACGCAACAACGCGGTTTTCCTGGAATGGCGGACCTACGATCTGAAGACCGATTGGGAGCCCGTTAACGATGCCGCATGGAATCGTAATCGCCGGAAATCCACAAAGGTTACTAGCTTGCACTAAGCCGGCGTAAACGCCTTTTTGATCGGGACGCTTCGGCGGGGTTTCGTCGAATGGTTGGTCTGCGCGGTCGGGAATGCTCAACTTCGTGGGTGCTACTAGTAGCTCTACATTAGAGAATATGTCCCGGAAGGCGGCCTGAATCTGCGTTCGCACCCGCGTGGCTTTCAGATAGTCTGTCGCAGAGTAGGTTAAGCTTGCGCGTAGGCCGTCAATTTGGCTTTGATCTGCAAGCTGATTCACATTGCCGCCTCTTATAAGCTGCTCGAAAATTGACCCAGCTTCCGAATCGATGATGGTGCCGATCACCGCCCCGTAAGGGAAATCGGGCAATCTAGACTCGATCATCTGCGCGCCCAGGGATCGTAGTGTCGAAAGCGCCGAAACGAACGCCGGCCGGAGCGGCTCATCAGGCCACTCGGTCCAGTCGATCTCCGCGTAGCCCACTCGCAGGCTGGATGTAGGCCTGTAGTACTGCGGAGTGTAATAGAAGCTTTTGTGAGCCGAACCTGGGTCGGCGTCATCACCGCCCGCGATCCGCTGGAGCACAAGGGCAGAATCTTCGGCCGTGTGCGTCAGCACTCCGATCTTGTCCAATGTCCAGGACAAAGCCATCGCGCCGTGACGGCTCACCAGCCCGTAAGTAGGCCGCAGACCGGTTAGGCCACAGTAACAAGCTGGCGTCAGTATGGACCCGGAAGTCTCGGAGCCGAGCGCGAACGGCACAAGGCCGGCCGCGACGGCAGCTCCAGAACCGCTTGAGGATCCGCCCGACCAATACTGTTTATCCCAGGGATTCAGGCCCGGACCTTGCAGCGATGCGGCGGCCGAGCTATAGCCGCCGCCGCCGGCAAGCTCCACCATAGAAAGCTTCCCGATAATTACAGCGTGCGCGGCTTCCAACCGGTGAATGACCGTCGCACTCTCTTCGAAAACCTGTTCTGCATAGGGCTTGGCGCCCCATGTCGTAGGAAACTTCGCGACGGCAATCAGATCCTTCGCTCCGTAAGGAATACCTTGCAATGGCCCGCGGAAGCGGTCAACCTTGAAATCCTCGTCGATATCCTTGGCAAAATCGTGCGCGTGCTTAAGTAGCGAACATGCCAGCGCGTTGTATAACGGCCCGAGCGTCTCCAGACGCTTGCCATAGAACTTGACCAGTTCGCGGCAGGAGATCTCCCGACTCTTGAGAGCCGCACTCAGTTGCGGGATAGTCGCGAACGGCAGCGTCGACTCGTCGAGCTTGGTTTTTTGCATCCTCGGAACAGCTACAGCGCCCGAAATGAGAATGCAGGCTCGACATCCATAGGCACTTCCAATTTCGACAACTGCTCACTCACGGAGCGAATATCGGCGTAAGCCTTTTGCAAGCGCTGCTCAGGCGTATCCGACGCCGGAGCAGGAGCCGGCACACCCGCCGGCGGCACCTTCTGGACGACCTGCGCAGCGACAGGGGCGGCGGTTAGCCCGACAGCAACTCGCCTACTCCACTCGCGTCGACTAAAGCCAGCTTGACCGGCAGAGCGCTTGCTCATGCCTGAATTATAGGGGACCGCTGACTATGCGATGAGGGCATGATGAGTTGCGAGTACCGCATGTACCGGTAGTAACGACGTGGACGGAGGCAAGCTCGCGTGCACGAGAAGAAGAACAGGAAAAAGAGCACCACCAGAACCAGGCAGCCGAGGCCCACAGCGCGGCCGAAGCCCACGCGCTGGCCACCGCTGTTCCAGCGGCTGCTCATGCTGTAAGGTTGATTGCCCTGGTTGTACGGACCGCTGCCCATGGGATTGTAGGGCGCGTTGGACGGAGGAGGCGGCGGTGGCGGCGGACCACCCGAAAAACTTGTGCCGCAGTTCGCGCAAAACCGCGAGCCAGGAGGATTCTCAAGACCGCAATTGGGACAAGTCATCGATTAGGCCTACTGTAACTGATACGCAATGTGATGCCCCATAGTTCGACGCGCTAGTGTGTAGCCGCCGGGGACTGTGTCGACGGTGGCGCAGGAGCGTTCTGGCGCGCGATGAGGAGAAAAATACAGATCGCCAGGATGATCAGGATGACGACCCCAGGGATTAACTTGCGCTGCAGTGATTGCTTTGCTGCTTTGTAGTCTTTCGGTTGGTGGGCCATGATTAGCGTAGGAAACGCTTATATATTCCATTGTTGTACGTGCTCCACGGAGTGAAACCGTGCTTCTCAATGTAGAGTTGATAGGCGAAGTCGATGTTGGCTTTGCAATCGAGTAGGTCGCGCAGGTTCAGCCCTGGTCGCTTCAGGTGGACGGTGTTGATTTGAAAATAGCCCCAATCCAGTGTGCCGTCGGTGTTGTAGTGGTAAATCTCGCATTTGCCCCGCGGATTCTCGGCGCGTTGAATCGCTAACGCCACGCGACAGGCCGATCCAAATTTCGCGCAAGCATACTGCTGATACGCCGTAAGCGGATATCGCTGATCGACCTGCGCTTCGTAGGCGTCTTCAGTCTTCGTGCGCAACGCAATCACTAACGGCCATTGGAAGTGCAAACGGATGGGTGATTGCAGGCTGAATGTATAGCGTGCGTGAATCTGGACGGCCGTGAAAACGGCAATAAGTCCGAGCGTGAGGGCGATGCCGCTGAGAAGAAAAGCCGGGGGATTAAGAACGCGTGCAGGGACAGTCTGGGTGTTGCTTTTTCGCCGCTTAACAGTGCGCTTTCGCGGCGCCAGAATCGCAGCCGAATTACGAGGCATTCGCGTTTAGTGTAGCGGCCCTCCTTTGTCTTGTTGTAATTTCGATAGATGTCTTATCGGCGGCTCCTTGCTGCACTGCTTATTGCCCTTCCCGGGCTAGCGCAGCAGCTTGATCCATCGCTGTATAACGCCATGCGCTGGCGGCAAATCGGGCCGTTTCGAGCCGGACGTGTATCGGCAGTGTCTGGCATACCAGGGAATGACGCGGTCTACTATATGGGCACGCCGGGCGGCGGAGTTTGGAAGACAGAGGATGGAGGCGTTGTCTGGAAGCCTATCTTTGACAACGAGCAGGTCGCCTCAATTGGAGCAGTTGCTGTGGCGCCATCGAATCCGGATATTGTGTATGTCGGCACCGGTGACGTGAGTAATGTAGGCGGCGCTGTCAATCAAGGCAAAGGTATCTACAAATCAACTGACGCGGGCAAGACCTGGCAAAACATCGGTCTCACCGATAGCCGTCACATCGGCGCCATATGGGTAGATCCGAAGAACGCCGACGTAATCGTTGTTGCGGCACTGGGGCACACATTTGCGCCTAACACCGAGCGCGGCGTTTTCAAGGCTGTCGACGGCGGCAAGACGTGGCGAAAAGTGCTCTACAAGGATGATGTCACGGGAGCCATCGATGTGGTCTTTGCGCCGGACAATACAAGAATCGGTTTCGCCGCGTTGTGGGGGCACTACATCAAGCCTGGTAATGCGCGTTCGATGATCGACAACATCAGTAGTGCCGCAATCTATAAGACAACAGACGGCGGCGATACCTGGAGCGAGATCAAGGACGCAGGACTTCCGGGCGGGCGACTAGGACGAATAGGGCTGGCCGTGGCGCCGGGGGGCCAACGTGTCTTAGCGATCATCGGGGCGGAACGCGCAAACAGCGGGCTGTATCGTTCAGACGATGCAGGCGCATCATGGCGCCGAATCACGATGGACCCGCGAATTCAGGGCAGCGGGTATTTCAGCCGGGTATTCCTCGATCCGAAGAATGCAGACGTCGTTTATGTGGCGCAAACGTCGCTTTATAGGTCCGAAGACGGCGGCAAGACGTTCATCGCGTATAAGGGCGCGCCAGGCGGCGACGATAACCACGCAATTTGGATTGACCCGGCGAATTCCGATCGCATGATTCTGGCAAGCGATCAAGGCGCAACCATCAGCATGGATGGCGGCAAGAGTTGGAGTTCCTGGTACAACCAGCCCACGGGCCAGATCTATCATCTTTCGACCGATAGCCGTTTCCCCTATTGGGTTTACGGCACCCAGCAGGATAGCGGCTCCATAGGCACGCTGAGCCGGGGCGATTACGGCGAGATCACTTTTATGGATTGGGACCCGGTGGGCGGTTACGAATTCGGCTATATCGTGCCTGATCCGCTGAATCCAAATCTTGTTTATGCAGGCGGACCGGGGCGCGGCCTTGTGCGCATTGATAGAACTAACCGGCAAATTGCGACGGTATCGCCGAACGTGAGCCGCGATGGCGACTACCGCACCGCGGTGAACCCACCGATCGCATTTTTACCCCAAGACCCGCACGTGATGTATTGGGGCACGCAGTTTGTGATGGAGACGCGCGACGCCGGCGTGCACTGGAAAGCCCTTGGGCCGGATCTGACAAAGCGACCGGCAGCGCCTCCCGAGCCAGCACCGGAGCCAAATGCAGAACCGCTCTCGAACAAGCCTCGCGCCCGCGAAGAACAGGAGACAGTACGGCCGCCGGACAGAAGCGCAGTCAACACATTCGCCCCATCGGTTATTGCGGCAGGCCAGATGTGGGCCGGGACCACGAATGGACTCGTGCAACTGACGCGCGATGGCGGTTCCAGCTGGAAAATCGTTTCGCCGCCGGGCCTGAGTGAGTTCTCACTCATCAGCCTGGCGGAAGCATCGCACTTCGACGCCGCATCCGTGTACATCGCGGTGGATCGGCACGAAGAGAACGATTTCAAGCCGCACATTTACCGCACGCGCGACTTCGGAGCGACATGGAAGGAGACGGTCACCGGAATTCCGGAATTCAGTTTTGTGCGGGGGGTGCGTGAGGATCCGGTCCGCCGTGGATTGCTATACGCGGGCACCGAGACGGCAGTATTTGTCTCCTTCGATGACGGCGATCACTGGAATCCGCTGCAACTGAACATGCCCACAACATCCGTGCGCGACTTAATCGTCCATGGGAATGATTTGGTGGCGGCGACCTATGGGCGTGCGTTTTGGATTCTCGATGATGTCGCGCCCTTGCGGCAGATCAACGAGCAGACCGCAAAAGCGAAGGTCCACCTATTTGAACCTGAGAAAGCCCTGCGTGTCCGGCTGGACCTGAATGGCGATACGCCGATTCCGCCGGAGATGCCTGCAGGACAGAACCCGCCCAATGGGGCGCTGATCGACTACTATCTGGCGAACGCATCACGCGATGAGGTGAAGCTTGCGATTTACGACGGCTCCGGACAGCTTGTGCGCGAATTTTCGAGCAAGCCGGAAGCGGCGTCGACCGAAGCTCCTCCGAACGTCCCGATGTACTGGGTGGGACATTCCGAGGCGCTATCGAAACAGGAAGGCATGAACCGATTTGTATGGGATCTGCGGTATGCATCGCCGCCAGCACTGCACCACGATTACGCCATTTCAGCGTTGTACGAGAACACTCCCGCCGAGCCCCAGGGCCCGCTCGTTACACCGGGAACTTATCAAGTGCAGTTAACGGTAAATGGGCATTCTCAGCGGCAGCCGCTCACGGTAGCGCTCGATCCGCGCGTGGATGTCTCGAACAACGCGCTCGAACAGCAACTCGAGTTGCAGAAGAAAATTGTGGACCTAATTGCGTCGAGCTTCGATTTTCACCATCAAGCGGCGCTAACTCGCGAAGCGCTGGCGATCGATCAGAAAAAACTGCAAGGGGAAAGCGGGGCTGATGCGGACGTGCTCAAGAAGTTCGACACTGACGCTCTGACGCTACAAGGACAGGATACCGGCATGGGCGGAGGCGGCGCAGCGTTGAGGAAACCCAAGCCGACCTTTGTATTGTTAAATCGGGAGTTGAGTTCGCTCGAGAGCACAGTGGATTTGCAGGATGCCGCTCCGACACCAAGCATGGTGACCGCGTACCAGGACTATTGTCACGATCTGACGCACGTGGTTACCAGCTGGAACGAGTTATTGACGAGCAGCCTGCCGGGCGTCAATGACGCACTCGCAAAAGGTCGACTGCCGAATCTTCCCCCGAATCCGCTTAAGGCACAACTGGCGTGTCAATAAGGCCAATTTCGCCGCATCCATGAAGTATGGACGCTCATCAGCATCACCATAGTCCGGCGCCGCCATCGGCAATAGATGAGCGCAGCAGCCGGGCCGGGCTGCGCACGGTCGCGATTTTCGAAGCGATCAAGGGCGGAGCGGTTGTTGCACTCGG
Source organism: Bryobacteraceae bacterium (assembly GCA_036269625.1). Lineage (GTDB taxonomy): Bacteria > Acidobacteriota > Terriglobia > Bryobacterales > Bryobacteraceae > Bog-105. The sequence continues at coordinate 1,983 of DATBEF010000143.1, read as the reverse complement.
AATCTTTCTGCTCTTCATGCACGCGCATGCGGAAGATTTTGTGGCAAGTCTTCTCTTTCACCTGCATATCGATCCAGATCGTCAGGTTTCCCACGCGCTGCTGCATGCAGCTGAGCAGTTGAGCGACGCGCGGCTGCTGACGATTGCCGCCGCGGCTTTAAGTTACGCCACGGTGCGCCTCGTGGAAGCTTGGGGATTATGGAACCGGCGCGTCTGGGCGGAATGGTTCGCATTGCTTTCCGGCACTCTATATCTGCCCTGGGAATGCCTCAAGGTGGCTGAACGCGCCGACATTGAGCGTGTTGGCGTACTGGCGATTAACATCCTTATTATTGTGTATATGCTTTGGGTGCGAATCAGTTCCTGCCGGCCACCAAAGGAATGCGCGACGGAGCAGGTCACGGAACCGGACACTGAAACGGTGCGGGAACACGCTGAGCATCATGTCTAATAATTTGTGACATTCGGCGGAATATTTGCGCTGGCCGCCATAACGCTCGCGGGGGTGGCGCCTTTCCTTGTTCCTGCGGTGTTCCAGCTTGATCAGATTACGTTAGTTACGGGCCAAGGGCCGGGCTCCCTTGCTATTGCCGATGTAAACCACGACGGCAAGCGGGACATTCTCGTCGTCAATACCACGAGTGAAACGGTAACCGTTCTACTTGGGGATGGACGCGGGCATTTTCGCGTGGCGCCCGGTGCAGCATGTCCCACCGGGCCGCACCCGAATGATATTGCGGTTGGCGATTTCAATGGTGATGGCAATCTCGACATGGTTATTCCCGATACGGAGACGCCGAAGCTGACGATACTGCTGGGCGACGGCAAAGGCGGATTCAGTCCATCGCCGCACTCACCGTTTGTCACGACATCGCAGCCGCATGTTCACGGCGTGGCCGTCGGTGACTTCCATTCCGACGGCAAGCTCGACGTAGTCACCGACAGTTGGGGGCACGATCAGATCCTGTTGTTGCCCGGAGACGGCGCGGGGAATTTGGGCTTGCCGGGGCGAGCGTTTCACACCGGCAGACGGCCATACCAGCGCCTGCGAAGTGCTGATTTCAACAAGGATGGAAAACCCGACGTTGTCACGACAGACATGAACGACAATGCGGTATCGATTCTGCTAGGCGATGGTAAAGGCGGGTTCGTGGACGCGCCGGGCTCGCCGTTTGCGGCAGGAGTTTCGCCCTGGTCCGTCGCAATCGGGGATGTAAACGGCGACGGCAATCTGGACCTGGTCACTATTCCGTATGAGCCTGACGTCAGGGATCCGAAACAGGTCGTTGTCACGGTGTTGTACGGAGACGGGAGGGGCGGTTTCGCGGCCAGGCAGGGCGCGCCGCTGACTCTGAGCGAATGCCGTGGGCCTGATCGCATCGCGATAGGAGACATCAATGGCGATGGACGGCGCGACATCGCGGTGACGTGCGCACAGAATAACAAGCTCATGCTGTATTTGGGTTCGGCAGACGGCGGTTTTCGCACGGAGATGCGCAACGTGCCCACCGGATGGTCCGGTATTGCAATTGCGGACCTGAATGGCGACGGCAAGGACGATATCGTAATTTCGAACAACAGTTCGCCGACCGCGAGTGGTTTGACCGTACTGTTCAGCAAATAGGGACTACGCGCCCTAATCCTTCCGCGTAGGGCAGCCGATTACGTGGTTGTGATCGCATTCCGAATATTCAGCGTACCGGTGTTGCTATTGCTCGGCGGCTTGCTTTTACAAGGGCAGGACACAGTTCGTCCACCGCAGCCCGGAGAACTCGCGCGGGATCTCACGGCACCGCATGTGAGCGTAGCCAATGTACAGGATCAGAGCACCGGACGTGTTGATCGATGGTGGATAGCCAGTATGTTCGCGGTCGGCGGCGCTACGGCTGCAGATGCCGCGACATCGTGGGGGAAACTCGAGAGCAATTCGATACTTGCTTCGAAGAACGGCACATTCGGAATGAAGGGCGTGGAAATCAAAGC
>DATBEF010000045.1:0-5501 GCA_036269625.1 Bryobacteraceae bacterium | reverse complement strand
ATCTTCCCGGCTTCCGGACCCAAGGATCGCCAACCCGGCATCGGGATGACTCTTGAGCAAGCGTCCAAGGAGTTCAACCTGTGAAGGCAGATCATATTCTTCTTCGAGCCCACTTACAGTTAACAGCGCTGGTGAATGAGTCTTTAAGAAAGCGGCGAGGTCCGCGGGAAGTGGTGTGTCTAGCGCCTCGTCGGGAATCGAGTGGGGTTCGATAAATCGAATGCGCCGGTCCGGTACGCCAAAACGGCGGAATAAGCCGACCATTTCTTCATTTACCGCAATGATGCGATCGAATTGCCGAAAAATAAATCCCGCCAGCGTTCGAGGCGAGGCGCCGCGACCCTCCGGAGACGTCGCGTATCCGCCGGAATGAAACGTGAGGACCGATTTCCGGCCGGGCATCCAGCAGCACAGAAGACCCAGGGCAAGTAGCCGGAAGGGGACGGCGCCCCCAATGTGCTGGTGCAATATGTCGTAAGGCAACGTGGCGATTAGTCGGGCCGTTTCGGCTGCATTCTTCGGATAATAGACCTCGTCGCCTTCTGTTCCGCGATGGCGAGTGAGATTGATTACGCCGCATGTGTGCCCGTGCGCGCGCAGATAGTTGCGGATGGCCACGAGATTCGATTGCACTCCGCCATGGGGCGGCGGAAAGGGACCGAGCTGTAGAATCCGCATATCGAAGGAGCTGAAAATAACCCGGACACACGTCCGCCCCGAGCCGCTTGGTCGAAGGCGACTGGCCGTCTAAAGCATTAATGCCTTTGTAATCCGTTCTCCCCTATATCTTCGGCAGGCAGAACGCCTTTGATTACATTTGCGGTCTTCCGGGTTACAGTATCGAAGTCAGCTCCCGGATCTTTCCCATCGGTGGCCTTACCTCGAAACTTGCTGGAGGGGGCGAGCGAGTATATATGGTCGGCTAAATTCGTAAAACCGACATCGTTCAGGGATCCTGGATAGAAATTTCCGGCCGGATAACTGCGCGGATCTGCCCCGGGGATCACATTTCTGGTAATCACGGAATCGCGCAAGTAGAAATTGATCGCATTGTTTCCCGAGCCTTTCGAATCGCCGAAGATCCCATAGCGGTTGTGCGGGCTGATGTTATTACGAAATATCACCTCAGAGCTCGGCGGGCCGGCCATTACCAGCACCTTGCCCGTTTGCAGCATCGTGTTGTGGTCGATCGTCAAACGCTGAGCTCCGCTCAAAATCTGGATTGCGGTTCCGCCATCGGGAAGATCCTCGAATAGGTTGTTCGAGATTTGTACGTCGCTAGTTTGCCCGGCGACCGGCGGATTCATTTTACAGGTCCCCCTGGCATCGTCCCGGCCCAAGATATTGATGCCCTGGCTTGTGTGCCGCAGGATGTTATAGCTGAAATTAACATCCTTTACCACAGCCCATGGGATGTCCCCGCCTTCACAACTGCGGACTGTAAACAGCACTGCAAAGCCACTTTGGGCGCCTTCCCAATTGTTTTCGAGAACGTTGTATCGAATCCTGACGTGTTGCGCGTCTTTGAACTCAAGAAGATTCTTGACGCGCCAGACGCCCTTCCAGATTCTCGGTTTGCTCAAGTAATTGTAGGAGATCTCAATGTTTGATGGAACCAAATTGGGAACCGATGGCGCCGCGCCGCCGAACATTAGATTTTCGCCGCTTGCTTCCAGATAGTTGTTGACAATCTGGTACGGTCCCGTTCCGGACCATCCTGCGATCGCCTGCGAGTCCTGGAAGTCGCTCTTGAAATCGGAAAAATAACTGTTGCGCACAACGGTGCGGCCGGCGTTCAAGGACAAGCCTCGCTTCGTCCCTTTGGCTGGATCGCCGTGAAGAAACATTTGATCGAATTCGAAGTCGTGCGGCTGCCGATCCGTATTCTTCTCGAACACGCCGAGTTGGACCAGCGAATCGGCATATCGGCCTTCAGCGGGGTGTATCTCGATTCCCCGCAAACGGTAATCGTGCGCACCAGGAGCCGCCGTGATCGCCGGACAGTGAGGACAAACGATTTTGGGCATGTTTATCGCGTCTTTTGGTCCTACCCGCGTATTCTCCGGAGGCAGGTGATCGCTCTCCGATCCGCGAATTGTAATCACACCGTGGCCGGTCTTCGCCGGCAAAACGAATTCACCCGCGTAAGTAGCCCCTGCCGATAGCACGATCGTGTCGCCGGGCGAGGCGGCTGCAAGCGCCGCCTGCAAATCCCCGCCCTCCGGAACGGTAATGGTGGTTCCCGTTTTTGTGAACGATGCCGCGGCCCGGAGCGGGAAGCGCTTTGGCGCCCACAGCAGAATAAGAATCACGACAACAAACATTCCGAGAACGGCTACGGTGCGGTCGCGCATGGGCTCATTGTCCCATTACTCCCATGACTAGCGACCCCTTGCAAAAGGGCCTATCTCTCATGTATCGTGCTGGTAACCCACTGCTTGCTCATTACGGAAGCTGGCGAGGACACTCTGGCCTCAGAAACAAATTATCTGGACATGCACCGTGCGGAGGTCGCACAAGGCACGCGATTCGAATTCGGGGAGAATTGGGGCCGTTTTCTCAGCGTGCTCAATGAAGATCGGATCCGGCAGGCAGAGCGATCCCTGGCCGCGATGCTCGAAATCCAGGATCTCCACGGAAAAACATTTCTCGACATCGGTTCCGGCAGCGGGCTGTTTAGCCTCGCGGCAAGACGGCTGGGGGCCAGAGCAGTTTCTTTCGACTATGACCCCTCATCCGTAGCCTGCACAGCCGAGCTCCGGAGGCGCTATTTCGTCGACGACCCGGATTGGACAGTGATCCGCGGATCGGCGCTGGATCGCGATTTTGTCGCCTCACTGAAATTGTTCGATATCGTGTATGCCTGGGGTGTGTTGCATCACACGGGCGAGATGTGGAAGGGTTTGGAGAACGCCGAAATCGCCGTTGCCCCAGGCGGAAAGCTGTTTATCGCGATCTATAACGATGCCGGCACCAAAAGTAAGCGCTGGCTGTGGGTAAAGAAAAAATACAATCAGTTGCCCCGATTTCTCCGCGGCCCGTTCGCCCTGCTCGTATCGCTGCCAGAGGAAACAAAAGCATTTTTGCGTGTTTTAATGACAGGGCGCGCCAGTTCCTATTTCCGCAGGTGGGGAAGTGATTATTCGGTAGGCCGGCGGGGCATGTCAAGGTGGCACGATATGGTCGACTGGGTGGGCGGCTATCCCTATGAATACGCGAAAGCGGAAGAAATTTTTGACTTCTACAAACACAAGGGATTTTCGCTGACCCGGATGATCTGCGGTAATGTGGGAACGGGTTGCAACGAGTTCGTCTTTCGCAGAAACAGGCAAGATTCGCTATAGGACGACCCGGGCAAGGTCACCGGGGCCGGTCACGATAAAGCGGGCCCAACCCCGGCGAGAATCCTATATGCTCACTGATCTGCAGTATCGCTTTCTCCGGAAGATTGCCCCGGATGAACCGAAATTTATGAACGGATCGTCGTACGCCGGGAAGTCAAAACTCCGGACTTTATTGGGAGACGACGCACTGGCGCTGATTCGAGGTAAAACTGTTATCGACTTCGGGTGTGGAGAAGGGCTTGACACTCTGGATCTAGTGCGCCACGGCGCAAAGGCAGCCATTGGTCTCGACATTCGCGAGAACGTGCTTGACAAAGCGATCAGCAACGCTAGGGCGGCAGGCTTAAGTGACCGGTGCGAGTTCTCGACCAGCACCGGGGCGCAGGTTGACGTGATTGTTTCGCTCGATGCCTTTGAGCATTTCGAGGATCCATCCGCCGTGCTCGACATTATGCACGGCCTTCTGAAGCCCAATGGCGTCGTGATCGCTAGCTTCGGTCCGACTTGGTATCACCCGCTCGGAGGACATCTGTTCTCTGTCTTCCCATGGGCCCATCTTCTCTTTTCCGAGGAGGCCCTTATCCGCTGGCGCACACACATTCGCGACGATGGCGCAACCCGCTTTGGAGAGGTAGAAGGCGGACTGAATCAGATGACAATCGCGCGCTTCGAACGGCTGGTTTCTGCGAGTGAGTTTCGCGTCGAGACCTTGGAGGCGGTTCCCATTCGCAAGCTACGCCCTGTGCATTGCAGGGTAACTAGGGAGTTCACGACGGCGATCGTGCGTACGAAGCTGGTCCCGAAAACGTGAGAGTCCGGCTGCGATAACAAAGCGACATTGCGAACGATCACTTTTCACGTGCGCCCATACCCGAGGCGGCCAGCTCCTTCAGGAATTCCGGAAAAGGCGCTTCAGCTCCAACAACTTCAAAGCGCCTCTTCCCTTCATGGTCAGCGCGTGTAAGGAGTTATAGCTGTCCATCACCTTGCCGCCAAACTCTTCCTTAAATCGATTGACCAGCAGTAGTTCGGAGTCATCCGAGCCGCCGTACCATCCACCCATATCCATTACTTCGAACCCGTTCTTTTGGAAATAGAGAAGATCGTGCCAGTGCAGGTAGCGGTTGCCTCTTCCGATCGCCTGGCCGTTGACGCCTTCGGTGGCGCGGTGCATAGAAACGGAATAGCAAAGAATACAGCGGCGATTCCCCTGATAGTAAACGTGCCAGGCAAGGACCGGACCATATTGCTGGCAAACTCGCGACAGTAATAAGGACCCGCTGTTGCTCAAGTGAGCTAGATCCGAATTGTCGATTGGCGGCAAACCTTTGACTGCTACCGACCGGTTGAAGGCTTCGCAAAACTCATGGATCAGCTCCGGCCCGGGAGATCGGAAGATTTCAGCTATCGCGTTGTCCCTTTCGGCTCGGCGAATTTCTTTGCGTGTGTCGCGGTGAATGGCGGCTAACAGATCGTCGGCGGAGCGCGTGAGGTTGATCCAGATGGTATGGAACGGCGCCATCCGAGTGCCTGCCGTTTCGGTTGAGAAATAGTTATAACGAACTATATCGGCTCCCGCCTCACTCCGCGATTCGTCGCAGAAGAGATCCGCAAGGGCAACCGAGTACTTTTTCGACAAAATCATAGATCTCCTAGCGCCTGCCCGAAGCCCGCCGGGATGTGCCGGAGGTCCGGCCGCCATTACTAACTTGCCTGGGCAATCAACTCGGAATAGACGCTCTGCATGCGCTCGATGGCCCGCTCGCGCGCGAACTCGCCGCGTATGCGCTCGCTCGCCGCGGCGGCGAGCTTGTAGCGCAGTTCGGGATTTTCAATCAAAAGCTGCATGTGAGCCGCCAGTTGTTCCACGTTCTCCCGCTCGAACAGCAATCCCGTTTTTCCATCGATCACTAGCTCCGGGTTTCCTCCGACGCGCGATGCAATCACCGCGCAGCCGCACGCCATCGCTTCCATCAAGACATTGGACAGAGCCTCGGATAATGAGGGCAAAACAAAGATGTCGAAGGCGTGCAGCCATTCTTCGACATTACTCACCGCTGGAAGGAATACGCACCGGTCCGCGAGGCCGCTATCACGGCACCGCTCCACGATTTCGTTGCGCAAAGGCCCACTCCCTACCAGCAGAAGTTTGATCTT
>DATBEF010000242.1:0-26581 GCA_036269625.1 Bryobacteraceae bacterium | reverse complement strand
AAAACCCCTTCTTTTCAAGTCGGTTACAACTTAGTGTTTGCGAGACTAAAGCTACTCCAACGGAGAATTCGGCGACAAAGCGCTATCGGTTACGGTGGCGAATTGTAAAAGATTTGTTGCGGGCGCAATCAGCAAAACTTTGACGAGCTAAGTGGCGCCGCGCGCTGTGCGCTTCTAATATAATTTCGAGGGAGCATCTAATGAACGAAACAGTAGCAATAGGAAAAAAACTTGTTGAGTTGTGCCGTCAAGGCAAGAATATGGAAGCCGTCGATACGCTCTACAGTCCTGGCATTGTGAGTATCGAGGCGATGTCAGGCCCGTCCATGCCAGCGCGTATGGACGGCATCGAAGCCATCAAAGGCAAGAATGACTGGTGGATGAAGAATCACGAAGTTCATAAGGCCGAAGTGGAAGGGCCTTGGCCTCACGGCGATCGCTTCATTGTTCGATTCAAGTACGACGTGACGGCCAAAACTGGCCCCATGGCCGGCAAGCGAATGACGATGGATGAAACCGGTTTGTATACGGTCAAAGACGGAAAGATCGTTCAGGAAGAATTCTTCTACGACATGGGCGGTTAATTCTCTGTATCCGTCGCAAGTCGAAGTAGCGCGGCGTCGGGCCAGGGCGTATCTTTTTCCGGTTGTTTGGAGGATCGGCGGAATCGCTATTCCGGCGCACGTTTTCTTTGAAGCGGTCGCTTACTTTGTGGGCTTCCGGCTGTACCTGCGGCGCAGGCGCATGGCCGGCGACTTTCTCGATCCGGTGACGCGCATGTGGGTTGTGGTCGCGGCGGTGCTGGGTGCGGCGGCGGGCAGCAAGGTTTTGGCGTGGTTCTCGGACCCGGCGGAGACGCTGGCCCATTGGCGCGAACCGCTGTTCCTGATGCAGGGGAAGACCATTATTGGAGCGCTGCTGGGCGGAACCATCGCGGTTGAGTGGACCAAGCGAAAGCTGGGCGTGCCGCGGAGGACCGGAGACCTGTTTGCGGTCGCGCTTGCGGCAGGAATCGCGGTCGGGCGAATTGGCTGCTTTCTGGGAGGACTGCCGGATCGGACCTATGGCATCGCGACGTCGCTCCCCTGGGGAGTCGATTTCGGCGACGGCATTACGCGGCATCCGACACAGTTATACGAGATAGCTTTCCTGCTGCTTTTGATCGTTTGGTTGCGCACGCTGGAAGAGCGGCATGTGCGCGAGGGGGATGTTTTTCGCGCGTTTCTCACAGCATATCTAGCGTTTCGACTGTTGATTGAATTGATTAAGCCAGATCCCAGGTTTCTGAGCTTGACCACCTTGCAGTGGGCGTGCCTCGCAGGGCTGCTGTTCTATTGGCGAGACATCGTGCGGATTTTCGGATATGCTGTGGGAACTCGGACAGCGTTCGAAGATCAACCGTATGGGTGAGAAAGTTCGTCCCTACCTTTATTACGACACAGCGTGCCGAAAGGTGTATTGTTGGCCCTGGGTGGAGTGATCGCGATCTGCATATTGGGGGGACTGGACGGTGCTTTGACGCAATCGGCATTTGTTCTTCCTGTCGTACTCGGTATCGGCTTGACGCAATGGATCGCGCTGCTGCCGCTCGCTCTGTGGATACGTAAACGAGGGGAGGCCAAAACCGTCCAGGGAATACTCATCACGGGCGGGATCGTGTTTCTCTTGAACGCGACCTGTTGGGGACTGTTTGCGGGATTTCGGCTGCGATAGTCCGCGCCCTCAAAGATTATCCACAAACCTGCGCTTCCAGGCTTTTCAACTTGGCGGCGAGTGTTGTGCGTTTTAGTCCGAGTATTTCAGCAGCAAGTTTCTTGTTGCCTTTGGCGCGTTGCAGCGCCTGCTCCAGCAGATCGAGCTCAATCCGTCCGATAACTCGTTCAAAATCGATGCCTTCTTCGGGGAGCGGAATAGTATTGTTCTCGTTCAAAACGGATGGCTTGCGCACCGCTTGCGAAGGCAAGGAGAAATCGGAAGGGATGAGAGCAGGCCGTTCGCCCGACAGGACGATTGCCATTTCGACAGAGTTCTCCAGTTGCCGGACGTTTCCGGGCCAGGAATGCTGCGCGAGCCGTTCCATGGTCTCGGCGGAAACGGTTTTAACAGGAATGTGTTCCTGGGCGCAGATCTTTTGGAGAAAGTGGCGCACCAGCGCGGGAATGTCCTCGGGACGCTCGCGGAGCGGTGGAACACGCAACGGTACCACATTAAGGCGGTAATAGAGGTCTTCGCGGAATTTGCCTTGTTTGACGCGGTCGAGCAGATCGACGTTGGTGGCCGCGAGGACGCGCACATCGACATGAATGGTTTCCGAGCTTCCGACGCGATTGAACTCCCGTTCCTGCAAGACCCTTAGGAGTTTAGCCTGTAGATCGAGCGGCATATCTCCTATCTCGTCGAGAAACAGGGTACTTTGATGCGCTTGTTCAAAGCGGCCAATCCGTGCGTTCGTCGCGCCGGTAAAGGCGCCTTTCACATGGCCGAAGAGTTCCGCTTCGAGTAGCGTATCCGGAATAGCTGCGCAGTTGACGGGAACCAGAGGCCGATGCGCGCGCGGGCTGGCCTGGTGGATGGCACGGGCAACCATCTCTTTACCGCAGCCTGTTTCGCCGAAAATGAGAACGGTAGACCGGCGCGCGGCGAGTAGCTCGATCAGGCCGGTGATCTGCTGCATACCTGCGCTTCCACCAACCAACATGGATCGCCAGCCGCGCTGGGCTACAGCGTGCGATGGCTGCGGAGTTGGGAGGCTATCGAGCACGCGAGCAAACTCGTCCTGGTCCGGGAGAGCGTCGAAATAGTGCCAAGCGCCGAGCTTCAGAAGCTGTACGGCTTCCGTTGCCGGGCCTTGCTCGTGCAAGAACAAGACTGGCAGACCGGGTTTGGCGCGCATCAGCTCTTCAAGAACAGTGGAAGGATCGTCCTCAAGGGGCAGCCGTACGACGCAGGCTGCAAAGGATTGGCGCTCATGCGCGAGGTCGAAGATCGCCTCGCCCAGCGAAGCGACTATCTTGGCAGAGCAGTCGTCCGGCAGGATGCCCGCAGGATCCTGCGTGGGCGCCTGGTCTTCGATCGAATCTATAAGCCACAGAACCTTCATGCCGCTACAATCTTGATCGGCGCGAGACCTGGGAGAGTTTAGAGCCGGCGAGACTTTTTGCAGATTTCGAACGCACTGGAGCTCAGAAAAGCCACGGCTGCGGCAGGGTCGAAATGGGGAACACACGTTACCGCGCGACGCTTTGAGAGCGTCCTTAATATTTCTGAACACCAAGAAACAGAATGATACGGCTCCTTCTTGTTGGAATCGCGCTGAGCGCCGCTGCGCTGGCACAAGGGAATTACGAGGTACAGGTCTACGGAGCAGATACCGTGGCGCCCGGCAATACCATGGTGGAACTGCACAGCAATTTCACCGCGGAAGGTTCAAAAACGACGATTGACGGCACATATCCCACCAATCATCAGGAACACGAGACGGTGGAGATTACGCAAGGCTGGACGAATTGGTTTGAAACTGGCTTTTACATCTTTACCAGCTTGGGTCCGAATCAAGGCTACCAGTGGGTGGGCGACCATATACGACCGCGCGTGAAGGTGCCGGATAGCTGGAAGTGGCCCGTCGGCGTCAGTCTTTCAACTGAAATCGGCTATCAGCGGGCTCGATTCTCACCCGACACGTGGACCTGGGAGATAAGGCCGATCGTAGATAAGCAGCTTGGCCCGTGGTATCTGGCGTTTAATCCGGCACTAGAGCGATCATGGCATGGGCCGACCGTGCATCAGGGCCTAGTCTTCTCACCAAATTTTCAATTTAGCTATCAATTTACCAAGATGATCGCCGGCGGACTTGAATATTACGGGTCCATGGGCGATATCGCGGGATTCGACCCTCTGTTCTTGCAGGAACAGCAGTTCGTTCCGGCAATCGACATTGACTTCAGCCCCGAGTGGGAGTTCAACTTTGGCGTCGGCGTCGGCGCAACCCGCAGTACGGATCATTTGTTGATCAAAATGATTCTGGGTAGGCGGTTCAGCTTTATGACGCCACAGGCTGCGCATGCAATCCGAAACTGGCTCCGGCAAGAAACCGCCGGTTCGTAATTCGTCTTCTAGCTTTGAACTGCTCCCGCAGTCGCGGCTCGTTTCGGAGCCACGGTCGCGAGGGAATAGCTTTGATGAAACTTACCTAAAAAATTAGCTTCATCGCAAACTGCAAAATACGCGGGTCATATGCGCCCGTTAGTTGTCCGAAGTTGGATGAACTGAGGGTAGTGCTCGCCGTGCCGTAACTTGCCCCCGCTTCTTGCCCGGCAGGCGCAAACGCCCCCACAAAATTCGTGTGGTTCAAGATATTGAAAGCATCCGCACGCATTTGCAGGCTGTAGCGTTCAGTCATTTTGAAGCTACGGCTTAACGAAACGTCGAAATCGAAGAATCCAGGCCCGCGCAACGCGTTGCGCCCAACATTCCCGTAAGTACCGGTTGGATTCTGCACGAATGCGGCCGGATTGATGTATTGAACGCAAATGGCTGACGACGAGCAGGTAGAACTTGTTGCGGCTGCATTAGAAAGCACCTGGTCTGGCCGGTCGTTCCCAAGTCCAGTCAACGAATTGTCCTTGCCCGAAGTAATATTGAGCGGCTGGCCGCTGCGGGCCTGAATGATTGGCGCAAGCTGCCAATTATTCACCACGTGGTTCAAAAATCCGTTACCGGTTTTGAAATTGCTCAGAGCCACGCCGGTCAGATTGAAGTTATAACGCGTATCCGATACACAAGGTCCCCAATCGGCATGCCGGTTGAAAATTTGCGAGTTGGTGGAACCCGCCAGTGCCGCGCCAAAATCGTAGTCCGAAAGGCAATACGAGTCGGTGAAATTGGCATTCATTTGGAAGCTGTTGCTGAAGCGATGCGTCAGCGACATCAAGAGTCCCTCGTAGTGCGACACCGCGCCGTCGTCGGTCGTATCGATGCTCGCGTAATACTGACCGATCGATGGATTGGTAAGATACAACAGCCTCCGTTGGTTGGTGTTCGCTGTAGAGGAACAGGGCTTATAAGTCTTGCCGTTTATCGTGCATGAACCTATTCCCAGGTATTCTGCTGGATCTCGTTCTTCCGCAATCCAAAGGTGCGTCGTCTCGTTGCCGAGGTAGCTTATGGAGGCCATCCAGTCACCCGCGAACTGGCGCTGATAGGTAAGGTTCCATTGCGCGACGTAAGTCGGAGCGGGATTTAACGGCATATTGATGTATGTCCCGAACAGCGGGAAGAAAAGATTCCCGTGTTGTGGGAACGGATTTCCCCCTGGGTATCCGAGCCACGGATTGGTTAAGGTTCCGGTTGAGCCTACATCAATGTCGTTGCCATACGGCGGATTCGTGGTTTCACGTTCGTTAAACCACGTTTCAGCCTGGTCATACAGAATCGCCGCGCCAGCACGCAATGTGTCGCGGCCATCTTTGTGAGGATTCCAGACGAGCCCAACGCGTGGCCCGAAGTCGTTGTAGTGCCCAGACCAGTTTGCGGCAGGAATGCCGGGATCGCCCGGGAAAAGTAATCCGGGAGGCGCGCTGGGATGTATGGTGCTGACTTGTCCCGCCAGGAAACCCGCTTGGCTGAACGAATCGCCCCGGCGGTATTTATCGGGGTCCGCGAAAATCGGCTCCCAGCGCAGACCGACGTTCACCGTGAAGCTCGAATTGACTTTGAAGCTGTCTTGCACGTAGGCGCTCATGGCCCATTGCCGCAGGTCGTCCGGCGTCGCGTTGGTTTGTTGGAAATCGTTCATGTACCCGAGCATGAAGTCGGCAAGTCCAAGCCCGGTAAATTGCCCGTTGAACGTGGGCGCGCCATTCTCGTCAAAGCCCGAAACCGTGTTGCTCTGGATACGGGCCAAATTGAATCCAAATCCGATTTGATGCCGCCCGCGAATCACGTCCATATCATCAGCGATCTGATAGCTAGATACATTGAAGTGTCCGGGCGCGCAAGTTCCGCAGTAAGTTGTGAACCCAACCCGTCATGGAACCGATTAATAGAAAATTCGGCACCGCGCTGTACATGTTCGACCCCAGGTCGGTCCAGTTGATGGGGAAGTTCGTGGGTCCGCGGTTGTCGCGAATACGATTAAATCCTACGTGGAACGAGTTCAGCGTGCCCGGACCGAAAACGTACGTATCGCCGATGGTGGCCTCTTGCGCCAGCTCGAGATTACCCGGTGAAGTGGTGGTCAGCAGATTGTTCCCATTGAGAACGGGCGGGTTCCGCCAGTCATCCGCGAAGTATCTGGAAAAGAGTGTGTGCTTCGCGTTAATCACGTAGTCGACGCGGCCAATATACTCTTCTTCATCGCCCGTCTGCGGAATACCATAAGTCACCAAGCCGCATCCGTTAGCCGCGCTTACTGGCAAATACTTGGTCAGCGCCACAGCAACCGGGCTGAACTGCGTGACCGGAATCTGGTTGCCCGAAAAGCTCCCGCCGAGGGGATTCGCAAGACTCACTGCCTTGCCGCAAGCCGACGAAGCGATGGTGCTGAAGTTGCCGGCAAGCATATCCGCAGTCGGTATATGCGTCGTCAACTGCGGCGGATTGGAGCGGTTTCGCGTTCCCTGAAAGCCCCCGAAGTAGAACAGCTTGTCCTTAATGATTCTTCCGCCCGCCGTTCCCCCGAACTGATTGCGTTTCAGGGTATCGGGACCGCTGGTCGAAAAGAAATTGCGCGCGTCAAGATCGCCATTCCGGATGTATTCGAAAAGATCTCCATGGAACTCGTTCGATCCGGACTTGGTGACCACGTTTACCGTAGCTCCAGGATGCTCGCCGAACCGGGACGACACAGCGCTCGTCTCGATACTAAATTCCTGCAGCGCATCGGGGAATGGAAACGGCATGTTCACATTCGACATCGCGTCGGTTGCATCCGCGCCATCTAGCAGGTACGCGGTGCCGTTACCTTGTCCGCCGGCGACCGCAATGCGAGTGGCGTTCCAAAACGTTTTGCTGCCTGTGTCGCCGCTGTCCGCGTAAACCGCACCGCCCAGCGCGATGATCAGCTGGGTTGGCTGCCGATTGTTAAGCGGAAGTTCATTGATCCGCTGCTGATCGATGACCGAAGCGACCGAATTCTCCTTCGTCTCCACCAGGTTGGCCGTCGCCTTCACTTCCACGGTTTCGGTGACCGAACCAATCTGCATGTGAACGTCGATATCGATGTTGTTGTTTACTTCGAGAATGATGCCGGTTTGAAGGTAGTCCTTAAAGCCGTTGGCCTTAACCTCGAGGCGATACGGCCCAACGGGAAGGTTGGGGAGAATATACTGGCCTCGGCCATCCGTAATCGTGGTATGCGCGAGATCCTTGTCGGTCTCAGTCATTACGACCTGAGCGGTTACCACACTCGCGCCTCCCGGGTCCGATACGGTGCCACTGACCTGCGCGACGGCGGTCGTTTGCGCCTCCACCCGGGCGCCCGAAGAAATCAAAGCTGCCAAAACACAGACGACGGCCGGAATGCGGCTGCAGAGTCCTGTTTTCATGAAACCTCTCAACATGGAAGGTGGTGTGGAAGCCCCTGGACTCCACACGTGGTTCTTACAGTAATGTGCTACTAGTATGGCCCGCGTAGCCCTAATCTGTAAACATTAATGTTGTAAAAGTTGGTCCCAAGCGCCGGTACTCCTAGTCCGGTTTCTAACAAGGTTAGGGCTTATGGGTTCAGGCGCGAGTGGCCGCGGCTTGCTTCCGCACGGCATCGAGCACGCCGTTGATGAAGGAAATCGACTCGTCGTTAGAAAATTGGCGAGCTAGTTCGATGGCTTCGTCGATGATGACGGGCGCGGGCACGGCCTGCTGCGAAAACTCGTAGATGGCCAGGCGGAGAATGTTCCGATCGACGACGGCCATGCGTTCAAGACGCCAGTGTTCGGACTTTGCCTCAATCTGTTTGTCGATCGTTCCGGCATTGGCAACGGTGCCGCGCGCGAGTTCCTCCATGAACTTATCCGGTTTGGGCTTCATTTCGCCCTCTTCGGAATAGAGCGTCTCGTAATAATGGGCGATGGCGCCGTCAATGGAGTCCTTGCGCATATCCCATTCAAACAGGACCTGGAGAGCGCGTTTGCGAGATCGGTGGCGGGCCGCCATGGTTTAGGAGCGATCCTTTAACTGCCGGATTAGATTGGCTAATTCTATAGCAACTTCGGCGGCTTCAGAACCCTTATTCCCGCTTTTGCCACCGGCGCGGTCCATGGCCTGTTGCATGTTATCAGTGGTCAGAACGCCGAAAGCAATGGGCACTTGGGTTTGAATACCGACGTTATTTAGGCCGGTAGCGGCTCCGCCCGCTACGTAATCGAAGTGAGGCGTGTCCCCACGGATGACTGCGCCTAAGGCGACAATGGCGTCGCATCGGGGAGCGATGGCCTGTGCAGCCGCGGATAACTCCCAGGCTCCGGGGACTTTCACAAACACGATATCCTCTGGTCGGCAGCCATGTTTTTCCAAGGTTTCGAGAGCCCCTTTAGCTAGCGCCTCGGTGATGAATTCATTGAAGCGGCTGACAACTATGCCTATGCGCAAGCCGGTGGCGTCGAGCGTTCCCTGAAAGGTCTGATAAGGCATGAAGCGAGTCGAGCAGCACACTACTTCTATCCCACTCTTGCGGTGGGTGCAAGTATGGCTATGGGATAATTCGGTTTACCCTCAGTTTACCGCATGGAATCCCGCTTCATCCGCAATTTTTCTATCATTGCGCACATCGATCACGGCAAGTCGACGCTGGCTGATCGACTGCTTGAATACACGGGCGCGGTGTCGCAACGGGAAATGATGGAGCAGGTGCTGGACTCGATGGACCTGGAGCGCGAGCGCGGGATCACGATCAAAGCGCATGCTGTGCGGCTTAATTACCAGGCCGACGATGGCAACACGTATGAGCTGAACTTAATCGATACGCCTGGGCACGTGGACTTCACCTACGAAGTTTCCCGCAGTTTGCAGGCGTGCGAGGGCGCGCTGCTGGTGGTCGATGCTTCGCAAGGCGTGGAGGCTCAGACGTTGGCGAATACATATCTGGCGCTAAGTCACGATCTGGAGATCATCCCGGTAATCAATAAGATCGACTTGCCGTCGGCCGAACCCGAGCGGATTCGCGAGCAGATTGAGAACTTGATCGGTCTGGACGCCTCAGATGCGATCTTGGCCAGCGCGAAAAATGGCGTCGGGATCAAAGAGACGCTGGAAGCAGTGGTGCGTCGTGTCCCTCCGCCTCGCGGAAATCCGGATGGACCGCTGCGCGCGCTGATTTTTGATTCGTGGTTCGATCCGTATCGTGGCGTGATCATTCTGACGCGCGTTATCGATGGCACGCTTCGCAAAGGACAGAAGATTCGGTTGTATTCGAACGGCACGACCCACGATGTGGAAGGCGTCGGCTTCCAATCGCCCAAACCAATCCCGTGCGATGAACTGACCGCCGGTGAAGCTGGTTTCTTATTCGCCAATATCAAGACCGTTTCCGATGCCAAGGTGGGCGACACAATCATGGAGGAAGGCAGACTCGCGAGCGAGCCGCTGCCGGGCTTCCAGGAGATCAAACCGATGGTCTTCGCGGGACTTTATCCCGTTGAGTCGCATGAGCATGGGTTGTTGCGGGATGCGATCGAGAAGTTACAGCTGAACGATAGTTCGTTTAGCTTTGAGCCGGAGAATTCGATGGCGCTGGGATTTGGTTTCCGGTGCGGATTTCTGGGCCTGTTGCATCTCGAAATCGTTCAGGAACGCCTGGAGCGCGAGTTTCAGATCGACTTGATTACGACGGCGCCGGGCGTGCGATACCGCGTGACCACAACCGGCGGCGACGTTATCGAAGTCGATAATCCGCAGAAATTTCCGGAACCGTCTTCGATCCAGCAGATTGAAGAGCCGATTATCGACGCGACCGTAATCACGCGAGAAGAGTATATCGGCGAGATCTTAAAGCTGCTTGAAGAGAAGCGCGGAGTGCAAAAGAAGTTTGAGTACATCGGAAGCGGCCGCGTGCTGCTTCTCTACGAGATGCCGCTGAACGAGATTGTCATGGATTTCTACGACCGGCTGAAATCGGCATCGCGGGGATACGCGTCGCTCGATTATCACCTGGCAGGGCATCGCGTTTCGCCCATGGTGAAGCTGGATGTGCTTGTGGCGGCTGAGCCGGTGGATGCGCTGTCGATTATTGTGCACCGGGACTTCGCTTACGAGCGAGGGAAGGCGCTGATTGAGAGGCTGCGCAAGCTGATACCTCGGCAGATGTTTGAGGTGGCTCTGCAGGCGGCGATCGGGAACAAGATCATCGCGCGCGAGACAATTTCAGCGCTGCGGAAGAATGTGTTGGCCAAGTGCTATGGCGGAGACATCACGCGGAAACGAAAGCTGCTCGAAAAACAAAAGGAAGGCAAGCGGCGAATGAAGCGCGTGGGACGGGTCGAGATTCCGCAGGAAGCGTTCCTGGCCGTTTTGAAAGTCGGAAACGAAAGCGAATAGAATCAGCGCGGTTCGGGCGTGATCTCAATATAGTCGATGGCAGAACGTTCGGCGCTATCAGGAACGCCAACGATGTGAATCTGATCGCCCGTCCGAAGCGCTACGCCACGAATCGTGTGCCACGTGCTTGTATGCGAATCGAGCTTGGCGCTGGGCAGCACGAGATCCGCGCTCCATTCGCCCAGGCTTTGCTCTCCGTCCGCGACGCTGAAGTGCGATTTCCCGTTGTTTTGGTCGAAATACTGGATCGCCAGGTCGTACCAGCCTGAGGGTCCCTTAAAGGTTAGAGTGGCCGTGCAGCGCGATTCGGGGCAGATGATCGCGTTACCGCCCGACGCATCCTCCCAGGGCGTAACGGCCTGCATTTTGAAGCCTTTGAATTGCATGTCTTCGGCTTCAATTCGGTTTGGATGATGGCCTACGCGGCCCTTTGCGTCGGGGATCTTTGATTCACGAAAAAACCAGTTACAAACTGCATCGCGCCAGACAATTGCATGGCCGCGCTGATACTCCAGCTTTGTCATGACCGCTTCATAACGATCCTCATCAATGCGCCCGCGTAATCGCTTCCAGAGTTCGGGATTTCGGCCTGCCTCAGCCGCGCCCTCGTAATGCGAATCGTAGATGTGCTGGATAACAGTCTTGCCCGAGTGCAGAACGTACGTGTAAGGAACGTGGTGCATGAAAAGCAGCAGGTTGTCGGGGCACTTTTCCAGGGACTCGTACATCGCGGCAACCGGAGGCGAATATTGGCCGATGTAGCCGGTCCCGGTGGCTATGGTTCGATCCATGCCGATGCCATGCTCATCCGCGCGGTGCCACTGGCCCCATCCATTGCGCTCTGACGATTCAATGCCGGGGCCATAATGGACGCCAATAATGTCGGTGAGACCGCCTGCGCCGAGTGGACCGGTGTAGTCCTCATACACGCGCCAGGAGCGAAGCTCTAAGTTATCGATGGTATCGGTCACCTCAGCGTCGTCGCCGAAAGTCTGCCGAGTCCACTCATCGACAATCCTGGCCGAAGGCAGGCTCGTGTTCCACGCCATTCGGCCGAACGCATATAAGTTCGCCATAGCGAGGTCCGCCCCCATCCAGTTTTGATCGTGGCCCGCATTGACTACGGCAACGAAGCCGCCTAGCGGACGATGGAAGGTTTTGCCGGCAACAATGTCTTTGACAGGAGTGTCGCCGCCACTGGCGTGCAGGTTGAAATCGAGGATCTCCTTCCACATCGGTAGCAAAAAACAAAGATGCCGCTGCTGGCCTGTATATTCCTGCGTTACCTGCAATTCGAGGAGTTCATTGGTGTGCGGTAAGGCGCCGAGCAACGGCGATACCGGCTCACGAACTTGAAAGTCGATGGGTCCGTACTTGATCTGCACCAGCGCGTTGTCATCGAACTTACCATCGAGTTTGGCAAAGTTGTCGTACGCCGCGCGGGCACGGTCGTTCTTCAGATTGCGCCAATCCATGTGATGGTCATAGACAAAGCCGCGATAGACCAGAACTCCGCCATGTGGCTTCAGCGCTCGCGCGATGACATTCGCAGCATCGGCATGAGTTCTGCCGTAGGTGGAGGGTCCGACGCGCCCTTCCGAATCAGCCTTCAACAGAAACCCGCCGAGGTCGGGAATCGCGCGATAGATTTCGTCGGCCTTGTTCTTCCACCACTCCGCAACCTTTGGATCAAGAGGATCGAAGGTGTCGAGATGGCCAACAATTTTGGGGCTGCTGAAATCAACCGCTATGGACATACGGACGCCCCAGGGGCGGAGGGCATCGGCAACTCTCACTAGCTGCGGAAGAAAATCCGAGCTAAGTACGAGCGGATTGGCATTCACGTTGTTGATGGTCGATCCATTGATGCCGATCGAAGCAAGCAACCGGGCGTAATCGCCGGCGCGCGTGAGATCGGGCACGACGGAGCCATTTTCAAAAAAGAAGGAACGGCCCGCATAGCCGCGTTCAATGCTTCCATCCAGGTTGTCCCATTCGTTGGTCCACCGAATCGGGGCTGATGGTTCCTCGCGATCGTCAAGATGGTCCACGGCCTCATGCAGGTTTATCTTTCGCAGAAGTGCGAAAGTGCCATACAGGACACCGCTATCATTGGACGCAGTAACCAGAACCACGTTATGCCCGTGCACGGCAGTGGTCTTCAAAACAAAGCCGTCGTCAGGAAGATTCGCAGGCAGATCCGTCCCGGTCAATACTTGTCGCGCTTCGGCGAGAGTTGCAAGCAAAATGCAACTCTCGTCCGGAAGCTTGTTATCGAGGCGAAGCGTTCGGCCCAGCATGCTGCGGAGGCCGCGAAGCGCTTCGGACTGAGCTGTTTTTAGAACCGGCGAAGATTCCAGAATAACGACGCTGGCCGGTAGGTCGCGATATAACTCTAGAACGTTGGCGTCTTGAATCGGCTGATACCGGAGCCAGGCGTCATAGCCCGTCTCGGCCGATAGCACGCCGGCCAGCACCAGGACAAGGATTGAAGAATGGATGAACGGTCTCACTCTAGCTTGCGCCGCACATGGGAGATATAGGTCTTAATGGCCGCGCCGCCCAGGATAACAAGCGCAACAAAGAGCCACTCCTTTTTTAACGTTAGGATGGCAAAAACGGCCAGGACGGCATACAAGATCATTGCCGTCTTGATGCTGATCATGCCTCGGCCTCCGGAATCGCCAGGACCGGTCATTGTGCTGGAATGTTGTAGTCGAACGAGAAAGCCAGGCGGAGTTGAAAGCCTTTGTAGTCGCTCGGCAACGGAGGTAGCGGGTTCGACATGCTCAATCCGGCCACGGCAGCTGTGTCAAGCGAGGTCGTTCCCGAAGGGTCGGCAACCACGAGCTTGACCACCTTACCGTCTCGATCAAGAGCGAACTCGATCACGGTCTGTCCGCGTAAACGGCCCATGACCGCGCTTTCCGGAATGACGCGATGCCAATTGTTGCGAACGATCGAGAGGATCTCGGCGAGGTAAGGGCGCAGGTCGGCGCCTTCAGGGTCGCTCTGCAATTCGATAGTGGCATGCTGGTTTGCGAAATGGCCGCTCGCCACCGGCGCTCCCGGCCGAATCGGCGCTGGAGTGCTGCTATCGGTGATGGTTATCTTTCGGCTGGAATTCTTAGCCATGCCCTGCAGAATGCCGTCCATGGAACCATCCGGTGGCTTTATGGCTGGTTTGGAATTGCTGGGGGTGGATTGGCCCAGGCTAAGAAATGGATTGTTGGACGGCGCGGGCGGGGGTGGACCGGGCGCGATGGGACTCGTCGGCGAACCAATTGGAGCAGGCGCGGGAGGCTGATTCATCGCCAGTGCAGGCGCTTCGGGCAGGATCTTTGGCGCTTCGGGCTTCGGTTGGGCAGGTTGAAGCTGCTTGGGCAGAGTGAATTTCTTCGGAGCGGGGACCGCCGCGGTCGGTTCAGCTTTCGCCAGGTCCGCCAGCCTGATCTGCTTTGTCAGCTTGTCCTTATTTGGCGCCCTTTGGGTCAAGATATCGCGCGGCAAATACAGGGGCGTATGATGTTCGATCACGATTGGACGGGAGGGCGGTGTCCGATCGACGAAACTCGACACCTGGATAGCGAAGATAAACAACACCAGGTGCACGACGGCGGTCGCGCCGATGATACCGAGCCATTCGCTGCGGGTGTGAACCGGCTGCCAAGTGAGCAGCAGATGCAACTCGGGTTCCGGCGTGGCAAGCGGAACGGCGGTTTCTGCGTCTGTGGCAACCGTGGTGGTATTCGCCATACTGCTGGATTGATCGTTTGCTACGACGTTCGGACGGGCGGGCAAGTTTCCCGGCTTAACGAGATGTTACGCTGTGGCGGCGAATCGTTTCCGCCACTAACTCCCCATGCTCCTTGATTTTAGCAAGAATTGCCTCGGCCACGCGCAAGGCATTCGAAGCCTGGACCGCGGTCACCAGGGGGGTGGTTCGGTCACGCACGGATGCGAAGAAAGATCGAAGCTCTAATGCCAGCGGCTCCCCACGGTCCACCGCAAGGGGTTCGAAGCCGATGCCGGGCGAGCTGGACCCGCTGCTTTCGACCGCGACGCTCACCGCGTCCTGCCGTTGGTAATCGAGCGAGATGTACTGGCGCGGCTGGAAGAGACGCAATTTGCGGACCTTCTCTGTCGAGACGCGGCTGGCCGTCAGGTTTGCGATGCAGCCGCTCGGGAAGGCCAGCCGCACGTTTGCGATGTCGACCCGCTGGGACAAGACGGAAATGCCTGCCGCGCGGATTTCGGACGGCATCTCGCCGGTAAATGTGAGCACGATGTCCAGGTCGTGAATCATCAAGTCGAGCACGACATCGACATCCAGGCTGCGGGGAGTAAATACGCTCAAACGATGAACTTCGAAGAAAAGCGGGATCGACAGCATCCGTTCCAGTGCGACCACAGCTGGGTTGAACCGCTCCAGATGTCCGACCTGCAGAACGCGCCCCTGCCGCTCCGCTAGCCGAGCCAGACGGTCGCCCGCCTCGGCGCTATGCGCGATGGGCTTCTCGACCAGGACGTCTATGCCTGCTTCGAGCAGCCGCGTTGTCACCTCCTCATGAGTGCTGGTCGGCGTGGCAACGATCGCCGCTTCGGTGCATCCCATAACCTCGTCAAGACGGGTGAAGGCTTGCGACTTGAACTCTTGTGCTAGCGCCTGAGCAAGGCCCAGATCCACATCCACAATGGCCGTCAACTCGACATCGTCTAACGCGGCGATGGCGCGCGCATGATTTCGGCCGAAGGAGCCTGCGCCGATGACAGCAGCCCGAATAGTGCTCATCTCTTTAATTCCCAAGGATCATAGGCCACAATGCTCAGTGCGTGTTCATCAGCGCGACGCAGCATCTCTTCCCGATCCAGCAGCAAAGTCCGTCCGGCATCGACAGCCATGGCCGTTGTATTTGTCTCAATCATCGTCTCAATGGTCGCCAGACCGGCTACCGGCACGTCAAACAACAAATGTGCGCGTCCACGCGATGCCTTTACCAGGCGCAATGGCCGGCCGTTGACGAGCGAAGCGGCACGGCGCAGCATGTCATCGGTGCCTTCCATCGCTTCGGCGGCGACACAGGCTTTGTCACTGATTGCAACGCTCTGGCCGATGTCTGCCGTTGCCAAAGCGGAAGCCAATTTGCGGCCATATTTCAGGTCGATGGCTTCTTCTTTGCTGGGCTTACGGCGCGTGAGCACGCCTTTTTCCGGTAGCAGCGCTTTTAAGAGCCGGGTCGAATCCACAAGTTCAATCCCTTCTTCGAGCAATGCCTGCTGGATTCCGCCAATCAGGGCCGCGGTGTTCTTCTGCTTAAGCGACGCGAGCACTTTCAACAAGCGCCAATCAGGAGTAAGGCCTGAAAACAGGCTGACGTGCTTGACCTGGCCAGTCATCATGGCCTCGCGGATGCCTTCGCCTTTTAAGATTTCGATCAACTTACCTAGTTGGCCAATATCGATCCAGTACCATTTGGCCGCGAGCGGTTCCAACTCAGGCGAAGCCTCGTTTTTGATTGCGACCACGACAACTTCATGGCCCTGACTTCGAGCTACTTGGAGGGCGAGCAGGGGAAAGCGCCCGTTGCCCGCGATCATGCCGTAACGGGCGCCCATAACTTATGCCGTGGTCTTTTGACCGGCTTTGATGAACTCAAGCAGATGGCGGACCTCGGCGGTAGCCGGTACTTCCTCATCGATCCGGGCGAGCGCTTGGGTCGTGTTTAAACCGGCGCGGGTCAGGATCCGAAAAGCATTCTGCAATGCTTCAATGGACTCATTCGAGAATCCGGCACGCTCCATGCCCACGCGATTCGCGCCATAAACTTCGACTTCGTGGGGCGCCGCCGTAATCGAATAAGGCAGCACATTCTTCTTAATGACGCTGAAGCTTCCGACAATGGCATAGCAGCCGATGCGGCAGAACTGATGAACCGCCGTCATCCCGCCAAGATTCGCGCCGTCCTCGACGATGACATGCCCCGCAAAGGTGACGCCATTCGCGAGAATCGTGCGGTCGTGGACAATTACGTCGTGCGCTACATGCACGTAAGCCATAAGAAGGTTGCCGTTCCCGATTGCCGTGACCATGCCGCCGCCTTCGGTCCCGCGATTGATGGTGACGAACTCACGGATGGTATTTCCGTTGCCGATCCGGGTTTCGGACGCTTCACCACGGTACTTCTTATCCTGCGGCGCAACACCGCACGAGCAATATGGATAGAAGATGTTGTCTTCGCCGATGGTCAGTTTGCCCTCGAGATAGGCATGCGCCATGAACCGCGTGCGGGCGCCGATGGTTACGCCAGGACCGATGATGCAATAGGGTCCGATTTCGGCATCGGAGGCTATCGCGGCTTTAGGATCGACAATCGCCGTGGGATGAATCGCCATCGAGACGAATAGCTAGGCCAATTGCGGCTCGCGAACCTCGACCCCAGACGGCGATGCCGGAGCGCGCTCAATCAGCTTGCACATGACGATTGCTTCGGCGACCAGCTTCCCATCCACCGTGGCCGCGCCCCTCATTTTCACTACCGTCTGCTTGCTCTTTTCGAGCGTCATTTCAATGCGCAACTGGTCGCCCGGAACCACGGGCTTGCGAAATTTGGCATCTTCCACCGAAGCCAAAAACATCAGCTTACCTTTGGAGTTCGGCACGGTTTTCCCGACCCATACGCCCGCAACCTGCGCCATTGATTCGACGATGAGCACGCCGGGCATGACGGGCATTTCGGGAAAGTGGCCAGCGAAAAAGGGTTCGTTCACGGTCACGTTTTTAATGCCGACAATGTGGCGGTCGGAGATGTCGAGAATGCGATCGACCAGCAGCATCGGGTAGCGATGCGGCAGTATTTCACGGATCTCCTGGATATCAATTGGAGCCATTAGAACGAAGTCCTACTATAACAACCGATGCATCCTTACCTACGCTACGCCAACCAGAAGCAAGCCGATATTGTGAGCTCAATTCGCTCCATGGTGGAAATTGAGTCGCCCAGCGATTCGCCGGACGCAGTGAACCGCTTGTGCGAACGGATTGCGACGGAGAACCAGGATATTGCGAAGGCGCGAATATTAAAGGGAAAGGGCTTCGGGAATCACCTGCGTCTGGAGTTCAATCTGCCCGGCCGGCGCAAGGTCGGGCAAGTGCTGGGTCTTGGTCATGGCGATACCGTCTGGCCTTTAGGAACGCTCGCCAAAATGCCGTTCCGAGTCGAGAAGGGGCGTCTTTGGGGCCCAGGAGTTTTGGACATGAAGGCGGGCTTGGCCTTCTTCATCTATGCCGCTCGGCTGCTGCGCGATCTGGACGTGCCGGTCGCACGAAAAGTGGTTCTGCTGATCGTCTCAGACGAGGAGGTCGGGAGCCAAACTTCGCGCGCCGTTACCGAGGCCGAAGCTAAACGGAGCGATTATGTGCTGGTGGTCGAGCCAGGAACGGGTCTCACCGGCAAACTGAAAACTGCTCGCAAGGGCGTTGGCGATTACACCATCTCGATTACAGGAAGGCCATCACATGCGGGCGTGGACTTCGCGGCCGGCGCGAGCGCGATTCTCGAAGCGGCGCGGCAGATCGAACGCATCGCAACTTTCACCGACCTCGATCGCGGTATCACAGTGAATCCGGGCGTGATCAGCGGGGGAACGCGGACAAACGTGGTGGCGGCGGAGGCGCGGATTGAGGTCGACATGCGGATAGCACGGCTGCGGGATGCGGCCGCTCTCGATAAGAAGTTCCGCAGCCTTCGACCCTTCGATAAGCGTTGCTCCATCGCGGTCGAAGGCGGTTTGAACCGGCCGCCAATGGAGCGGACGAAGGCGATCGCAGGCCTGTTCGGTGAGGCAAAGCAACTCGCCGGACAATTGGATGTGGCTTTGGAAGAGTCATCGACGGGCGGCGGCTCGGATGGCAACTTTACGGCCGGTCTTGGCATTCCTACTCTTGACGGATTAGGAGCGGTTGGCGAGGGCGCCCATGCTGTCAATGAAAGCATTTTGGTCGATCGGATCGCGGACCGGGTCGCGTTGCTGGCAATGCTGCTCGCCAAGCCGTGAACTTCGCACCTTGGTTCGCTATATGATGATTGGCGTATGCAATGCCGCACACTCTCCATTTGCTTCGCGTTCGTCCCGATGTTGCTTATGAGCCGACCGGCTCAAGATGGATCTGGACCGAGCCGGCCGCCGATCATCGGCATTGCCCATATCGGTCTAAAGGTTAGCGATCTTGATGCTGCCGAGAAGTTCTACGGCCACGTGCTGGGATTCGCTCACTTCAGCCTCGATAAGCCGACAGGCGGCCTGATGCTGAATTACTACAAGGTCAACGATCATCAATACATCGAAATCTATCCGGGTCTCCAGGGCGACGAAGACCGGATGACGCATTTCGCATTCGAAACGACTAACATTCAACAACTCCGGGACTATTTGGCGGCGCACCAGGTGAAAGTTCCGGCAACGCTCAAACCAGGGCTGGATAAGAACATCAGCATGATGATTAAAGATCCGGAAGGCCACAGCGTTGAATTCGTACAGTACATGCCTGGTTCGCTTCACAGCGAGCAGTTTGGAAAACTGATGCCCGACGCTCGCATTTCAAAGCGCATGATTCATTGTGGTGTCACGATTCATGATCGGGAAGCTGCCGATCGTTTCTATCGCGACATTCTGGGGTTCCAAATGACGTGGTACGGCGGCATGAAGGATGACCGGACGGATTGGGTTGACATGCGTGTTCCAGACGGAACGGACTGGCTGGAGTACATGCTGAATTCGCATAACCCAACGCCTAAGCAATTGGGTGTGAGTCATCATTTCGCGCTCGGCGTAGGCAGCATTCAGGCGGCGTACAAAGAAGTTCAAGCCCGCGGCTACGAACCATCACAACCTCCAAAGATTGGACGCGATGGCAAATGGCAATTGAACCTTTACGATCCCAATTACACGCGGGCCGAGGTTATGGAGTTCAAGCCGGTCGAAAAGCCTTGCTGCTCGCCGATGGTCGATTTGACGCCCACGACGAAGTAAAAATTTAATTGGTCAAGGCCAAGACTAGTGTCTCCATTACGGTGCGGTCGTCTTTGTAGCTGTCGCGAAATTTGCGGTCGGTTTCGTAAATGAGGCTCAAGGCTTTCGATAATTGAGCGGCTGTGAAGACGCTTGCTGTGCCCATCACCTGCTCAATGCGATCGCGCCAGATGCGGACGCCTAAGTTAGAGAAGAAACTTTGGGCCTGTTGAGCAGTGATGCGCGACTCTTTCGCAGCGAGGGCCAGACGGAATTGCGTGCTAAGAAAAGTCAGCGCCAGCGGCAGGTATTCGCCTTCGCGGATCAGGATATCGAGAGAGCGGAGCGCTCCGGCTCGGTCCCTGTGCCCTAATGCATTTACGAGCGCAAAGATGGTGCTTTGCGAGGCGTTCGGCACGAGCGCGCGTAGGTCATCCATAGTGACTTTGCGGCCGGGCTCGACGAAAAGAGAGAGCTTCTCCATTTCCGATGCCAGACGATTTGCGTCGCCTGCGACAGCATCAAGTAACGCAGCTAGTTCTGCGCCGCTCAGCTGAAGCTTGTACTGACGGGCGAGTTCTTGAGCTAGAAAACGGCTTGCTTCCGGCGTAAACGGGCGGAACTCAACTGTAGTTGGAACCGGGGCGAAGAATTTCTCGACGCGCTCCAGTTTTGCGCGGTCGTCGCCTGAAAACTCATAGCGGCTGCATTCGAAAATGACAACCGTGCCTGGCGTCGGCGCTTTGATGTAGGCGCTCAGGGCCGATGTTGAGGTCTTTTCGGGGGCATCCTCATCATCGGAATTGGCAGTGATGCGCCTGGGCAGTGCGTTTTCCGCACCCGATACCCAAATGACGCGCTCTTGAGAGAACAGCGATAAGGAACGAGCATCGTCCAGCACTTCGGACAGGCTCAGATCCTGGAGATCGATCTGGGTCAGTCCATCGGTCCGTGCATCACCCGGCAGTACGCGATTAACCAATGCTTCCTTGCAGAGCCGCCGCTGATAGCCTTCCGGTCCGAGGAACAGATAAACGGGCGCGGGCGGCTGCTTGGCAATCCGTGCGAGAAACTGATCAGGAGTCATCGCCATTTAGAAATTCTCGACCACTGCGCTGACTACGCTGGCCGCGACCTCGCGCGAGAGCCGGTCGAGTGCGGGGCCACTTTCATCGAAATATTGGTGAGGATCGATGGCGATCTGATAATACGTCTTGAAATCCAAGCTCTTGTTCGCGTATAGAACCCGGCCCGTGGTGCGTTCCACGAGTTCGACCGATAGATTGACCGAAAGCTGCATGGTGGTTGCCTTGGCGGTAATTGGATCGGAGATTACGGGATAAGCGCCGATGCGGTTTACGCTGCCCTTCAGTACCGCGTCGGCCGTGCTGGTGTCGTTATCGATATGAAAACGGGTACGGGCCATGAACTCGCGGGAGATGGCTTCCGGGAGCTGGTCTGTGAGCTGGTAGTGAGTGGATCCGTTCCTGAAGGCTGGAACCGCCACGGTCTGGATTCCTTTCGGAACCATGTCGGCGGCGCCGCCTACGTGGTAACCGCAACCGGAGATGCAAAGGACCGCGGTTAGCAGAAGCGCGAACGGCAGAAAGCGGCGGAGCACTATTTTGAAACCTCGAGCGCAGTTAGAAGATCAGCAGCCGCGTCGGCGGTGAGGCGCAAGTTATCCGCTACAATCCAGATCCAGGCCGCGCGCGGGTTGTTCCGGTCGACACGGATATCGCCTGCGATTAAGCCGCTTTGTCCGGCCGCGTCGGTCGCGCCCGGAGTTTCCTGGTTGGCATCGCGGACCTCAATTTGTGCGGATGCCAGCGCTTCCGCGAGAGGGGCCGCGCTCATTGGGGATTCAAACTCGACCCAAGCAGAGATGCTATAGGAATGGAATACGGGCGCCTGGATGAGCCGTATGGAGGGCATCGGTACGCTCGGAACCTTTTGACGGCTCAGCAGAGTCGCGAGGTGTCTTTCGATGCGCTGCTCGGAGGCGATCAGCGACTCCGGCGCGTCCTCACCGTAAGCGGCCAGGAGGTTGAAGGCAACCTGAGTGTCGAATACCTTCTTTTCGAGAGGCTTGAAGGCAAGAAGACTGGTAGTTTGCTGGTGGAGCTCGGAAGCCCCCTTTTTTCCACGCTCACTCGCGGGCTCAAAAATCGTGAGGATCGCGTGGCGTATGGGCTCATGTCGTGCCAATTGCCGCAAGACCAAGAGAATCGCCGTAGCCGCGGGATGAGCGAGAACATAGAGCCAACCCGGGCCGGTGAAATTCTCTTCAGCGAGCGGGGCCACGATCTTTGCTTCGGTTTGTTGATCGAGCTGCCCGGTGCAATCCATGAGAAGCGGTTTGCCACCGGCCGCCTTCACGAGCTCAAAAGCTTTTCGCGCACCTTGTGAAGTACCGGCAATCAGAACTGCGCGCTCGTCCTGGATGGATTTCGCCTCAAGGGGTTCGCGGTAGACTGCCTCGCCATCCTCCTCATCGAAGTTACCTTCTCCCGTGGCGGCGTAGGGAGTAATGACGACGTTTCCTGAGCGCGATTTGAACACTTCCGCGATCTCGCGTCCGAGTAAGGTTTCGCCGCCGACAAGCGCAATTCGCGGCGCGTTTGATTTTGTTTTTGGGCTAGCCAATCTGATGCTCCGGTAGGGGGGTGGGGGGACGCCTGAGTCTGCGCCGGACGATGCCGCCGATACGAATCACGATGCCGCTCAACACGTAGGTGGACGCTATCAACAGCAGAACCGGTTGCGACCAAAACCAGATGAGAAGGACGATGCTGGCTAAGACGATGGCAACCAGCGGGGTACGCGGTTTGGAGACGCTGAGTTGTTTAAAGCTGGGGTAGCGCCAGGTGCTGACCATCAGCAAAGCAACGATCCCTGCGGCAACGAGCCAAACGATGGAGTAGGCAAAAGAACGGATAGGAGCGGAATCGAAGAAGTAAACAACAGCGGCTACGAACCCAGCGCCCGCGGGGATTGGCATCCCGACAAAGTGTTTTCGGTCTGGACGTCCGGGGTTCTTGGGCACGGGATTGGTCTGCACGTTGAATCGGGCGAGGCGCACGGCTCCGCAGAGTAAAAAGAAGAACGCCACGAAATAGCCCGCGCGCAAGAGATGGCTGTATAGTTGGCCATCATCCGGCCGAATAACGAAGAGGACTCCCCAGACAAATATCAGCACGGCGGGGGCGATCCCGAAGGTGACGACATCGGCGATCGAGTCGAGCTCACGTCCAAAGTCGCTGACCGTGTTGGTCATGCGGGCGATGCGTCCGTCGAGGCCATCAAAGAAGACGGCGAAGCCAATAGCCTTTGCCGCCAAGGCGAAGTGCCAGTTCGACCCAAGGTCCCCGCTTTGGGCCTGCATAGCTCCCTGGAACGACTGCAAAATTGCGAGGAACCCAAGAAAGATATTGCCACTAGTGAACAGCGTGGGTAGGACGTACGCGGCCCGTCGGGGGCGGCGGTCGGGAGAACGTGGATCGATAAAGCGTTCTCGCAAAGTGAGCCCTTTCACCGCGTGTTCCGCGCGGGATTCATTGCGCACCCCGCTCGGCATTGATTTGATCACATCGGTCGGCAACCACACTTCGGCCGGCTCGGACCTGCTGGCCAATGCGGATGATGGTATTCCATTCGGGGCCGAAGATGATGTCGACGCGGGAACCAAATTTGATATAGCCAATACGCTCGGCCCGGGTGAGTGTGTCGCCAGGTTTTTTATAACAGACGATGCGGCGTGCGATGAGCCCTGCGATCTGCCTGCAAATGATCTGAGTTCCTTCGCCTTCAATGCTCAATGTGTTCTGCTCATTCTCGGCCGAGGCCGCTTCGTGACCGGCATTCAGGAATTTGCCGGCATGATAAGTGACGTTGGTGATCCGGCCGGGAATAGGAGTGCGATTCACGTGCACGTTGAAGATGTTTAGAAAGATACTGACGCGGGTTTGGCCGTCAATTTCTTTTATGGCGACCACTTTGCCGTCGGCCGGGGCGAGCATGCCGTTTCCCGCGGGGGGAGTGCGATCTGGGTCGCGGAAGAAGTACAGACAGAACGCCGCCAGGAGATAGAAAGGCACACCTATCCAGGCCGTCAGGTAATACGACAGCGCAATGCCCACCAGCGTCAGGCCGCAGGCGTAATAGATGCCATCGGGAATGATCCGCAAATGACCATGTTCTCATGCGTTGTCCCGCCCGGAGCGGGATAAGCCGAGCGGTCGGGTTATCAAGACAAACTTGGCTTGGGGTGCATTCCCGGGTTGGATGTGGGTGAGGTTATCCGCGCGGGGAGGGCAGCGTCAGTGTCCGGTTGAGAGAGAAATTGTTCGCCCTGAATCGGTCCGTCGCCGCTGATCACCGACAGAGGCTCGGGATTTTGCTTTCGCAAAGCCGGGGCGGAGGGCGGAGTGAGGGTTTGTGCTGTTGCCGGCTTGCCTTCCGGTGATTTGCGGGCGATTTGCGCCTCTATTTTCAACCGCATCAGGTCGGCTTTGTCGGCGGCGATTTTGTCGCGGAAACAATCGCGAAAATAACCTTCGACGATGCGGAAGGACTTCTGATACGCCCGTTCAGCGGTGGTTTTATACCGCATGAAGTTGTTGATCAGCTTCTGGTGCGTCTCGGTCCAGTGATATGCATTGGTCGGCATCTCCCAATCGACTTGTTCCATGCGCTTGCTGACGCGCAGGAAAAACCAATGGTTGTCGATGAGCTGTTTAACGAGTGTTTCTTCGACGTGGCCGTCGGGTTGGTAGTGATCCGACCATTTCTTATAGAGAGCTTCGTATTCCGCGGGATCCTCGTGGCGCAAGATGAGCGTTTTGGAGCGGCAGCCATGTTTGTTGGCGTTTTGGGAGGAGATGGCCTTACCTTCGGGCGTGCGGGGGCCGCCGGAGCGTCCGTGGCAGCGAGGATCGTACGTTTCGCAATCAAAAACTTCGCGTTCGGTTGATTCGGAATCGTCTTCTTGCGAATTTTCTGATTCGAATTCGTCGGAGTCGGGCTCGGCGGGGACATTGCCGTAATTCTTTTCGTGGTCGTCCATCTGGGCTTGGAGTTCTTCGAGGGTCATTGCTGTTGCACTCGGACGTGAGTATCGCAGCGGAGGTGTGCGGACGAGCGTGAAATTTGGAGGGAATGTGTTGAAGCGGCGGGAGATAGAAACTTTTTGAAAATTGTTAACGGGTTTAGAGCGGGGTGGGAAAAGGGATTTTGCCAAACGAACTGGGCGGAGGATGGGCCGCTGATGAACGCGAGTCAACGCGGATGTTGGGCATCCGGTGAGGCCAGCAGACGGGGCAGGACCGTTACGGGTGACTTGGCCCGGGGGATTGATCGTTGAGGAGAAGACGAAGGGGGTTCAATGGACCAAGCGGTATCAAATCGAAATCCATCAGCTTTGCCTGGCCGAGGGGCAGTTTCTCCAAAAGGGCATTGGCCTCTTCAACCGAGGTGACGTTAAGGAGGAAAACAACGCCCTTACCGTCCTGACGAACGTACCATTGATCGATTTTGCCAGCTAAGTAAAGACGAACCGTGTCAGGAACCTCCTTCGGCATGATCGAGCGTCTCTGGTCGGGCGTCAAAGGGGCGGACAAGCGCCCGATCGCGAGAATCTTCGTCGTCGGAACAGAAGTTCCTGCTGGGTTTGGGGATTGTGAAAGGCCGGCTGTGGAAAGAGCAAAGATCAGCGCGGCAGTGTTGCGGCAAATGCGAAACATGAAACCTCCAGGTAAGTTCGTTTCAGGTACGTAGGATGAGTTCTCGGGTGCTTTTCAAGATTCGATTGGAAACGCTCGGTTTGTCCACAATTCGAGCGAGCACCATAGCTCCAACCATGGCCGCCATGATCGATGTGGCGCGAGCTTTGGCTTCGGGTGGAGGAAGCTTGTCCAATTGCCCCTCGACAATCGAGACAAACCGATCAAAGCCGGCAGACGCCACTTTCCGCGTTTTTGCATCAGCCCGTCGCAAATCGCTCCCAAGGGCAGCTAAGGGGCAGGCATTTCGGAAATCATCCCGGTGGCGATTGGATAGGTAACCATTCACCAAAGTGCTCAGCGTGTTCTCTGCGCTGTTCCGAGTAGCACGGCGTTCGACCTCGTCAAGCACGGTAGCGAAGGCTTTCTCACATGCTTCGGCTACCAGTTGCTCCTTTGATTCGAAGTGCCGGTAGAAGCCGCCATGAGTCAATCCCGCAGAGGCCATTACTTCGGACAGACCGGTTTCGGCGATTCCATTCCGACGGAATTCGAGCGCTGCCGCGTTGAGAATGTCTTCGTGAGTCTCCGCTGTTTCCTGTTTTGACTTCTTCATGCCGGTTGTTGTGGTGAGTTAAGGGGCTAACAGGATAGATGATAGCAGACATCTAAACAATGATGCTTTAGATGACGTTCAACATCTTGCTGGAAGAGAGGCACTGATCAGTGCCGATGTTCGGACTGATGGTGGGGCGGTAAACGCGATTTTGTCAAAGAAAACTAAAGGCGAATTATTGGCCACTGATTAACACTGATGTTTGGATTCAGTAAGACTAATGGGCCGGGTGGTCGGGCTCGAAAGAATTTCCCTGAGAGACATTGCCGTCAGGAAAAAACGAGGTCATGCGGGTTCTCGTCCACGGGGAACGCAGGGCCAAGCTTTCCTGAGCCGGTAATGGGTGGTCCGGTCAGGCGTTGGTCCTTTCTGGAATCAGGGTAGGCTTGTTCAATCGCTCGAATGATCAGCGAACGGACGGAGGCGCCGGACTTTTCAGCCCGGCGTCGCAGGGTGTCGTGCAGAGGTTCCGGGATATCGATTGTGGTTCGAACCGCCATGACATTATTTATGGCATCCTTTACATAGTAATATTATCCCAGCTAATGGCTGTCAAGCGCTGCACATCTCGAAACCCGGATCGTTGCTCGCCATGTAGTGTTCCAACCGGTCTTCATGCCGGCGGAATACCCGCTCACTTTAGCTAATTCGCCGACGGACTATCGCGATTCCGGCCAGTCCAAGGCTGAAGAGTAACACCGCGGAA
>DATBEF010000234.1:0-15072 GCA_036269625.1 Bryobacteraceae bacterium | reverse complement strand
CTCGTTCTGCCGGATCTCGAGTTGGCTGGCCGCGTAATCTGACTGCGCTTGCCGGTTGCGGAGAGGAATGCTCAAGGAAAGCGCAGCGGTGTAGTTCGGAAAATTGCGATCGAAAATCTGGCTCAAAAATGTTCCGTATCCGCCGACCAGGAACGGCGGCGCCGGCCCGATCAACGAATTGGGATTGGCAGCACCGCTCAGCGCATTATTTGTCAGTTCGACGAAGGCCTGCAAGCTCGGTTTCAGTTCGTTCTTAATACCGACCAGCAGCATTCTATTCGAATCGAGATTCAGCCGGGCCTGCTGAATCTCAACACGGTTCGCAAGCGCATTCTGTACCAGTTCATCGAGCGGCTTGAATTCGTCTTTCTGCGGCACGGTGATGGTGTCGAGCGGAATTACGTGAACGTCGGCGAGTGTCGGGCTGGCGACTCCATTTCGACTGAGCGCATTCTTCAGGACGGTCTCCTGCTGGAGTAAATTGCTTTGAGAGATGAGAAGGTCCTGCTGGGACGTGTAGACCTGCGACTCGGCGCGCGTGACCTCGATGGGGGCAAGCGTGCCGATCTGCACCTGTTTCTTGTTGTCTTCGAACAGACGCTGGGCGGTCGCTAGTTCGTCCTTTCGCGCGACCAGATCCTGATTGAACGTCACCAGATCCCAGTAGAGATTTAGGACAGCGGTCACGGTTGTGATCACTTGCTGCTTGAACTGTAGATCGGAGACTTTCACGTTATTTCGAGCCACCCGGATGTTTCTTCCGTTCACCGCGGCGCCGAACCCGTATAGCAGATTCTGGGTAATTTGAAGATCAATATCGCCGCTGGTAAAAGGGTTCACCGAAAAATCGAAGCTGTTGAACCGGAGGCGGCTGGCGCTGTAAGTAAGCTGAGTCGTCAGGCCAAAATCAAAGGTTTGGGCATACTGCGCCTGAAAGCTGCGCGACGTCTGGATAAGCGCCGTGGTTCCGGTGATGATGGTGTTGCTTTCGGGGGTTGTAGTATGCGCCCACTGTCCATACAAGTTGAGCTGCGGGTCCAGGCTGGGAATCGTAGGTCCCAAAGTGGTGATGACGCCGCCGCTCGCGCTCACGCCGGTGCCTGCCGCTCCGGTCGAACCGCCGCCGCTGGCATTGACGTTGACCCCGGTGAGGCTGACGCTGGTGGGTCCTGCGATAACGCCCGATACACCAACGCTGCGCAGCAATCCGCCGCCTTTTGCGCGAAGCAGCACTTGGTTGGTCATCACTGGGCCGTAGCGTTGGATCTCGAGATCAATGTTGTTTTCAATTACCAGGTCCACCACGTCCTGGGCTGAAAGAT
Organism: Bryobacteraceae bacterium; assembly: GCA_036269625.1. Lineage (GTDB taxonomy): Bacteria > Acidobacteriota > Terriglobia > Bryobacterales > Bryobacteraceae > Bog-105. The sequence goes on along the minus strand of DATBEF010000234.1, from coordinate 13,750 downwards.
ACAAATTGCCGGCCCGAACCAGCGCGTCGAGCCGCGAACTGTTCGACATGTTCACCGGAGGGATGATGCGCGCCTGGTACGGCCGGGTCAGCCAACCGAGCCCGCGCTGGGGAGCCTCGACCCGCGCCGCGGATTGACTAAATAGGGGAATCGGCAAGATAGTACAGACACACAAGAGGGAGACAGCGTAGCGGGTTTGAGATCTTCTCATCTAATCGGTTCTGACCTTTACGGAAGAGCAAAGCTCGGGCCTATCGGAAAAGAAAACGCTACGAAAGGGCCCCAGGTTCCGTGATTTCTCATGGTATCGTAGCGGCTGCTATCCTGCCCCTTGATGGGCAGTTCAACCATGGCGCTCTTTGCAGAGACGGGCGCCTATCTGCGGGGACACTTCCGTTTAACCAGCGGACTGCACAGCGGCGAGTACTTGCAGTGCGCGAAAGTCCTGGCCTATCCGGCCTATGCCGAGCGGCTGGGGCAGGCTTTAGCGCAAAGGCTGCGCCCGGTGTTGGAAGGCGCTACGGTTACGGTCGTATCGGCGCCCGCGATGGGCGGACTCATCATCGGACATGAAGTAGCCCGCGCCTTCGGTGTGCCGTTTCTATTTTCGGAACGCGACGCCGCGACCAACGAGATGACAGTCCGCCGCGGCTTTTCTTTTAAGCCCGAGGACCGGGCCGTTGTGATTGAGGACGTGGTGACCACTGGCGGCAGCACGCGAGAGGTCATACGGCTGCTGCGGCAGGCGGGGGTCGAGGTATTGGCAGCAGGGTCGATCATCGATCGCAGCAATGGTTCGGCCGATGTGGGCGCCCCGCGCGTGGCGCTGGAACAGGTGGAGGTTGTCGCGTATAAACCGGAAGACTGCCCTCTCTGCCGGCAGGGACTGCCGTTGGTAAAGCCGGGTTCAAAGCGGGTTTGAGTTAGCCCGGGGCTCGTTACTGCGGTGAATGGCGATCCCGGTTAGAATGGGGAATTACAATGCAAGTCACCGCGCCGGCGAGCGGAGAGCAGCCAACAAAGTTGGTCGATTCGGACGGCCTCAATAATCGCATTTTCATAGCTATTCTTCTTCTGATAACGCTGGGCTCGCTGATGCCGCGTCTCATCATTGGGTACTCCGAGCCAGTCTCTTACGACGGCTATTGGGGCAGCTTCATTTCGCTTCAGAAACAGTCCCACGAATGGTGGCTCGATGTCCGGGACAGTGCTCATCCTCCGCTCTTTTTCCTGCTCCAGCACTTCGCAATGAAACTGGGAGGATCGTGGCTGGCGTTGCGAACGGTAGTCATCGCTTGCGGTACGGCCACGACCTTCGTCATCGGACTAATCGCAGCCAAGATCTTCGAGAATCGAATCTTTGCGCTCTTGTGCGCCGCCTCCTTCGGCTTCGCAATGTCGATCGTCGTGCTCGACACCGATGTCCGGCCGTATCCGCTCGCCTTGCTTCTTATCACATTGGCGTTTCTGCCATTCGTGGATTTTGTACGCGACCCTCGCGGTGCGAACGCCGGGAAGGCCCTCCTGAGCTTCACTGGACTTACTCTTGTGGCCCAGCTTTCGGAGCATTTCTCCTTCTTTTTCTACTGCGCTTGTATTGGAAGCGTTGCGGTGTATGCGGCGGGGTACAGGGACTTCCGCAAATCCGTATGGGCGTTTATTAGACGCCAGACTTTGGCAGTTCTGGGTACTATGACGCTTCCCCCGGCCCTCCTCTGGATCGTGTCAGTGGTTCAGCTGAAGTATGTCGCGGCGGTCCAGCCACATCTTGCTGAATATTATCTATCCTCTTCGGGCCTGAAGCCCTGGGCGTACATCCGATTTAACTTTGCGCGGGACCTAAACAGCTTTCTACCGCTAAAGATCAACACATTAACGGAGGTCAGCTGGATCTTCGCAGGCATTCCGATATTGGTTTACCTGATGTTCGCGCGCGGAAATGCCGCGAAGAGGTCGCTTTCTAATCTTCCGTTCTTGATTTTTTTGCTGCTGCTCTTGGAATTGATGATAGGGGGGCTGATCAATCGTTACCCGTTTGGCGGGCTGCCTCGGCAGCAATCCGTCATCGCTCCATTTCTTACACTCAGCGGCTTTGCGCTGCTAGACCAATTCAACTCGCTAGCGTGGCGTAGACGACTCACGGCGCCTCTTGCTGTCCTCGTGGCCCTGGTGATTGCGACGGGATTCCGTCACAACTGGAGGAATCACGCCGCCGCTTCAGCAATATTTCAACCCGAATACGATGCGTTCCGGAAAGAGTTTCCCTCCTCCCCGGTAGTCTTCGCGGACTACTTTTCCTGCTTCGGGCTGTATGCGGCCACGCATACGTGGATCTGGCGAGTGGATAGAAGCGTGATCGCCTCCGGCTCGCGGATCTGGGTCTATCAGACGCAGTCGCCTCAGGGGCAGGATAGGCTTGTGCTGCGCGACAAAGACTCCTGGAACTTGGATTTTTCGCAGCCGGATCCCTACACCGTGTTGGCAGACACCCTTCGTCAAACTAAACTGCCAAACCTGATTCTCTTCTGGGTTAAACAAGGCGGAAAACTGCTTACTCCGGCCGATGAGCAAAAACAGACTGCTCATTTCGCCGAACTTGCCAACTCCGCCGGACTGGTTTTGGAGAGGGGGCATTTCAACGGTTCAGTCGGTTTCTTCCAGTTTCGATTAAAGTAGTTTCACTTAGTAAACCGTGTTATGGTCTAAGGTTATGCAAGCTGCATCCGCCACCGCATTGGCCTCGGAAAAAGATGCTTTACTGCGGGATGCCGAACTTGAATTGCTCATTCCTGAAAATGACGTTCGCAGCCCGGAGCTTTCAATCGTAATCCCCGCCATGAACGAGGCAATCACTATCGGCATGTTTGTCGAATGGTGCAAAGCTGGTCTCGAAAAGGCCGGTGTCGTTGGGGAGATCTTGATCGTCGATAGCTCTAAAGATGATACGCCGCGGATCGCTTTAGCTGGGGGGGCGCGCGTGCTGCGAAGCCCCAAACGCGGGCTGGGCCGAGCCTATATCGATGCCATCCCGTTCGTTCGCAGTAACTACATCTTGATGGGTGATGCGGATTGTACTTACGATTTCCGGGAGATTTCTCAATTCGTCCAGAAGTTTCGCCAAGGTTACGAATTCATCATGGGATCCCGCTTCAAGGGATACATTGAACCCGCCGCGATGCCGGCCCTTCACCGTTATTTCGGAACGCCGCTGACAACCTCCATTCTCAATCTGCTGTATGGAACGAAGTTCACTGATATTCACTGTGGCATGCGCGGCATTACTCGCGATGCACTAGTCCGCATCCGATTGGAATCGCAGTCCTGGGAATATGCGTCCGAGATGGTACTGAAGAGCGCTTGCCTCGACCTGCACACCGCTGAAGTTCCGGTCCGGTTTTTGCGAGACCAGGAAGGCCGCCTCAGTCACATGAAGCGCAGCGGCTGGCTGGAGCCTTGGCGAGCTGGCTGGATCAATCTCAAGTCTATGTTTCTATACGGAGCGGATTTCTTCCTGCTGCGGCCTGGATTGATTGTGCTCCTGATTGGCTTGTTACTAACGCTTCCTGAGATGTTCGGGCCGTTCTCTCTCGGGCCTATCACTCTGTCGCTTTATTGGATGATGTTCGGAATGACTGTGGCGGTGGTGGGTCTGCAAAGCTTTTATCTCGGCTGCATTGCGCAAGTGCTGTACGATTACCCTCCGAAACCGGGGGAACGGTGGATTCGGATCTTTAGCTATGACCGCACAATGATCGCAAGCGGAATTCTGTTCCTGGCCGGGTGTGCCATGGAAGTTCCGATTGCGGTGCGGTATCTCCGCATGGGATTGCGTCTGCCCGTCCAGGCCGATATGTTCAGTCACCTAGCCGTGGCCGGACTGCTATTTCTAATCTTTGGATTCATGACATTTTGCTTTACTCTCATCCTTCACAGCGTTCACAAGCATGTGCTCACGGAACGTCGCGCGCGGTGGTAATCGATGAATAACTCGGCTCGTGGGGATACCAAACCGGCTCCGGCTGCGGACGATTGGGATCAACATTGGACAGATTTCAGCGCCTCTTCCGGCAATTCTCCGACAACTAAATACCGGAATCGCCTGTGTTTTCGTCTTCTGCGCATCAAGGGGAAGGGTGAAGGGAGCAAGATACTTGAAGTCGGAAGCGGGACCGGTCTGTTCGGCCGTAAACTTCTTGATCGTTATCCGCGGAGCGAGTATCTGGGTTTGGAATTGAGCGAGACAGGCGTTGCGGCCGGCAAGAAGCAGGCGCCACGCGGGACCTTCCTTCAACGAAACCTGTTAGAGCCAGTTGATCCATCGGCGATATTTCGCTTCGAGGCGACGCACGCGCTCTGTTGCGAAGTTCTCGAGCATGTGGATGAACCGGCCACACTGCTTCGGAATGCGGCGGCTTATATGGCGCCCGGATGTAAAATCATCGTTACCGTGCCCGGTGGCTGGTTGCACGAATTCTATCGCCATATCGGACATCGGCGCCATTACAAGCCGGAGGAACTGCGGCACCTATTGGAGAACGCCGGATTACGGGTGGACAAGGTATACGGCGCGGGCTTCCCGTTTTTTAATATTTATCAAGTTCTGATAGATTTGCGCGGCAAGCGCCTGGTTCACGATGCCGCTGGCGGCGGATCCCTGATGGTCCGCGTCGGCTCGGTCGTTTTCGACGCCCTTTTTCGATTCAACACGATGTTTTGGGGATGGCAAACCATCGGCGTCGCCTGTTATGAGGGCCCTACAGGAGCGGAAAATTCGCGTTAGACAATCGCCGTACGGCATCAAGCGGCGCGTTTCGAGATTATCGCAGCGACGGACGCGCCTAGGATCAGAGGCGTTAGCCAAGCGTTAGACACCATATATCGAACGGTAGGCTCCTGCGTCATGACGAGCATTGCCGCAGTGGTGCCATAAATCGCGACACCGAAGAAAATCCACTCACTAGGGTAGCGGCGCCCCGACACTATGCTCAGAACAGTAAACACGAGCGGCATAGAGAGCAAGAAGTAATACCAAGGCTCAGCCGACAAGTGCCACCTCTGGACCAAGCTCGGCCGTAGCGGCGCGTAACCTTGATTGAAGTTTTGGCGGAGTTCCTTGTCGAAGTCCTCGCCAGCAAGTTGAATCGTTCCCTCTTCGAGTTCAACCGTTGAGCGGAAATACGCCGAGTCGAAATACTCCTCCGCAGTCACCCAAAACAAATGCAGGAGGCCCAGCGGATTGCGCTTGGCTGCGCGAAGGGCGGTCTTCTTCGCCAACTTGTTTGGGTAAGTTAATCCATCTCCTCCGAACTTGGCTGTGGTTTCTTTGATGATTTGCGGCACGAGCCCTCCTTGGGAAAAGCACTGATTGTTTCGCTTCGTTGGATCGGCTAGGTCAAACGTCAAGTGATCGAAAATAGGCGCGCGCAACTCAGGAATCGGAAAGTCGCGCGGTTCAATAACCGGCGCCCAAAAGGATGCTAGAAAAAGCCCGTCTTTGTAGTTATAGGCGGGAGGCCGGTGGTTGAGATAGCCGTTCCACTGGCGGTACCCGTACAGCGCAGCCTGGCTAACGAGAACAGCGACTAAGAAGTGAACAGCGAATGAGGACGCCAAGCGGAACATTCGGACAGGCGGTTGCTCTTTTCGCCTTATGGCCTTCCAGAGCGACAGGGCTGTTGGTCCAAGTAGCGGTAAGAGAACACTATTCGCAAGTACGACGGGAAGATAACTGATCCGTATGCTGATCAGCGCCACGGACACAACCTGGATTGCTAGAAGCAAGACAAGACCTGCTGACCGTAAATAAGCGAGAGACAGCCAGACTACCACCGAAAATAAGAACGTCGACACGCTCTCAGTAAGGACGAAGCGTTCGGAAAGAAGCTGCAAGGGCTCGATCGCACAGGCCAGCGCACAAACTGCGGCTATCCAAAAGGGAGCCTTAAAATATAGACGCAGGCAGTATCCGGCAATCCAGGCCGAAATGGCGCCCAGCAGTGTTTGGAACACAACCAGTGGAATGAGAGAGTGCGGAAAGACCGTCAAAGGCCGGATTAGAAATCCGTAGGTGAAGCTTCGGTCTTCGGGAATCCAGCCCGTCAGAGCGGTATAGAGATATGACGCAGAGTCTCCCATCAGGAAACGCGGATAGGAATCGAAGGCCAGGATCGCGAACTTCACGGCTAGAATGGCCAGCAGCAGATAGCCTAAAAGGGCACGGTCGGATTTCCACCACCGCTCATCGCGCATCGGAGTTACGTTGCCCTCAGCGGGGCTGCTCACCTCCTCAGCAGTCGAGCCGCCTCCGTTTTTCACTCGATTGATCATCCGCCAATAGTTCCCGCGCATCCCTTGAGTAAGGCGATCTATTTTGCCCTGGATGGCCCGGCGCCCTTGCCAGCGATAGCAAACAGCGTCATTCCGAGAAACTGATAAGCCATACTTATGCCGCTTGGGCGAAAACCCGAGCGTACGAGCAACGGCCAGAGATCCCGCTTACCGTAATACATTTTGTGGTCATCAATGCTTGATGGCGTACTTGTTCTCAGACGGAAAGCAGAGGTCTCGAGTATCGGTCGCGCAGCCCAGGTGGGTACGTTGACAAGCAGTCTACCGCCCGGCTTCAACACCCGGTAGCATTGCCTTAGAGCTTCCTCAGGGTCCCAAAGATGTTCAAGAACCGAAATGAGCAGCACAATATCGAAATAGGAATCTGGTGTTCGGGGCAAACACTCCTCAACCTGTCCAAGCAGGAATTGAAAGCCGGGCCGATTTGCGCAGCACTCGTCAACGCTAAGGTCGATTCCCCAGGCTTCGGCGAGGCGGTCGTGGTTTGCTACAAGATGAGGAGCATAGTGCCCACACCCGATATCCAGCATGCGAAGAGAGCCCGCCTGCGGCAACTTTCCCCTAACGGCGCGACTTATTAGCCAAGTACGCAGCCGGTCCAAGATAGCCATTCCGCCTTCACCGTAGGCTGGAGCCGTCGTATCGATCGGCGCTGAGTAAGTTCCCCGCATCTTCATCAGTGTAATGCGTGGGCGGATTGGGTCGCCACCTAACTCTTCTTTTTGGCGGCCGCTTTCTTCGCGCCCTTGCGTTTTGATGGAGGCGGCGGAATATCGGCACCCGACTTTCGCGCTTCGCTCAACCCGATGGCGATGGCCTGCTTGGGGTTCTTAACGCGTCCTGCCTTGCCTCCTGGCCCTGACTTCAACTCATGATGCTTGAATTCATGCATCGTCTTTTCCATCTTTTTCTTGACAATCTTCTTGGCGCTTGGAGTTGATCCGGATGATGATTTTCGAGCAGGTGCTTTCTTCTTGGCGGCCGTGCGTTTCGATGCTGACTTCTTAGTTGCTTTCTTCTTTGTTGCCACTTGTAATTCTCCCGTAACTTTATTTTCGTGGTTATTAGGGAGAGATTACTAGCTCGCACTTCCCCCACCATCGGGTCTGGACGATACCGGCCGGGCCAGCGATGGCAACTGCTCCCACGTAGTCGGGGCCCAGATCGAGAGTGCTCATGGTCCATGCAGTCGTGCCCGAAGCTTGTCCGGTCTCAAGCAGGCCAGCGTCGTGCTCCGATAACGACACCACAAATGAATGAAGCGGAATCGAGAGGCCTTCACCGATCGCCTTCACATACGCTTCCTTTCGCGTCCAACATCGATAAAAGGCTCGAAGCCGTTCCTCAGGCGTATAACGGTGTAAATCGGCGACCTCTCTAGGGCTGAAGAATCCGTGCGCTACGCTTTCAAGATCTTCGAGTGGCCGTACTAGCTCGACATCGGCTCCCAGCTCCCTTGGGCCGACCGCCAGTATGGCTAGTTCACCCGAGTGAGAAAGATTGAAATGCGTGTTGAATGCGGAGTCCAGGAACGGCTTTCCGTAGGTGGTCGTTTGGAAGCTCAGCTCGGCTGCGGGGGCGCCGGCGTGGTGCGCCAGGATCGAGCGCATGCGGCCATGGGCCACGATGTACCGCCGTCTCAGCCAATCGAAGTGAAACCGGTCGGCTCGCGCCCGTTCCTCCGCAGAAAGAAGGCGGCGGCACGCTTCGGTCTCAGCGTCCGTAACTTCCAACGGAATGAACCAAACCGTCGTCACAGTTGGATCGGGGAGGTATTTGTCAGACTTGCTCAATTAACAACGAAGGATAGCGTAATGGAAAAGTATATTGCGGGTTTGATGACGCACTACACTAGACAGTTGGGCTATGCAAAACAGCACGATTGCTCCTGCCTCCACACCGGTTGTTTCCAGGCTTGAGGAGAAGCAACATGGACGTCTTTACCATGTTGTGCTGCTAGACGATGATGAGCACACGTATGAGTACGTAATCGAGATGCTACAGAAGTTGTTCCTGTTCCCGGTGCATTTGGCGTTTCAGCACGCGGTAGAAGTGGACACAACCGGCAGAACGATCGTGATCACCTGTGAACGTCCGGAGGCGGAGTTCGCGCGAGAACAGATTCAGGCGTATGGCGCGGACCCCCGCATGCCCAACTGTTCGGGATCGATGTCGGCGATTCTGATCCCGGATTCCGGCCCTGCGTTGGAGTAAGGGTGGAGGAAGCTAGCGCAGGGTTGGGAAGGTGCCGGAGATGTGATCGTGCCATGCGAGGCTGTCCTGATCGACCAATACCCACACCAAGCCGATGCCCGCGGCTAGAAGGCTAATGAACGATCCGAAAGTGCGTTGCAGCCGTCGATCACGAGAAGGCGAATTGCCGTCGAAATCGATCAGCCGCAGGCCGGCCGCATGCATTCCGATGGTATCGAGGCCGGCGTACGACCAAAGAAGCTTGTAGGCGATCGGGATGGTTGCAATTGCGCAAAGGGCAAAAGGGAGCACGTGCCTATCAAACGCGAAGGAGCCTCCGGCTACATAAAATGCCAGGGCGGCGATTGCGCAACCCACCAAAACGATTAGCGTGTCGATGAGAGCCGCATGCGATCGCAGTGAGTTTGGAGCAACCGGCGCGTCGCAGATGATCGACGATTGAGGCTGCGTAAGGACCTGAGATTTGCCAAACAGGTCTAGTCGCTGCTGCTCCGCTTTGGGTCCCGCCTTCCGGTCAGGGGCGCGGCGGGTCCTCGGCGAGACCTCTATCTTTTCCACTTTCAGCGGCGCCGGGCGGGCGATCTCGGTAACCCGAGCGCGGGTGCTTTCCCCTTTTCCGCGGAAACCGAACGAAATCATGCGCGAATCGCGCGTTTGCGGCAGCGGAATCGGATTGGAGCGGGCTTGTCCGGGAAATAGCGGCTGCTGGCCCGTTTCGATGGGGACGGGCGTCTCGTCCTGTTCCTGATCGAAATCGTAGGCGCGAGCCGTAGCCGTGGCTGCGATCGGATATGTATCCGGCGAGATGCGCGACGGCGTTGAACGTATGCGACGGCCGCAACGCCGACAACGGTGATCGTCGTCTAAATTCCAAGTCTGGCAATGTTGACAAGTCATACAACCTTCCCTTTAGTTACTTCGCGGCCCTCCGCGCACCAAGAAAGCCGCCGTGGCTTGCAGTCCGCTTGCTCGCCATGCTACGGTTTTCGGTTGACGTACAATGCAACGTTTGCCGACTCCCCCGTATCTCTAATTAGCAGAAATCTCCCGGTATGTCTACAACAATCTAGCCTAAAATTGTTTTTTGTCTTGATGGGTGCGCTTCTGACGGCCGTGCCGGAGCTTTCCGGCCAGACCTCCGTTCATAACGCGCATCCCGAGGCGCCGCCCGAAGACCAAATTTACATGTCTTCCATCCAGCATGAGCAGAGCGGCGACTGGTACTATCTGCGCGGCGTGGCCAAAGTGGAGACAACGGAATTTCTGGTGACTGCCGACGAGATTGATTACAACTCCGATACGCACTGGGCCTACGCACGCGGTCACGTCAAATTTGAGCACTTCGCGGACGGCGAGAAGCTGAACGCCGATCATTGCGAATACAACCTTAAAGCCGAGGAAGGGAAGTTCTACGTAGTGGACGGAACTTCACCGGCCAAGGTCATGAATAGCCCCGGCCTGCTGACAACAACGAATCCTTTCTATTTTCAGAGCCTCTGGGCGGAGCGGCTAAAAGATCGCTACATACTCCACAAGGGCTTCGTGACGGACTGCAACATACCGAAACCGTGGTGGACTTTTAGCGCTCCTCTCTTCGATATTGTGCCCGGGGAACGCGCCATCGGCCACGGTACGATCTTCCGTCTGAAAAACATTCCGGTTTTCTATCTGCCGCTCTTCTACCGCCCGCTGGGGAAAAACGATCGTCAAAGCGGATTTCTTACGCCGAATATCGGCAATAGTTCACGCCTGGGATTCATGGTGGGTCTGGGCTATTACTGGGCAATCAACCGCAGCTATGATATGACCTTGATCGGCCAGTACTTCACTTCGCGCGGTCCGGCGGAAAACTTCAACTTCCGCGGCAAGCCGAATAACGCAACGGATTTCAATTTTCAGCTCTATGCGGTGCAAGATCTCCAGGGTCAAGATTTGGGCACCGGCTATTTACCGGTTCTGCAGCCAAACGGAACAACCGTTTATCAGCCTTACACGATTTATCAGCATCAGGGGGGCGAACAGTTTGAGGGGACCTTCCGCACGGCATTCGACGGCTTTACCGGCCTGGTGGATTACAACTACCTGAGTTCGTATCTTTTTCGAGAGTCGTTCACGCAGAATTTTGCCACCGCCATCAATTCGGAAGTCGATTCGACGGGATTTTTGCAACGGCATTTCGATCAGGACACGTATGTCTTGAACTTCGTTATGCAGCGGACCCAGTTTTTCGAGAGCGCGACGCCGCAAGACGACGTTACCATCCAAAAGTTGCCCTCGGTGGAGTTTTCCAGCCGGGACCAGCAGGTCCTTGACTCGCCGTTGCCGGTCTGGGTTTCCTTTACTTCGAGCGGCGGACTGATGAACCGCGAAGAACCGATCATTTACAACGGCGTTAGTACCGTTGGAAATATCAACACGGCCAATAGCGTGCCGCGCATAGACGTCGAACCGCGTGTTTCGACCGAGTTCAAGTACAAGGGCTTTTCTCTGACGCCCAGTTTGAACTTTGGGGCAACCCAATACGGAGATTCGTGGGGCACGAATTCCTATGCGCCGAACTATGGGTCCGGGACAATCTGCCTGAGCGGTTCGACTGAAATAAACTGCCCGTTTGCCAACTCCAACTACTCGTTTTCGAACGGGGGCATATTCCGCCACGATATCGATTTCAGCGCCGACCTGCGATTGCCGACGCTCGAAAAGATCTACACGCCTCCGAAGTGGCTTCACATGGGCGCCAAGCTGAAGCATGTGATCGAGGCGCAGGCGACGTACGACTATATTACGGGCATCCACAATTTCGATCGCATCATTCATTTCGACTCGACCGATTTGTTGGCCGACACGAACCAGGTGAAGCTTTCGTTAACTAATCGTGTTTACAAGAAAGAGAAGAATGGATCGGTAAGCGAGGTTTTCACCTGGTCCGTTGCTCAGGAACGCTATTTCGATCCGACCTTTGGCGGCGCGGTCCAGCCCTACCAGCGCAATGTAATTTTCGAGTCCGAGGAACTCACGCCCTTCGCGTTCCTGAACGGCCCGCGCTCCTATTCGCCGGTGGTGTCGATCATGCGGTTCTATCCGGTTCGCTATTTTTCAATCGAGTGGCGCACCGACTATGATCCGATGTTTTCCCAATTCGTCGATCGCACGCTGGGCGTTAGCTTCCGCGCATCGAAATACTTCGTTAATGTTGGACAGAACGAGATTAACGCTCCCATTTATCCGGGACTGGTGACGCCGGGAACCGCGGTGACGGCGCCAACGCTACTGACTCCTCTAACGTCCTTGCTGACCCCCAAAGCGAACCAGGTTTCATTCAGCGGCGGCTTTGGGAACACAAATCGACGCGGATGGAACGCCGGCGCCTCCACGATCTACGATTATGTTGCCCAGGAACCTCTGTACGAAGAGGCGCAGGTGTCCTACAACAGCGACTGTTGCGGGTTCAGCGGCGAATACCGCAGATTCAATTTCGGCACCCGTCACGAAAACCAGTTCCTCTTCTCATTCGCCCTGGCGAATATTGGAACGTTCGGCTCGATGAGAAAACAGGACCGCATCTTCTAGTGCCATCTGTTCAGACGGGCTGGGTAGGATAACAGCATGCCTGACAAGACTGCTGAAGCCTCCGTCTCTGCCGTCGGCGATTTGGTGGATTCCAGGCCGGCCGAGCGGCCTCGACGCGTAACGATTGAGGGCAGAATTGTGACCGTCCGTCCCATTGAGCCGGAGATCGATGCTCCGGAGCTTTACTCGGCTTCCCATGGGGCGGAGGCGGAGCAACTCTGGCGTTATCTGGCGGAAGGGCCATTTGCGAATTGCGCATCGTTTGAGGAGAAGCTCGTTCAAAAGGCCCACTCAAGCGATCCCATGTACTTTGCTATCGTGGACCGGGCTTCTGGACGGGCAGTTGGGCATGCATCGTATCTGCGCATCGACCCCGGCAACCGTGTGATAGAGGTTGGCGGCCTCCTCTTCACGCCGGGCCTCCAAAAGACCGCGGGCGCCACGGAGGCGATGTATCTGATGGCCCGCCACGGCTTCGAGGACTTGCGCTATCGGCGTTATGAATGGAAATGCCATGCTCTGAACGAACCTTCGCGAAAAGCGGCCCTGCGTTTGGGCTTCACATTCGAAGGCGTGTTTCGGCAGCACATGATTGTAAAAGGGCGCAATCGCGACACGGCTTGGTTTGCGATGTTAAATAGCGAGTGGCCGGCGCGCAAGGCCGCGTTTGAGCGATGGCTAGACCCGTCAAACTTTGATTCCGCGGGAAGGCAGAAAACCAGGCTTCAGTCCGCGTGATTAGCGTCTGGTCAGGCCTGGACGGGGCGGTCGCTTGATCGCCAGTTGGCCTCGTCCCAATACTTGACTCGCCCGTCACGGTAGGATTCCACGGCTAGATTTATAAGGATCTGAGCATGGGCGGCAGTTTCGACGTCGAGGTTCGGTTTCTGCCGGCTTCGCATGCAGGACAGGAAGTTACCGATGTGCGCTTGCATCATGTCCGTCTTTTCTACCGGAATCTTTATCTCGTCTTCGCCGAACGTGTAGCCGGGAAACACGTCCAGCTTCCCGTGGCCGCCCTCGACCGGCACTCTCACCTTTTCGGGCCGCACGATGATGTTCTCGGTGTATCGTTCGAACATCCCGTGTTCCACCATGATAATGGTGCCTTCGTGCCCGCGGATAAGCCCGGGAATGTGCTGCGAGTTGGCCATGGATGAGCTCAAAACCAAGGAGTGGCCTTCCGGATATTCAGCCAATAGGTGAAACGTGTCGGGCACTTCGCGATCGTTCTTGAAGGCGTACTTTCCGCCGGAGGCCATTACGTGCGCGGGATATTGCGGCTTGTCCCAACAGATGTTTAAAGGCGCCACGACGTGAAAGAACAGATCGGTAGCGATGCCGCCCGAGTAATCCCAATACTTGCGGAACCGGAAGAACCGATCGGCATCATATGCTCTGCCAGGCGCGGGTCCCAGCCAAGTCTTCCAATCGATGTAGTTGTCGCCCTTACCGTCCGGCCCGGCATCCGCGTCGATGGGATAGTTCCATTCGCCTTCAATCGAGTTTCGATGATAGGAGCCTTGGCTCATGATCATCTTTCCGATCATGCCGTCGGCTATGGCCTTCTTAGCCTTCCACCATTGATCGGCGGACGTGGTTTGCGAGCCGACCTGCA
>DATBEF010000223.1:0-34980 GCA_036269625.1 Bryobacteraceae bacterium | reverse complement strand
TCGCTTCCGCTCAAAATCTCTTGCAACCTGGTACGCTTCCATCCGATAACAACGGTTCAGAAACCCCCAAAAAGCTTCCAAAGCCCGCTGCCCAGGAACCGCCGCCGCCTTTGCGCACTGTGCAGCAGCATTGGAGTCTGTTCATTAATGAGACCCTTTCTCCCATCAGCGCCGCCGGCACTGTCTTCAACGCCGGTTTCTCGCAGTTGACGAATTCGGACCCTCGATATGGCGCGGGCCGAACGGCATTCTCCCAGCGTATCGGCGCCTCGGCGGCCGACATCGCAACCCAAAACTTTTTCGGCGATTTTGTGGTTGCATCGGCTCTTCATGAAGATCCGCGCTACTTTCGCTTGGGTGAGCAGTACAGCTTCTGGCATCGCTTCCGCTACGCTCTCACCCACGCTGCCGTTATCCGAACGGACTCGGGACACACCACTTTCAATTGGGACAACTTCCTCGGCAGCGCTCTCAGCACCGGTCTATCGAACGCCTATTATCCGTCGCCCAGTCGAACCAGTGGCGCAATGCTCATCCATTTCGGGACCGACATTGCCGACAACGGCTTCGTCAATCTTGCCCCGGAGTTCTGGCCCGATTTCCACCGCAAATTCTTCAGTCGGCACGGCCATTCTTCCAAACGCGAGCCTATCGCCGCCGATTCTAATCGCTAAGCGATGCCGGCCTCATCCTAGCCGCTCGCCGCTCTTGAACTTTCGACGGAAACCGCGCAGGATCCGCTCGGTCCAGGTTCCAAATGGCTGATCGGTGGTGACATAAGTCCACACCGCGCCGCGTTCCCTCGGATCTTGTCCGCCTCCGGCTGCAGCCTCCGCCAACCGTTTATCAATCTCCAGCGGGATCGCGGCTTCAAGCTCCGGGAACCACTGGTGCACTTGCTTCAGATACTCGTGATGAGGATCGCGTCCTCCGAATGAAAGCCACTGTACTCCCGACCGAAACTCAGCCAGACGCGCCAGGTAGTCAGCCCACAAATCGTCAATCGTTCGCAAAGCAACTAAACGTTCGATCTCCGATGCATAAATCGTTCCACCTTCCAGAACCGTTTGACGATATGTCTGGATACGGTGCCGTTGTCCTTCGATCGCGATTTCATATTTTTGCAGGAAAATTCGCAGGTCAAGGTTCTGGCCTTCCACCAACCGCTGCAGGCTGTCCGGATCCTTTGCATATCTTGGGTTGAGATCCCCGTACTTGATCAGGAGTTCGTCTTCCAGAGACACAAAAAAACGTGAGCAGCCGGGATCACCTTGCCGGCCCGCGCGGCCGCGGAGTTGATTGTCAATACGCCGGCTTTCATGCTTATTCGTGCCGATGACATATAGTCCGCCGAGTTCCGCCACGCCATCGCCCAGCTCGATATCCGTCCCGCGTCCGGCCATATTGGTCGAGATGGTCACCGCGCCACGCTGGCCTGCCTGCGCGATGATCGTGGCTTCCGCCTCGTCGTTCTTCGCGTTCAACACGCAATGCGGTATGTCGAACAGCATCCGGCTTAACTGTTCCGACTCTGCCACGCTCGCGGTTCCCACCAGAACGGGCTGACCTCTTGCACAAGCGCTTCGAATCTCTCGAAGAACCGCGCGCATTTTCTCCGCCTTGGTCGCGAACACCACGTCGGGATGATCGACGCGGATCATGGGCCGATTCGTGGGAATCACTTCCACCGGCAGAAGGTACATGGTCTTAAACTCGACCTGAGAACTTGCCGCAGTGCCCGTCATCCCGCAAATCTTCGGATACAGAGCCGCCAGGTTCTGCATCGTGATCGAACCAAGGATCATGCCCTGTTGCTTTTGGGCAACACCTTCCTTTGTCTCAACGGCTGTATGAAGACCCGCGGGCCAGCGCCGATCCTGGGCCGTCCTGCCCTTGAACTCGTCCAACATCTGCACCACGCCATCCTTCACGATGTAATCGACGTCGCGGTGCAGCAGAGCATGGGCATGCAGCGCGTCCTGCACCGAACTAAGTAAGTTCAGGTTGCTCTCATCGTAGAGATTGCGGCACCCCGTCGTATTCTCCACAACGCGGATTCCTTCGTCAGTCAGACCGGTATTCCGCCCGCTCAGATCGATACGGTAGTGAAGGCCGTGGCGGAGGCCGCGCACCAACTGATCGGCGAGAAACGCCAGGGCGCTGTCGTCGTTCCTACCACCGGCGATGACCAGCGGGATACGAGCCTCATCGATCAGAATCGAATCGACCTCGTCGATTACAGCCGTGGCAAATGGCCGATGCACTTGCTCGTGAAGATCCAACGCCAGTTGGTCCCGCAGAAAGTCAAATCCGATTTCATTTGCCGTGGCGTAAGTAATGTCGCAGGCATAAGCGGAACGGCGCTCCTCCGGCGTCATGCCCTGCTGCACATATCCCACTGACAATCCCAAGCGATGATAGATCTCTCCCATCCAGCAAGCGTCGCGCCGCGCCAGGTAATCGTTAGCGGTAATAACATGAACGGCGCTCTTCTCTCGCGCAAACCACGCCACGGCGGGCACTGCTGCCAGCGTCTTGCCTTCGCCCGTCTGCATCTCGGCGATGCTTCCACGGGCCAGCGCGAGCGCGCCCCGAAGCTGAACGTCAAACATTTCCTGCCCTAACGAGCGCGAGGCAATGACAGCGGTAACAGCGAACCATTGCAGTAGCTCCTTCGCGCCTAGCGCAGCCGCACGCAATTCATCATCATCCATACGGCCGTATTCCTGGCGCATCGCATTGATCCGCCGGATATCGGATGTGTCGCGCCTCAATGGCGCAAGAACAGCATTCAAAAGTGGGCGCATAGCGCCTCCTCTCTTCACAACTGACAGGGTTACTTTGTAAATGACGCTAAAGAGAAGAGGCGGGCGGAGGGCGTTGGAATAGAGAGGAGTTGAGGCCGGGAATTAGCGGCTTGGGATCATGTGCGGCGGGCCGAGGCGTGTTTGGCGGCGCCCCAAAATCGATACGCTCGCAAACTGGTAGAGCTACCCTCTCGGTGCAGCGTTTCGTCCATCTTGCCTTTTCAGCCGAGACGCTTCGGTAAGACGCACAGGGAGCCGCGCTATGCGAAACCGGTACACACATTGCCGTAGCCAGCGCAAAGAGCGCGGCGATCAGGCAGGTTGTAACTCTCGGCCTCACCTATTGGGAGTATGACATGAAAATAAGCTCAGTGCGTCATCGCCGCCGGGTAATTTGCTGTCCCGCGTTGTTTCCAGCTCATCCCCTCAAGATCCTTCAGTCGAACATCTTCAATTAGAAAGTCGCGGCGCAACAAACCGATCGGCTTTCGCGCGGAGATTATTACCTTCGTGCCCTCCGGAATCGATGGAGCGTCCGACGGCTGTCGGCCAAATTCAAAGGTGATCGACGACTGGTGGACCGGGCTGAGCAGGGACGGCAAGGAGTAACTGGCCGCCGGACTGCTCTCGGATACTCCGGTACTGTGCCACCAAATTGGCGTCTCATCCTTGTCCACCAGTGACGCGGCCATCAGAATGCCGGAGGGGGGTTCAAGCTCCACACAGTTCAAGTGGATGAACAGTTTCTTTTCAAAGTTCCGATCGGGGACCTGAGAGGCGAGCATCCTGCACCGTTCACGATCGATTAGAATCGGTATCTCCCGGTCGGGCAGCGGCACGCGAACTTGCTTCAAATCGCGATACGCTTCGAAATAGGCGCTCCCCGCAAGCGTCACCTTGGAATTACTCAGTCGTTCGAAATCCAGCCTGGGCAGCATGCCAATGGTTACTAACTGCTTGTCCGGCGCTCCGCCTGAACCTCCATGCGGAAGCGGTTGATGGTTTCGAAAAAAGGCATGGGTTCCTAACACTAACGGAGGACTGGCGGAGGCAGACTTAAGCTCGGTTCGGCCGCGGAATAAATCGAGCGAGACATCGTTCGGCAGACCTGCAACCCTGAATGGGTACAGAATTGTCCGAAATGGCAGAGTCTGGTCGGAACTTGCAGAATCGCGATCGAGGATCGCGTCGGAAGCATCCGGTGTTGGGATCAATTGAACCTGATCTAATGAAGCAGCAGGAATCCCGAACCATTGCTTGAATGTCCAGGCCAGGTTCCAAGGGAAGTAGGACAGGACGAGGGCCGCAAGGGTAAGGCTGATCGCGCCGATAATGGCGCTAATCACCACCCGCCTCGTGCGGTATTGATTTAGGGCCACGATCGTCGCTCCGATGGCGGCAACCGACCACGCAAGCAAACCGGAGACCCCGGACAACACTCCCCAGTTGCGCGCATCAGGCATATTAGTTGTCAAGACGAGGAGCCCAAAGGCCACCGCGCTTACCAATACAAGTAGTGTGAAGCGCCCGAATCCTGCTGTTAAGACAGCGAAGGCCGCTGCGCAGATAAGCAAACCCGCAAGCTCCAGGTCCTTCAAAATGAAGAGCAGCGCCGATCCGCCTACGCCGAACCAACCGGTTGCAATAAGATCATGCACCAGCATCGGCAAGAATGCGAAAACGGCTATAAACAGAACCTTCTCCACCACGAGCGCCTTTCGCGAGTACGGGCGGGTCAGCCAGAAGGCATTAGATCCGACCAGGGGCTCTTCCTGGATCAGGAAGGCGAGGGTGACCACTAAGGCAACCGGCAACAGAACGTCACTTAAGCTCGCCACAAGCCAAAAGAGGGACAAAGGGCCGGCGATTATGATCGAGGTGTTTGCGCCCAGCTGAGTCACACCGAAGAGATGAAAGCCGGTAAACGCAAGGACTATGAGCCATAGTGGCCATAGCCGCTCGAAATCTTTTCGAAAGATCGTTGCGACCTGTTTCATAGCGCCGTCCTTTCCCGCCCATCGGCAGACGCCATTGATGTGAAAATGGCGCGCAAAGACATCGGACGAGCCTCCCAAGCACGGCAGTCTGGAAAGAAGGACTCGATCTGTTCCGGCGTCCGCTCTTCAGCGAACGTGCTCACTACAAAACGCGTCACGGCTCCGGACGTTGCCGGCCGCAGCCATCCCGTTGGCCAGGATACCGGCATTTCGGCAGGCCCGGTAATCTCAACCTCGCGAAAGCGCGCCTGCACAGAGGTAAGCTCCTCGGAAAACTGAAGCCGCCCTTGCTCGATATACCCCACATGACTGACCACGGATTCCAGTTCCGAAAGATCATGCGAGCTGACGAACACCGTCCATTCCGTTTCGGCCGCGAGCTCAAGAATAGCCTCAATCAGTTCGTCCCGTACTAGCGGGTCCAAGCCGCTAAAAGGTTCATCTAGAATGAGGAGCTTCGGCCGGTAGGCGATCGATGAGATTAGTGCCGCCTTCATTCGCATGCCGCGCGAAAGGTTCTTCAATCGCCTTTGCCCGGGCAGATTGAATCGGCGAAGCAGACGTACCTCTAGTTCCTCATCCCAATTTGGATAGAACGAACGGCAGTACCGCAGGAAACGATTGACGGTCATCCAGCCGGGGAGTTCCTGATTTTCGGACACATAACCGATGCGTCTGAAATCGTCTGGCCCAAGACTCCGCGAAGGAACAGTCAGAACCTCTGCTGTCCCGTTCGAAGGCTCCAGGATATTCATCAGCAACTTGATGGTTGTGGTCTTACCGGCGCCGTTCGGTCCGATAAACCCGAAGATCGAGCCAACCGGGACGGCCAAATTGAGATCGTGGACGGCTTCGGAGCGCCCGAATCGCCGGCTCAAACCAGATGTCAGAATCGCCGCATTCATCGTGCCTCCTTCGCCGGCGCCGGTGCTAATCGCCGCCAATGAAGCTGCAATGCTTCCACCACCTCATCCAGGTCTAGGCGTAGCTTCATCGCTTCCACCGCGAGTTGCTCGAGTTCGCGGTGGAGCAGGTTGCTGCGCTCCCGCGCGGTCGGCACGGGCAGCCGCGCGGCCACGGTGCCTACACCCGGATATACTTCCAGAAGCCCTTCGGCCACAAGCTGATTGACGACTTTATGTGCCGTGTTTGGATTAATTTTCAGCGACTGGCTAAGCGTTCGCACGGATGGGAACCTGTCGCCAGGCTGAATCTGCCCGGAGATCAGCGCCTTTTTGGCCGCATACACCACCTGCTCAAAAAGGGACAGGCCGGGCTGAAACATGACCCGAAATGGAATCACTGGTGTACTATATCAGATAATACACGTCCACAGTTTTTCGGGTTTGTCCGCATCGGGGGCGAATGGGGCAAACGGGGGCAAACGGGGACGGAGAGATATGGCCCCATTGCTATTTTCGATGACCGATGCAGATAAGCCCTCAAAATAAGCTGAGGAGCAGTTGAGAAAATCCTAGCGGGACTGGTCCCGAGTATACAGTTGGTCGGCGATGCTTGCATTTTCGGCCCAGACTAACGCGGCGATTTCGGATTTGGCGCTCAATTTGTGGCATGGTGCCATATCTCTCCGTCCCCATTCGCCCCATTCGCCCGTCCATTCGCCCGTCCCATTCGCCGTCCCCATTCGCCCATTCGCCCCATTCGCTCCCCCATTCGCCCCCACCATTCGCCCCCACCATTCGCCCCCCCATTCGCCCCATTCGCGCCAGCGGCGCAGCATCGCTGCTCACTATAGCCCACGGCATTGGATCCGCCCACGGTTGCTCCGAGTCGAAAAAAACGCGCGCCGACGCGGGCTCAGCGGCTGCGTTCCGTATGCTTGTGCCGTTGCCGTCGAAAATCCGCACTCAGCCAGTTGGCTAAGCAGTGTAGACGTTTCGAAGAGCCGCACTCGGTGCGTCTCGCATTCACGGCGGTAGAATTCCCCAATTTGCCGGAAGGTCTCGATATGCCTGACCAGTGTCCGCGAACTCTGGTCTTCTTCGGTCTTGGCCAATACGGCCCAATCATCGCCCGAACTCCAATAGCGATGATTTAGTGAAGGCCCTCCGAGTTCGATTACATCGAAGATGAGCATCCCGCCTTCCGGCAGAATTTCAGATGCGCGGCGAAACAAACTCTCGACGAGAGAGTCGGCAATTGCCGGTTCCGAGTGGTAGGTCAGAGGTTCTCCTACCGCAAGGATGGCCTCGCAGTCAGGAAGCTCAACGTCGTACACCGACCCGTGTATAAAGCTGGCCATCGAGGAGGCCTCGCGTGCAATGCTTAGCAGTTCGGCGGAAGGATCAATTCCGGTGACTTCAAAGCCGGTCTCGGCGAGCGCTGCGCTCAAGGGCCCAGCTCCGCATCCGATATCCACAACTCTTTTGATCTGAACCGGAGCGCTGTTGAGCACCCGGATAATCTCAGGTGCAGCGCCTTGCGCAAGCCCTCCGAAAGCTGTCCCGTGGATATAGGCCAGATCTCGCCTGTAGAGCGGTTCCATTGAGATCGCAGTCTATCGCATTAAAACGAGCCATTGACTGCCGGCAATTCGAGGCGAATGGAACGGAATCCGCGGAAGACAGTTCGTTTGGTAATTTCCTTTTCACGCTCCGCCCCCACCATCGAGGCGATCACTATCTGCATCAGAAAATATCTTTTTACAGTCAATGACTTAGCTGAATATTTGGCTGCGAGTGCGAGGGCGAGAAGGGATACTTCGGGCGGGAAGCCACCCATGTCCGCAGATACGCCCCAAACGCCCAAACCACGCACCAAAACCAGCTTGAATTCAGTGAAGCACGGCTGCCGGTCGCAGCAGCAATTGCTTCCGCATGAAGATCCGGATGCCTGGATCAAGATGCGGGACGTGTATGTCGCGGAGTATGATCCGCAGACTCCGTTCATGACCGAACTGATGGACGAAGCCGTCAGGACGCATTGGTTCTTGAAACGCAACCGAGCGAATTTGCACTTGGTGCAGGTCGATTTGCCTGAAGATGTGCGCGAGTGGACGCCGGAAGATCATCACCAGATCGCTTTGTTTATGCGATATCAAACCGCCGCAGAACATTCGTTCAATCGAGCGTTGGCGCGGTTGTGCAGCTACCACAAAGATCGGCAGAAGAGCGACGAGGTGAAGATGCCGAAGCCGGAAAAGGCTCCGAAATCGGGCAAAAATGAGCCGGTCGTGATTGAGCAGTCGATCGAGGTGCGGCGGATCAATAACGAGCCAGTGACGCAGTTCTATCCGAGCAACGAAGAGATGGAAAAGAGGATTGAGACAGCGAAGCCGAAGCCGGACTTAGTCTATCGGCGACTGTTCTTTCCGGATGGCGTGCCGATTCAATATCAGTGCACAAACCCGCGCAAGGGGCAATCGGCGAATGGCGGCCTTGCGATGCAGAGGATGACGGTTGAGACGTGGTTGAGCTTGCGTGAAAAGGAGCGCGAAGCGGGGCATGCGGTGAGCACGGGGCAGCCGACGCTTCGGGACTGGCGAGACCGGCAGGAGTGAGGGCTTGTTATTTTGGGCCTGATGGTTAAGAGAACTCATGTTTTCGCCGCGGCGGCGGGCGCTTTCGCGCTACAAGCCGTTTGGGCGCAAGACACGCGGATGGTGAATGAGCCAGTTATTCCGGCGGCGTGTATTGCCCTGACGGCGAAGATCGGGCGTGCGGGGAGTTCGATCGCGTTTGAGGATGAAACGAAGCTGGACACTGGGCGGATACAGGCTGCGATTGACCATTGCGCGGCAGGGAAGGCCGTTGTGCTTAAGCGTGCGTCGGCGCGGGTCGATGCATTTCTCAGCGGACCGCTTGAACTGCGCAGCGGCGTGACGCTCGTGGTGGATCGCGGGGCTTATCTATTCGCATCACGCAATCCACGGGATTACGATCGCAAGCCGGGAGTGTGCGGGACGATTACGGAAGATGGGCATGGCTGCAAAGCGCTGATCAATGGGAACGGGGCGAATGACGCCGGAATCATGGGCGATGGCGTTATCGATGGGCGCGGTGGCGAGACGATGCTGCGCCGGAACATCAGTTGGTGGAACCTGGCCGATCGCGCACGGAAGGGCGGATCGCAGAATAATCCGCGGCTGATGGTGTTGGATCACTGCAACAATTTTGTTCTGTACCGCATTAAGTTGATGAACTCGCCGAATTTTCATGTTGGCTATGAGAACGGCAATGGATTCACGGCATGGGGCGTGAAGATCTGGGCGCCGGAGCGCGCACGGAATACGGACGGGATCGACCCGGGCAACTCGGAAAACGTGACGATCGCGCACTCGTTCATTCATACAGGGGACGACCAGGTTGCCATCAAAGCTCCGGCGGGCGCGCCTACGGGGCATATGAGCATTGTTCATAATCATTTCTATTCTGGCCATGGAATGTCGATCGGCAGCACCACGGATGGCGGCGCGAGCGCGATTCGCGTGACGGACTTATCGATTGATGGGGCCGATAACGGATTGCGCATTAAGTCGAATCCCACGCGCGGCGGCTTGGTTCATGACGTCGTGTTCGAAGACGTTTGCATTCGCAATACGGAGAATCCGATTTTTATGGATACAAGCTATTCAGCGCATGCAAGCAAGACCAGCGGGTTGCTGCCGGTATTCCGGGACATTGTGCTGCGCAATGTGCGCGTGGAGGGCGTGGGAAAGATTACGCTTGAGGGCTATGATGCGGCGCACCGACTGGGAATACAGTTCGATGGCGTGGAGTTCGACGATGCGCAGGCAATTCAGGTATCGGCTATGCACGCGGATGTGAAGGTTGGGCCGGGTCCGTTCAATCTGGGTGTGGCTGGAGAAGATGTCACGGTTTCGGGGCGTGCAGGACCGGGTTCGGAGAATGCCTGTGGGGGGAAGTTTGTTGGGTTTCCGATGGAGTGAATCACCCATTCTAGCCTGACTGACTCTTATCCGAGGTATGCGCGCACCGATGTGGGTGCCGCGCAGCAAGACGTTGCGTTTCGCAATGCAAAACTGATAAAACTAAACTCAATCGAAACTTTCGATTCTAGTGGGGTCCTCGTGTCGACTTCTGAAAATAATCGTTATGTTGTCAAATCGCTCGTGCATGCCTTCCATGTGCTCGAATCGTTCCAAGGCCCCGGCGACTTATTGCGGCTTCGCGACGTGGTCGACCGCACCGGTTTCAACAAGGGAATGTGCTTCCGGCTGCTTTATACGCTTCGGGAGTGCGGATTCCTTGAAAAAGTAGGCGAGAACCAGTATCAACTAGCGCACGAGGTGCGCCGCCGCAGGCGTTTTCGCATCGGTTATGCGGCCCAAGGCCAGCACACTTCGTTCGATCGCGAGGTACGCATGGGCCTGGAGCAGGCCGCCGAACGGGAACGCGTCGAGCTGGTCGTGGTCGATAATCGCTACCAGCCGAAGATTGCGCTGCGCAACGCCGATTACCTGATCCGCGAGCACGTCGACCTGGTAATCGAATTCCAAACCGACGAGTTGATCGCTCCGACTATCGCTTCGAAATACATGGAAGCGAATATTCCGTTCATTGCCATCGATATTCCTCATCCAGGAGCGACTTATTTTGGCGCGAACAATTACCAGGCGGGCCTGATCGGGGGGCGTTATCTGGGCCGATGGGCCAAACGCTGTTGGAATGGCGAGGTGGATGAGATTGTGCTGCTTGGAATTCTCCGCGCCGGTTCGCTCCCGCAGGCCCGGATTCGCGGCATTCTGACGGGCATTGCGGATTCTATGCGGATCCCGGAGACTTGTAAGACCGTGACCATCGACGGCGATGGTCAATTCCCGACTGCCCTTGAAAAAGTGCGGCGGCATCTGCGTCAATCGAAGTCGCACCGCATCCTGGTGGGGGCCGCAAACGATCCGAGCGCGTTGGGTGCACTGCGCGCCTTCGAAGAAGCCGGGCGTGCGAACGACTGCGCCATTATCGGTCAGAACGCGGAGTTTGAAGCTCGTGCCGAGTTGCGCTCCAACCGCTCTCGTTTGGTGGCCTCGGTGGGCTACTTCCCCGAGAAGTACGGCGATGGTTTGCTAAGGCTGGCTTTCGATATTCTCGTCAAGAAGCCGGTGGCCCCGGCGTTGTTTACTAACCACCAGATCATCACGCCCGAGAATGTGGATCATTTCTATCCGAACGATTGTCTGCTAGCGCATCAAGTGTAAAAAAGCGGCCACGACGGAAGCAAAAGAAGACTTTGCGCGTTATTGCGGTCACGCTCACCCTCGATCGCGGCTGCGTTCGCGGGCCAAACGCTCCGCCAAGAATATCTTCAGTAGGGACTGATAGGGCACGTCGCGCCGATTTGCCAATACTTTCAGGTCCGCAATCATGGAGACCGGCAGCCGTAACGATATCGTTTTTAGCGAGGGCTTGACGTGAACCAGGTTCTTGCGTGTTCCCGACGACCAATCGATGTATTCGGTCGAGTCAGCCGTGGCCCAAAATTTCCTCTCGTCATCCTCGCTCCTCAAATCAGGGATTTTCTTTTTCATATCTGTAGTAAGTCTCTGTTTCATTGCGATTCATATCCCTGGCCGAAATCACTCGTATGAGCTTTCGCCGAACAGTGAAGACCAGAAATAGCCGCCGACCAGTTCCAGTGTGGCCGAGGGCGTAATAGCGCTTCTCACGTTTGGAATGGCGCAGATCGCTACGGACCACGAGCGGTTCGTGGAAAAAAGCGTCTTCCGCTTCCTCCGGAGTTACGTTGTGCAGTTCCCAATTCTTATGAAGATTGCCCTCGTCCCATTCGAAACCGATGCAGTCTTCCAGCAGGTCCGCTGCCACTTATCTAGTATATGACTATCATATACGTCAGGCTGCTCACTCCGAGGCGTTTAGCTGACCGGCCACGTCCATCTCGTCGAGTTCCTCATCGTGCTGCCGGCGATGCCGGGAGCGGTGGTCGTCTTCATCAGGACTCCAGCAGACGAGCATGCCGACCAGCGCGAAGTACCATCCGCATACGCCCATCCGTGCGAACGGGTAGTCCACTAGCGCATGCAGACAGACTGCGATCACTCCTATACCCCAGCCGGAGCGGATCGCTGGCCGAAGGCTCCACACAAACACGACGAGCATCAGGCCGGAAAAGAAAATACCGCCTTCCGCCGTCCATTCAAGCCAGTCGTTGTGCGCGCGATTAACATACGTACCATCGTCATAGCGCGCGAACTTAGGGTACACGGGCACGTAGGTCCCAAGGCCCCAGCCGAGTAACGGATGCGCTCGAATCATGGCCAACGAGGATAAGTCGATCTCCCATCGCGGCCCAAGCTGGTCCTTTTGTTCGAGCTTAGCTTGCGTGACATGGAAGCCTGCAAGAAGAACGAACAGCGCGGTCAGCGCGAGCGCGGCGCCAAGAGCCGGAAGGATGGCCGCCCGCCGATTCTTCAAGTAAGCAAGCGGGAGTATGGCCAGCACCTCCAGGATCACCAAGGCCAAACCCGCCCTAGAGCCGCACGCCGCGACGGAGCCCACCTGCATTCCGCTCAAAATCAGAAATACGTAATTCGGTTTGCGGTGTATCAGCCCGAGCCAGAGAGTGATTGGAAGGGACAGTTCAACGAAAGCGGCGAAATTATTGTGGTATCCGAAGGGGCCGAATATCTCTCCCCATCGGCTTTGAAAGATCCAGTAGTATTTGTTGGTGTGCGACGCCTGTTCTAAGAGCGCTAGCACGCAGACAGCCCCGCCGAAGGCCGCGAATGCCCTGCGGAAAAGCCGTGCCACGGAACGCGATTGGAAGACCTGCACGGCGACAAGCGCAATCAATCCGGCAACCAGCCAGAACAGGGTTGTGAACCAACCGAAATGGACGATCTTCGTCGATGACCACAGAGTTTGTGCCGCGCCAAACGCCGCCATCAAGAGAAGGCACACTGGCGGTAGGGCGAGAACCAGGCGCTGGCGGAAAGACACTACCAAGTACACGGCGCCGAAGGCCAGGGCCACCGTGCCCATAATGCTTCGTTCCAATTCAAGATCGTCGAGCGTTGAAAGCGTATAGGCCGCCAGCACTAGAAAGAGGCCGATCGCGCCCATCTGGTAAATTCGCTTGTCTCTCGCGGGAGTTACGGGCTGGACCTGGGCGCCGGAAGACGACATGATTTACTGCTACTCTACTCCTGATTCCCGGTCGAGAAGGGATGCGCTTCCGCCTTTAGAGTGGCAGGTCGCTCGATCCCATCAGGAAGCGGTCGATATGGTGCGCGGCTTTTCTACCTTCAGCAATCGCCCATACGACTAACGATTGGCCGCGCCGTGAATCACCGGCTGCAAAAACGCCGGGAGCCGCCGTCATGAACGCTTCGTCCACCTGCATATTCCCTCGTTTGTCATATGCGATGGGCAGTTGCTCAAGCAGGCCGTTTCGCCGCGGTCCGGAGAAGCCGATCGCGATCAAGACCAGATCCGCGTCCAGATAGAACTCGCTTCCCGGCACTCGTTCCAATTTCGGTTTGGGTCCTACGCGCACGCAATGCAGTTTGCGCACGTTACCCTGCTCGTCACCGCTGAAATGCGTACTCAGAACGCTCCACTCGCGAACGCCGCCTTCTTCATGCGCCGCCTCCACGCGTAATTGCAGGGGCCACAGCGGCCACGGAGTATTGGGGTGCCGCTCTCCAGGCGGCATAGGGTGGATCTGCAATTGATGAACGGAAGCGGCTTTTTGCCGATGCGCGGTACCCAGGCAATCGGCGCCCGTATCGCCACCGCCAATAATGATCACACGCTTGTCCGTTGCCAGAATATCTTCCGACGGGGCAAATCGATCGCCGGCTCCGCGCTTATTCTGTTGGGTCAGGTAATCCATCGCGAAATGGATGCCGTTCAACTTCCGACCAGGAATTTCCAGGTCGCGCGGGGCTTCGGCGCCCGTTGCAAGAAGCGCGGCATCGTGTTGCCGCATTAGATCGCGGCCCTCAACGTCCACACCGACGTGAACGCCGGACCGGAACTCGATGCCCTCGGCGCGAAGCTGCTCGAGCCGCCTCTCCACCACGATCTTCTCTAATTTAAAGTCCGGAATGCCGTATCGCAGCAAGCCGCCTATGCGGTCCTCTTTTTCGAAGACGGTCACGAAATGACCCGCGCGATTGAGCTGCTGGGCGGCGGCTAGCCCGGCCGGACCGGACCCTACGATTGCGACTTTCTTGCCCGTGCGCCGTACCGGACGTTCCGGCTGGACCCAGCCTTCCTGGAAGGCGCGGTCGATAATATTCTGCTCGACGACTTTGATGGTTACTGGAGGAGCATTGATGCCCAGCACGCACGACGCTTCGCACGGCGCGGGGCAAATACGCCCAGTGAATTCCGGAAAATTGTTCGTGGCGTGAAGTGTGCGCAGCGCATCGCGCCAACGCCCCTTCCAAACGAGGTCGTTCCAGTCCGGTATCAGGTTGTTCACCGGACAACCGGTATGGCAAAACGGTACGCCGCAATCCATGCAGCGCGCGGCCTGCTTCTGTAACGCTTCGGTGGGAAAGTCCTGGTAGACTTCGAACCAGTCGTTCACTCGCTCCCGGGTAGGACGGCGCTCTGGTGTTTCCCGCTCATATTCGAGAAATCCCGTCAACTTTCCCATCGCGATCTATCTCGCTCCTTCGCGTACGGCGTCGGCATGAGCGGCCATTGCCGCGGCAGCAGGCATCTTTTGTTCGGTCAAACGGGGCACGCCCAACACGCGTTTGTATTCGTGCGGGAAAACCTTAACGAAATGCGGCAGCATCGCAGTCCAATTGTCGAGGATCCACCGTCCCCGGCGGCTTCCTGTGTAACCCACGTGTTTTTGAATCAGGTGCTGTAGAAACCGAACATCTTCGGTCTCGAAGATGGGATCCAGATCCACTCCGGCCTTATTGCAGCGCGTGCGGCGGAACTCTCCGGTTGAATCGAATACATAGGCCACGCCGCCGCTCATACCTGCTCCAAAGTTGCGGCCGGTCGCTCCCAGCACCACTACTGTGCCGTTCGTCATGTACTCGCAGCCATGGTCTCCCAGGCCTTCCACAACCGCGGTGGCACCGGAATTACGCACTGCAAAACGTTCGCCTGCAACGCCATTGAAGTAGGCTTCGCCGCTGGTCGCACCGTACAGAACGGTGTTGCCAACCAGAATGTTTTCTTCTGCGAGGAACTCGGATTCTCTTGGCGGAAAGACGATCAGCTTCCCTCCCGACAGGCCTTTGCCCACGTAATCGTTGGCATCGCCTTCGAGTTGAAGCGTTACGCCGTGCGCTAGAAATGCCCCGAAACTCTGGCCGGCCGAACCAGTCAGTTTAATGCAAAGAGTATCGTCGGGCAAGCCTGCCGAGCCATGGCGTCGCGCAATCTCGCCGCTGAGCATGGCGCCCACCGCACGATGCACGTTGCGCACCGGCATTTCAAACGTAGTTGGTGTTTTATGTTCTATCGAGGGCTGGGCCATCTTCATCAAACTATGGTCCAGCGCTTCACTCAACCCATGATCCTGCGCAATCAAACAGCGCCGGCCGACGCGGCTCGGGACCTGGGGGTTGTAGAGAATGCTTGAAAAATCCAGCCCTTTCGCCTTCCAATGCTCCACCGCATTGCGCATTTCGATTTTGTCTACGCGGCCGATCATCTCGTTCACCGTGCGGAAGCCGAGCTTCGCCATCCATTGCCGCACTTCCTCGGCGATGAAGAAGAAGAAATTGATGACGTTCTCCGGCTTGCCCTCAAACTTCTTGCGCAGTTCGGGATTCTGGGTTGCAATTCCAACCGGGCAAGTGTTCAGGTGGCACTTGCGCATCATGATGCAGCCCATCGCCACTAGCGGAGCAGTCGAAAATCCGAACTCTTCAGCCCCCAGCAGAGCAGCGATGACCACGTCGCGTCCCGTCTGTAATTTTCCATCAGTCTGCAGGCGCACGCGGCTGCGCAAATCGTTCATCACCAGGACTTGCTGTGTCTCAGCAAGTCCTAGTTCCCACGGGATACCGGCATGTTTGATCGACGTTAAGGGCGACGCGCCCGTACCGCCATCGTATCCGCTAATCAGGACCACATCCGCGTGGGCCTTGGCCACGCCCGCGGCGACCGTACCCACGCCTACTTCAGCAACAAGTTTCACCGAAACGCGTGCCTGCGGATTCACGTTCTTCAAGTCGTAAATCAACTGCGACAGGTCCTCAATCGAGTAGATATCGTGGTGCGGCGGCGGCGAGATCAAGCCAACGCCGGGGATTGAATGACGGACACGCGCAATTTCGGAATCTACTTTGTGACCCGGCAATTGGCCGCCCTCGCCCGGCTTGGCGCCCTGGGCAATCTTGATTTGCAGATCGTCGGCGTTGACGAGGTAATGGGCGGTTACGCCGAAGCGGCCTGATGCCACCTGCTTGACTGCGCTGCGCCGCGAGTCGCCATTGGGTAGCAGTTCAAATCGTTTTTCATCTTCGCCGCCCTCGCCGGTATTCGATCGACCACCAATGCGGTTCATGGCGATGGCAAGCGTCTCGTGCGCCTCCGCGCTAATCGATCCGAAGGACATTGCGCCCGTGGCAAAGCGCTTGACAATTTCGCTCGCCGGCTCTACTTGCTCGATAGGAATGGGCCGTAGGCTGGTTTTGAGCTCCATCAATCCACGCAGCGTGTAGTGCTCTTTATTTTGCTGGTCGATCAAGCTCGAATATTCTTCGAAAGTGGCGAAGCTCCCGCCGCGCACTGCGTGCTGCAGCTTGCTAACGGTCCCCGGATTCAGAAGATGCAATTCGCCATTGATCCGATATTGATAGTTGCCGCCGACCGCGAGTTCCAATTCGGATCCGGAGACCGGACGAAAGGCAAAGCGGTGCTTGGCAGCGGCTTCCTGGGCCAGAACATCGAGACCAACGCCTTCAATGCGCGAAGCAGTGCCCGTGAAATATTGGTCGATCAAGTCTTTGTTCAGACCGACGGCTTCGAAAACCTGGGCGCCACGATAACTCTGCAAGGTCGAGATGCCCATCTTCGAAAACACTTTAAGCAGACCTTTGTTCACGGCTTTGATGTAGTTCTTCACGGCCGATTCAAACGTCAAACTGCTGGGCAAGTCACCGGAGCGCTCCAACTCGCCGATAGTTTCGAGGGCCAAGTAAGGGTTCACCGCACTCGCACCATAGCCGATCAGCTCGCAGAAATGCATGATCTCGCGCGGCTCACCCGATTCGACGATGAGTGCCACGCCCGTGCGCGTTCCCTCACGAATCAGATGATTGTGCACCGCTGTGAGAGCAAGCAGGCTGGGTATGGGCGCGAACTCCTCATCCACGCCGCGGTCGGAGAGAATGAGCAGCGTGTAACCGGATTTGATCGCGAGCGATGCGCGCCGGCACAGACCGTTCAAGGCGCGCTTGAGGCTCTCTGTTCCCTCGTGCACGCTGAAAATGGCGGGCAGAGTAGAAGCGAGAAGATCGCCGCGCGAAATGCGACGCAGCTTTTCCAGGTCCCGATTCGTGAGAATCGGGTGCGGCATCTTCAATGTGTTGCAGTGCTGGGCAGTCTCGGCAAGTATGTTGCGTTCATTGCCGATGTAGCTGGTCAGCGACATCACCAGGTCCTCGCGAATCGGATCGATGGGCGGATTGGTGACCTGCGCGAAGAGCTGTTTGAAGTAGTTGAAGAGCGATTGCGGCTTATCGGATAGGCAAGCGAGCGGAGTATCAACGCCCATAGAGCCTACGGCCTCTTCACCGTTCGCGGCCATTGGCGCAACCAGCATGCGGATGTCTTCTTCCGTGTAGCCGAAGCAGCGCTGCCGCGCGACAATCGTCCCGTGGTCGGACGCCTGCACGCGCGTGGGTTCGGGCAATGACTCGAGCGTTACCTGGTGCTCCTTCAGCCATTCCCCGTAGGGTTGCCGCGACGCGAGCTGCCTTTTAATCTCTTCGTCGGGCACAATGCGCCCTTGTTCCAGATCGACCAGCAGCATTTTGCCCGGCTGAAGGCGGCCTTTGGTTTCGATGCGCGAGGGATCGATGGGCAAAACGCCAGTCTCCGACGCCATGATCAACAGCCCATCTTTGGTGACGAGATATCGCGCCGGCCGCAGCCCATTGCGGTCCAGCGTCGCGCCTACAATTCGGCCATCGGTGAAGGCGACTGCCGCGGGTCCGTCCCAGGGCTCCATCAATGATGCGTGATACTCATAGAACGCGCGCTTCTCGGGCGGCATGGTGGTGTCCGCGTCCCACGCCTCGGGGATCAGCATCGCCATGGCGTGAGGCAGCGAACGCCCTGCCATCGTGAGCAGTTCGACAGCGTTGTCCAGCGTGGCCGAATCGCTTACGGAAGGCTGAATGATTGGGAAGATCTTCTTGATGTCGTCAAAGAGCGGTGATTCCAACACCGACTGCCTTGCGTTCATCCAGTTCACGTTGCCACGTACGGTATTGATCTCGCCGTTATGGCAGACATAGCGGAACGGGTGAGCAAGCTGCCAAGTGGGAAAGGTATTAGTCGAAAAACGTTGGTGCACCAGGCACAGCGCGCTCTCCGTATCGGGATCGAGGAGGTCGTTATAAAACTCACCGATCTGATGGGCCAGGAGCAAACCTTTGTAGATGATGGTTCGCGACGAAAAGGACGGAATGTAGAAGAAGTTTTTGTCGCGCACCTCGGACGCGGCGACCGCAGCTTCGGCACGCTTGCGGAGAACGTACAGCTTACGTTCGAACGCGTCGTCTGTCATGCCTTCCGGCCGAGCCACAAAGAACTGCTCGATATAGGGCTGAGATGCGCGCGCGACACGGCCAATCCTGTTCACTTCCACCGGCGTATCGCGCCAGCCGAGAACAATAAGTTCTTCTTCTCGCGTGATCCGCTCCATCAGCCCTTCGCAAATTAACCGCTGGTTTGGTTCTACCGGCAGGAAACACATCGCCACGCCATAGGCGCCGGGTGCGGGCAACGTGAAGCCAAGCTTGGCCGATTCCTTTGCGAAAAACGCGTGTGGAATTTGAATTAGAATTCCCGCGCCATCGCCCGTTTCCGTGTCGCAGCCGCAAGCGCCGCGGTGTGCAAGATTTACCAGTATTTGCAGGCCCTGCAACACGATTTCATGTGAGGCCCCGCCTTTGATGTTTGCGACAAACCCGAGCCCGCATGCGTCATGCTCGTTCCGAGGGTCGTACAAGCCTTGTGCGGTGGGTAATTCGTTCCTGGTATCGACTGGGTACACTTCGGCCTCCTCGCTGCGTGCCGTTAGGAATGAGTTTTGAGTATAACCTGTCGCGCCAATATTCGTCAAACTTAATTTTGCTTCTATTTACAATTAGAAAAACTTATGTTACGTTAGCGCTCGTGGGTCTTGAGAAACTCCGCTTGTTTCGCGACGTTGTTCAGCATCACAGCATCAGCAAAGGCGGCCGCGCCGGCGGCATCACGCAATCCGCCGCCAGCCAACAGGTTCAGGAAATTGAAAAGCAGCTCGGAACGGCTCTGCTCGATCGTTCCACTCGTCCTTTTACGGTGACTCCTGCAGGCAAACTGTATCTGGACTACTGCCGGGATATGCTGCGCCGTCACGACGAATTTGAGGCTGAGCTCAACCGCTTAGAACACAAGATATCAGGCACGGTTCGCCTTGCAGCGATTTACTCCGTTGCACTTTCCGAGATGTCGGCGATCGAATCGCGATTTTCGGCCAGGTATCCCGGCGCGGCCATCCAGGTCTCGTATTTGCGTCCCGAACGGGTTTATGAAGCCGTTTCCGAGGACCAAGCGGACCTGGGCCTTATGAGCTACGCCGAATCATCGCGCAATGTCATCGCATTGCCGTGGCGGGACGAAGAGATGGTGGTCGCGCTCGCGCCTAACCACCGGCTCGCGGCGTGTAAGTCAGTCGCCGCCAGTGCGCTCGAAGGCGAGCTCTTCGTCGGTTTCGATGAAGATTTGCCTATCCGTCACGAGATCGAACGATATCTGCGGGACCGCCGCGTCAACGTGGATGTTGTGCTCCACTTCGACAATTTGCAGATGATCAAAGAAGCAGTCGTGCATGGGGCAGGAATCAGCATCATGCCGAAGCGGGTTATGCGCGAAGATCTCGCACATGGCAGACTGGTCGCCCTGCGGTTGCGCCCTGCTGAACTTTACCGGCCAGTTCGCATCGTTCACCGGCGCCGCAAAGTTTTCAGCGAAATAGCAGGTGGATTGTTGGCTCTGCTGCGTGAAGAATCGGCGGCAACGGTCTAACGACATCCCGGCGTAGAATGATCCTTGCGGATTTTAACGCCCATCACGATTGCCGGCGCGCTTGCCTGCCTATTGGCCGCTGCCGGTTCTGAAAGACACAACGAACTGACGCCGGCTGAAAAGGCCGGAGGTTGGATTCTGCTCTTCGACGGGCACACGTTTGAGCATTGGCGAGATCCGGCGCGACTGACTCCTCCCGGAGATGCCTGGACGATTGAAGACGAGTGTTTGAAAGCCACCGCGCATCCTCGGATCACTGAAGAGTTGATATCAAGCGACTCGTACAGCGATTTTGAGCTGCAGTGGGACTGGCGAATTTCCCCGGGCGGCAACAGTGGCGTGAAGTATAAGATACAGGCGCTTCCGGTGCTGACTTCGGCGATCAAGGGCGATCGTTTCGAAGATCGGGTGAATCAGGCGCTGACTCAACACGCGTTCGATCGCTCAGCTATCGCCCCGGGCGGCCGCGGCCAGATATATGTCGTCGGCTTTGAGTACCAGATGATCGATAATCCGCATCACCCGGACGCCCTGCGCGGCCCGCTGTATCAAAGCGGCGCGCTGTATGGCATCGTCCCGCCAAGTTCCGATGTCACCCGGCCCGTGGGCGAGTTCAACCATTCGCGACTTGTTGTCAAGGGCCGCCACGTGGAGCACTGGTTGAATGGCGTGAAGGTTGTCGACGCCACGGTGGATGCAGATTTATTACGGCACACGCTCGGCAAACGGTGGGGTGTGGACTCGCCGGTCTTTCATTTATTGGCTGACCAACCCGACCGCAACGCTCCCATCAGCCTCCAGAATCACGATGATGCGGCGTGGTTTCGCGACATCAAGATCAAGCCTTTATAGCAGATTTTCCGTTCACTTCAGCATCCTTCGAACAATTCCCACAGCCCGCAATGTAAGATTCATGTGGACATGGCGGATCATTACATTGGGGAAAGAGAGCGGAGACGCTTAGGCGGTCCGATCCTGATCGGCATCGTGCTGGTCGTGCTGCTCTTCGGTTCTCATTACATAGCGTCGACTTTCGTCGATTACGGCTGGTGGTCGGAACTGAACCAGCTGGACACGTGGCTGAACCTGCTGTTGTATGGAACCGCGCCATTCATACTTGCCGCTTGTCTGCTGTTTGCAGCGTTCTGGACAGCTTTCAAACTGGGCATTCGCCACGATGGCGGCGGACCGCTGATGCCTTATGCAACCAAGCGCCTGGTGTCTCGAATTGGGTTGGCAGCCATAGCGCTACTTGCGATTATCGTCGCGAATCTGACGGTCGACAGCTGGACAGTAGTCCGGTACTTCGGCGGATTGCGCCTGCCGGTTAGCAATACCTTCATTGATCCGATCTTTGGAAAGCCGCTTGAATTCTACTTTTTCGGCTTACCTTTTTACAATCTGCTGTTGCGTGTCGTGCTGACCGGGGCGGTTATTTCGCTGCTGATCTTTTGGCTCTCATCGCAGTTACTCGAGCTCAGCAGGCGGTTACCTGGAGCCTATTCGCAAGGCCATTTCACATTAGATACCGAAATACGGTGGCAGAGGATCCTCGACTCTTCTTTCGGCCGCATTGCAGCGGCTCTTCTGCTGGCCGGCCTCGCCGTCAAGTTCTATTTCAACCGTTACGGCTTGCTTACCCAGGACCATGGCACCTATCTGGTCGGAGTCGATTGGGTTGCCGATCATGTCGTCCTGCCGTTGCAATGGATGATGATTGGGGGCGCCCTTGTGGCGGCCGCACTACTGTTGGCACGCCGCTCCGTATGGGCCTTGGCGCTGCTCCTGCTTGTGCCGATCCGTTACATCACGCCGGCGCTGATAACCGGTATTTACGTGCGGCCGAACGAACTCTCTTTGGAACGCCCGTACATTCAAAACCACATCGAGGCGACGCGGTCGGCGTATGGCTTGAATCGCAAGGTCAAAGAGACCCACCTGGAGGCCCAATCCGAGATACCCATCAATTATCAAAAGGACAAGCCCCTTCTTGACAACGTCCGGCTTTGGGACTGGCGTGCGTTTCTCGCCACCATTGCACAGATTCAGCCACTTCGACCCTATACATACATTGACTCCGACGTAGACCGTTATCAGATCGACGGCAACCTGCGCCAGGTTCTGATCTCGGCACGTGAGCTGCAAATCAGCCAACTGGGCGAAGCGCAGAACCGCTGGATCAACACGCATCTTGAATATACCCATGGTTACGGTATTGTCATGGCTGAAGCGAACCGCATAACGCCTGATGGGTTGCCGGAGCTTTTCATCAAGAACGCGCCGCCGGAAATCAGCACGCCGAGCCTGAAGCTTACTCGCCCGGAAATTTATTACGGCGAGGTCGCTCATGAGCCGGTGTTTGTCGACACAAATCAGCCCGAGTTCAACTATCCTTCGGGCGGAGAGACCAAGCACACCCGCTACGACGGGACGGGCGGATTCTCTATTGCGTCGCCATTCATGCGCCTGGCCGCTGCGATTGATTACAGCGATTTCAACACACTGGTTACGGGCTATCTCACACCGCAAAGCCGGATGATGATCCGCCGCGCTATTCAGGAACGGGTCTCCACGCTTGCCGGCTTCATTACCTGGGATAGCGACCCGTACCTGGTTCTGACCAGTGGAGGCCGGCTGGTTTGGATGATTGATGGTTACATGACCTCCGATGCGCACCCGTATTCGCGACTGCTCGAAACGGGTTCGGGGACGGCCTTCAACTACATACGGAATTCGGTCAAGGCCACAGTAGACGCCTACACAGGCGAGACCAACATGTATGTCTTCGATCCGACCGACGTGCTGATTCAGGCCTACTGGCGTCTGTTCCCGCAGCTGTTTAAGCCGGAATCCGCCATGCCCGCTGACCTTCGGGCCCATGCCCGTTACCCGGAGACGCTGTTCTCCGCTCAGGCCGAAATTTATCGAAGCTTCCATATGCGGGATCCTGAAAACTTCTACAATCGCGCGGATCTTTGGGATTTAGCTAAGACCAGCACGAAGCAGGGCGAGTCGGCCGCTTCAGCAATTGCGCCCACCTATGTCGTGGCCACACTGCCCAGCGAAGAGAAACCGGAGTTCCTGCTTATTATTCCGTTCACTCCCGCCAACAAAGATAACCTGATCGGCTTTATGTCGGCGCGCTGTGATGGCGAGCATCTTGGCGAGCTGGTCTTTGAACAACTTTCCAAGCAGAACATTGTTTACGGGCCGATGCAGATCGAAGCCCGAATCAATCAGGATCAAAACATATCGAAAGACCTGACGCTCTGGAACCAACAAGGTTCGCAGGTTATACATGGTCAAACTTTGGTACTGCCGATCGAAAATAGTTTCCTGTATGTGGCACCGATTTATATCCAAGCTTCTCAGGCCAGCATGCCGCAACTGAAAAAAGTGGCACTGGCTATGGGTAACCGGCTGGCCTACGCCGACACCTATGAGCAATCATTGGCCGAGTTGATCTCCGATGTCGGCGGAACCGGCGCCGGTGTGCAGCAGACGGCGGCCCCGCAGACGACTGAGGGCCACCCAGCTCCGCCTAATTCGAGCTTTAGCAACGCGGCGGCATCGGACGCGACCCGTACTTTGCAGCAGGTACGCGATCATCTGCAGCGCTATCGCGACCTTAATTCCCAGGGCAAGTGGGCGGAAGCCGGGAAAGAGTTAGAAGCGATACAGCAGCTACTGAATAAGTAAGCAGCAGCACAGGGCCGCGATATCAAATTAAGGCTGCGTTAAACCTGTGCTGAAGAGCCGCCTAGTGGGTTTATATAGTTGATTGGAGGATTTCCGAAACGTATGAACCACGTCTTTAAGGTAGCTGCTGCCGTGCTTGCCTCAGCTCTGTTTCTGCCTTCGAGTGTGCCGGGCGACACTCCGGGCCGTCATCCCGGCTATTTACATGCTCTTTCCGACCTGCGTTGGGCCCGGGCGTTGCTGGACCGTGAGGACCGAGGACCGGTGGTGCGAGATGAAGGATTTGCAATCCGCGAAATTGACGCGGCCATCCGCGAGATCAGACAAGCGTCAATCGACGATCACAAAGATCTCCGGGATCACCCGCCCGTGCAAGAGGCCTGGGTCGCACGGGACCGATTTCGTAAGGCTCTGGAAGCTCTGGACATGGCCCACCACGACGTCGCCGAACGCGAAGATAACGTATACGCTCAAGGTTTGCGAGACCGCGCCATTCACCACATCGATGAAGCCCATCGCGCTGTGGACCACGCCATTCACGAAGCCAGATGGTGAGTCCGGGTGTCTCGCCTGGCGTGGCGCATCCGCGCTCTTTGCGGTTTGGGTGGGTTTTTCTCGCATAATTTCGGAAAAATTGTCATAATAATTGCGGGATTGCCGGCGGTATCTGTTGGTTTGCTGCCGGGTTGGCAAAAGGAAACATGCTAAGGACGAAACCCCGAGTCCTGATCGCGGATGATCATCCTTTGATTGTTGAAGGATTGCGAACCATCCTTGCGCCAGATTTTGAAATCATTGCGACCGTCACCGATGGCGTATCGCTGGTTACCCAGGCGGAGTTGCTTAAGCCGGATATCATCCTACTCGATATCGGTATGCCGCTGCTGAATGGAATGGATGCCGCTCGACGGGTACGAAACGTCTCGCCACTGGCGCGGATTGTTTTTGTTACCCAAAGAACCGACCGTGAATACGTGCAGAGCGCTTTTCGCAGCGGCGCGTCAGCATATGTCGTGAAACAGGCAGCGGCGGGCGAGCTTGTCACGGCCCTTCACGAAGTCATGGCCGGCCGATATTACGTAAGTCCGATGGTGAGGAATGGGATCTCAGAAGAGTTACTGCATGCCAAACGTAATCCGGGCGACTTGTTCGCTGGGGGGTTAACCGCCCGCCAGCGCGAAGTGCTGCAATTAGTGGCCGAAGGAAAGGCCGCAAAAGAAATCGCTGCGCTGCTGGACATTTCTGTGAAGACAGTGGAGTATCACAAGGCCGGCATTATGGAAACCTTGGGGCTAAGGTCCATCGCCGAACTGACCCGTTACGCAATAGAACACGGCATGCTTACTTATCAGCCGTTCGGGCAGCCGTAAGCGAGCGAGTCGACGTATTGCGCTGCTCTAATCCCCAATCGTCTTCACGACATCCGAAACCTTTGGTGTTGCCGTTCCCGCAAAGCTTCCCATCGCCGAATCTGCGTCCACGCTGGTCACGGTGAACTCGCCCAGTTTTTGATCGATGCTGCGTAAAACTTTCCCCGTCGAAGGATCCTTGATCGTGCGTAGCGTGCGCGTTACGGCCAGGTGGTCGCCGACCTTCACGCCATCCTTGGCTCCTATGTTCACAACCATGACGCCGTCAGTGAAGTCGGCGACCTCGCCCTTGACATGCACGGCGGGCGCAACATAAGCCGGCAGCTTCGCTGAATCGGAGTCAAGAGCCGTGCAGAGCTTGGTCACGGCCTCCGTCACCGCTTCGCCCAAAATCGTCTGCGCAAAATTTGAACTGCTCATGCTCATCCCGGCTCCTCCGCCGCCACTCGAATCGCCCCCGGCGCCCAACATGCTGGTCCCCGACCGCTGGCTTGTCCCGCGGCCGCTGTCCGACGCTAGCACTTCGCCCGTGTTGACATCGATCATACGCGCTGTGATCGCCACGACCGCCTTAGATTTTTTCATCCCCAGCTTGCCGATGCCGTATTTGTCCCAATTGCCGAGCGCTCCGCCGGCCGACCTGTTCTGGTCGTCGCGGCCGAATTGCGTGATGTCACCAACCACCATCGTGTCCACTCCCAGCAGTTTCCCGATCTTGGCGGCGGTCGCCGGATCGGCGCGATCTGAATTGGAGAAGTTCTGTTCCTGAATTAGCTTGTCTAGCATCTCGCGGTCGATCACGCGGTACGTACCGTCCTTGAGCAGGCGGTCGATCAGCATATCCGATATGCCTTTCCCAACGTCCGTATTCGTGCCGAAGATGGATTGAACACTCGACATCACCGTGCCGTAGCCAAAGCTCATCACCGCGACCCTGCGCTTCGCGGCAGCGGGCGCCGGCGGTTGCTGGGCGGGTGCAGATCCAACCCATGCAGAAAGCAAGATAAGTGCAAAACAGCTTCTTTTCATAGAAATACCCCTCTCGAAATTCACTTCCCGGTGAACGCCTCCAGCGTGTTCACGTCCTTTTCCGCGGCATCCATAAATTTTTGCGCGCTGGCTGGGTCGTTGGCTCGCAGAGCGCGGTCCGCCGCTTCCATTCGAGCTGCCATGCGGCTCAGAGCAGCAACTATATCTTGCCGCAGGCCCATGCCAGTCGCATTCATTTGCTGGCGCAATCGATCTACACTACCCTGTACAGCGCTAGCCCTTGCCGAGAGTTGCACCATGCGCTCGTTCGCTTGATCTATCTCGACCAGTGACGGACCAACCGGCTGGGGCTGAACAGGTGGTTGCACCGGCGGTGCGGGTTGGGGATCAGGAGTTGGCGCAGAATCGTGCCGTTCCCTGTGAGGACTTGGCTGCGGCGCGGGTGCAACCTCCTGCGGAGCCGGAGCTGTATCCGTAACGGGCGTTGCCGCTTCGGTCGTTGGAACTGCTGCTGGTTTGCTGACTGACGCGGTTGGTTTCTGCAGAGTTACAGGCGTTGTCGCGACCGGTGCACTCGTCTGGGTTGCGGCTGGATTCCCGGTGGCCGCGTGAGAATGGAGGAAATGCGGAACTGCCACGCCAGCCCCTATCAGCACGGCTACGACGACCAGTGCTCCTAACGCCATCCACAAACCGCGGTGTCCGGCTGACGAAGGCGCTGGAATGGGTGGCGGCCCGGCGTGCCCCGCGAACCGAGGCGCGCCTGGTCCGGCCGGCTGCGTCTCCGACAACTTCGGGGCATCCATGCTCGACTGTACCGTCTCGAGCGCTTTTCGGAACGCATCCGCCGATTGAAAGCGGTGCATCGGATCCTTGGCTAATGCGGTCAAGATGACATCGTTCAAGCCGGCGGACATCCCAGGATTCAGTTGCATGGGCGGTTTCGGCTGAGCGTTCAACTGCTGCTCCAGAATGGCGTACTCGCTATCTCCTTCAAATGGGCGCCGCCCCGTCGACAATTCATACAATGTAACGCCCACGGAATACAGGTCGGATCGCGCATCCACTGAAGTCCCATGAATCTGCTCCGGCGACATATAATGCAGCGATCCCATGGTGGTGCCCGGTTGGGTCTTCATCGGCTCCATTTTGGATTTAGCGATGCCAAAATCCATCAGCTTCACCACGCCATGCGGCGTCACCATGATGTTGCCCGGCTTGATATCCCGATGGATAACGCCGCGCTCGTGGGCATAGGCCAAAGCGGCAAGCGTCTGGCTGATATACCCCATCACGTCCCGCAGAGGTAACGTCGCATTCTTGGATCGGTCCGCGAGCGTCAGACCCTCCACGAACTCCATAATCATCACCAACTGGTTGTCGACCTGTAAGGCCGTGTGGAGCTGGGCGATATTCGGGTGTAAAAAGCCCGCCAATACCCTAATTTCCGAGATAAATCGGCTGGCCAACTCGGGCTCGGACGTCAGGTCGGGCAGCAGGACCTTCATGGCCTCAACCCGCTGCGAGATCACGTTGCGGACCCGGTAAACGCAGCCCATACCGCCGGCGCCAAGAACGCCCAAGACCTCGTAATCGCTGACCTTGTCCCCCACTTGAAATGGCATGATAACCTCCCGCCGTCTGTTCTACCGCGATTTGCGATCTAGATTAACCCGATGGTAATGCAATTCAGATACCAAGGGAACTGCAGGTCCGCCTTGGGACAATAGCCGTGTTGCCATGAGGATGTCCGTTTTTCTGGCCCACGCCGCGGAGGATCAGGCTTTCGTTTCCGATCTCGCTGGTTTTCTCGAGTCCGGTTGCGACGTTCTCTGCGCCGCTCGCGCCATCGAGCGGGGTTTTCCCACCGGACTCTTTGAACTGGCGGAAGAGGGGCTTTCGTCCGACTTCCTGGTACTTGTGCTCTCCCAGCACTCGTGTCCCGCCAGGTGGGATTGGCCGGCTTGGGATCGGCATATTGTCCGTGAAGCTGCTCAGGTGAAAACGGTCATTTTCACACTCGCTCTAGATCAGTGCGTCTTTCCTGCCCTGCTGAGGAGGCACAACTTCGTTGATGGCATCCACAGTTCCAGCGCCGCCCGCCAGAACGCTATGCGGTTGCTGAAACGCCATATTCGGGTGCGTATTGCGGGGCGAACGGACCGGCCTAACTCGTCCATCTCGTCGGAATTTGAGGAACTCTACTCCGGACTGGCCGATATGCCTGGCGTCCTTACATTCGATGGCCGGGAGGCCTATCGCTTCGGTTCGGAAGCCGCCGAGGATTTTGATGCGGTGCTGACTGTTCCTTGTTACGAGCGCTCGCTTGTTCTGGTATGTGGCGATCTGGGGAATCAGCTCGGCCTGACTCTGGATGGTCCGGTGCAGGTCAATATTGAGCGGGTCCAGAATGTGCTCGCAGAACGCCGGTGTCTGCTACTCCTTGATGGCCCGTCCCGTGAGATACGCGAAGCCATTCTGCCGACCGGCCGAACGTCAACCTTGATTACAAGCGAGCCGGTGCACGTTCTCGAATCGCCTCAAACGTTTGAATACGGCCGCAATCTGATGTCTGAGCAGCGCTATGCAGAGGCTTATGAACTCTTTGAGCGCCTTTTAGGTCAGGATGTATCCCCGCGAGCTTGCCGCCAGGAGCTTGCTTGGATTCTCGAACACTGGGACCGATTCGAAGAGGCTCATGCCCTGCGGCTGCAGGACGCCGAACCGGGTTTTCAACTGAGTCTCTTTTGAGGACTTGCATTTCGCATAAACTAGTTAGCCATGTGTTCGTCATCCAAATTTCATTGCGGTCTGAAACACTGGGCGGCAATGCGAACTATTCAGGGCAAGCTTTCAACCCCATCGAGTATCTGCTTACTCGCTTTTCTTTTGCTGTCGATCCCGATGTTGGCTCAATTCGAAACTGCCGAGGTTTTAGGGACGGTGCACGATCCTTCCGGAGCGTTGCTTCCCAAAGCCGCCATCGTGTTGACTAATGAGGAAACCTCTATTGAGAGCAAAACGACCTCCGACGACAGCGGGAACTATGATTTCTTTAACGTCAAACCTGGCCGATACACGATTACGGCGGAACTGGCCGGCTTTCAGACATTTAGAACAACTGGCGTGCGCGTGGACGTCGGCGCCCGGCAGCGCGTGGACATCCCGATGGCAGTGGGCGCGATCACGCAATCCATCGATGTCAAAGGCGCCGCTGAGGTCTTGGAGACAGACTCCAGCCAGCACGGTCAAGTGATCAATACGCAGCAAGTTGTTGAGCTACCCCTCAATGGGCGTAACTACTCCGATCTCGCGCTGCTCTCAACCAATGTGCATCGATCTCCGCTGTCGGTTCTGTTCGCCGCTAATGGCACGCCTCGTGAGGGCTCGTTCAATGTGAACGGCATGCGGAGCACGTTCAACAATTTTCTGCTCGATGGTATCGATAACAATGCGTACTCGACCAGCAACCAGGGTTATTCAAGCCAGGTTGTCCAGCCGTCGCCCGATGCAATCGCTGAATTTCAAGTGATCACCAGTAACTTCAGCGCTGAGTATGGACGCGTTGGGGGCGGAGTTATTAATACTGCCCTCCGATCCGGGACTAACGAGTTCCACGGGACCGCTTATGACTTTATCCGCAATACGGATCTGAATGCCGTCGGCTTTACATTTAGCCCGGCCGTCTTTCAGAAGCCGACGCTGCAACGAAACCAGTTCGGTGTCACGATCGGCGGTCCGATCATCAAGAACAAGCTCTTCTTCTTCGCCGACTATGAAGGTTTTCGCCAGCTGCAGCGTTACCTCAACTTCGACAGTATTCCCGACTCTACAGACCGTGTGGGAGTTCTACCGAACGCCGTCTACGATCCTGTGAACCACACCGTCTACCCTGCCAATACGCAGATCCCGGTGACT
This sequence comes from Bryobacteraceae bacterium, assembly GCA_036269625.1. Lineage (GTDB taxonomy): Bacteria > Acidobacteriota > Terriglobia > Bryobacterales > Bryobacteraceae > Bog-105. Next base: position 4,984 of record DATBEF010000223.1, on the reverse strand, counting down.
GCTATCAATCCATTCGCGCTATCAGTGTTAAGCGCGCTTCCCGCGCAAAACGGTTCGGGCCGGTCCAACAATTACGAAGCGCTGCTGCTGGTGAAGGATTACAGCGACAAATATGACGCTAAGATCGACTACCACGTGAATGACAAGATGAGCGCCTTCCTGCGCTTTAGTCAACGGAAGGATTTGCAGTACTACCAGCCTGATATTCCTGGTCCTGCCGGCGGCAATGGCAACGGTTATATTCATGCCATCCAGCAGCAGGCGGCCGCGGGGTACACCTTTTCGATAACACCCACTTCTTTGCTCGAAGCGCGTTTCGGCTTCGACCACGTTCTGGCCGGCAAAGAGCCCCCTTATCTGGGCGGACCCAGCATGGAGCAGTTATACGGAATCTCCGGTTTGCCTACGACGCCCAATCTGACCGGTGGCCTGAATTCGCAGAGCATCAGCGGGTTCTCCCAATTAGGCCGGCAAACGAGTAATCCGCAATTCCAGAACCCGACGTCGTTTGATCCCAAGCTCAACTATTCCTTTATAAAAGGCCGTCACGACATCAAGATCGGGTATGAATTCGAAGCCATCCGCACTGAGGTGCTAGATATCAACCCGCTCTATGGAGCAGACACCTATGGCGGCCAGTTCAGCAAGCCCACCTGTGCGCTTCTGGGTCAGGCATCGAATTGCACAATCCCGTCCGATTCGACAACTTACAATCTAGCGGATTTTTTATTTGGCCTTCCGAGCACCATCCAGCTGGGCAACAACTTGGTCACTAATCTTCGCCAACACATCAACTCGCTTTATGTGCAGGATGATTGGCGCGTAAATTCGAAATTGACTCTCAACATTGGTTTGCGCTGGGAGTACGCGACCCCGCTGTGGGAGCGTGACAATCTCTGGTCTAACTTTGACCCGGCGACCGATACGTTGATCCGGGCCACCAACGGAAGCATGTACAACAGGGCGCTGGTGCATCCCGATTACAAGGATTTCGGCCCGCGGCTCGGCTTCGCCTATAGTCCCGAATCGAAGACCGTCATCCGGGGCGGATACGGCATTAGCTACGCGTTTGAGAATCGTCCAGGAAGCGCTCAAGAAGGCATTAACGCGCCGCTCGCACTGTTCGGTCTGTTGAACCAATCCATTCCCGCCGGCGGCTCCGTTCCCTCGACGTTCCTGAACACTCAGAACAGCTTCGCCACCAATATCGATAGTCCTTCCAACTTCAATCCCATTGTGTCGAATATCGATTACATTCCAGCGAATACCAAATGGCCGTACGTCCAATCGTGGCTCTTTTCGGTGCAGCGCCAATTGACGGGTAGCACGGTCCTGGAAGTCGCGTATAACGGCAATCATAGTCTGCGCCTGCCGATCTTGGCGGATTACAATCAGGCCGTGCCGAACCTTCCCGGCCAATCCCTCGGTGTTCAGGCCCGGCGGCCTATTCAGAGCTTCGGCGCGATCACATGGCTCGATCCGGCCGGCTCCAATGATTACAATGGGCTCTCCACTCGTCTGGAACACCACTTCAGCCGCGGACTCTATTTTCTGGACTCTTTCACGTGGTCCAAGGCGCTTGGCGATTCCGAGCAGGCGCTCGAGTATTATCCGGGATACTATGAGGCCAATCCCCAGAACATCCACGATTTGAGTGCGGAAAAAGGCCCTTCCAGCTTCGATATCGAGTTCATTAACGTTGCGAGCGTGGTCTATCAAATTCCGTTTGGCAAGGGCCGCCAGTATGGCGCAAGCATGAATCGCGCGCTCGATGCGGTGCTGGGTGGCTGGGAACTGAACTCGATTGTGACGACCAATAGCGGTCCGCCCATCGATGTGTCTTACTCGCCTTCGGCGGCCAACGATGTGACCGGTCTGACCAACGATTACCGCGGCGAGGCTATCCTGCGGCCGAATGTGACAGGCTCCTCGATTTCTCAGACGAAGGGCCAGATGGTGAACAACTACTTCGCCGGCTATACATTTACTACTCCACCGGCCTACGATCCTTTCGGCGATACATCGCGCAACTCCTTCCGAGCTCCTGGGCTAGGGCAATGGGATTTGGCGGCTGACAAGACCTTTCGTGTTACCGAACGGGTATCGCTCCAGTTCCGCTCGGAGTTTTTCAACATTACCAATCACACCAATTTCGGGTTACCCACGGCCATCTCAACAAGCTCTGCCTTTGGCACCATTCGCAATACTTATCCTTCGCGGCAGATTCAATTTGCGTTGAAGCTGCTGTTCTGATCCTTTTGCGGGAGGGGCGCTCGCATACTTGATTGGGCAGGCGGGCGTCTCTCCGCCCCGTTCAACAGCTATTGAAGGACGAGTGGTGGTGACGCTAATCTCAATGTGCCTCATCGTAACTGTCGGATGCGGCAACCTTTCAGTTAGCTACTCGGTTGACCGAGGCAGTGACTTGGATTCGGCACAGAATCCTGCAATACCGCAGTCCGGAGCATCTACAGATTCAGCGGGCTTTCGGCACGCTTACTCTGAAGCGCGTTTTCCAGAAGTTTCGGGAATTCGCGCTGGACGAAGGTGGCAAAGTCATTGCCGAGCCTACTGCGTCTCAATCGCGTAACCAAAGCGGCTATAACGTCGGAGTAACTTTCGCTCGAAACGACCTGATTCGGGTTAACAGTCTTGGTTTCGTGCATGACATAGGACACGATGCCCTGCAGCAGTACGGCGAAAAACGCTCCAGGCGCTTTAGAAAGGATGCGTGCGGCGGCCTCAATATCGGCTTGACTGCTGTGGAGCGGGTTGCGGCCTGCCACCCATGCCAAACTGACGCCGCGCCGCGCGGGCGACATCACAACCGGGAGGCGCAGAACGACGTAAGGCATTAGAAAGGAAATGCCCAGCCAGTCGAGGATCGCGACTCCGAGATCCAGCCCCGCACTTGCGCCGGTTGCGACGCCGTATGCCGTCCCCGTGCCAGCGCTCAACAGCCCGACCAATACGCCACCGGCGACGCTTCCGATACTGGTGTTGACCACCAGAATGGCGAGCGAAAACAGCAGTGCTTCGATCAAACCATCGCTTATTTCGTGTAGCGGAAAGCCTGTCGTCTCCTCAATGGCCCCAGGGGCATAATTCTTGGCGCGTTCGGCCGCCCAAAAAACGCTCTCGCAGCCCTCTTCCATGGCCGTTGGGCCGTGTACGGAATCGGGCTCCACGTGGTAGACGGAATCGCCGATGTGTTCGAGACCGTGAATATCGGCATCGAAGAACTCAGACACGCCGCCCTTTAGGCTCTTCTCTTCGTGTGAGTGGGACGATCGAAAAAAGCCGGCTCCTCCACCGCCGGCGGGAGCGTCGGGGTGCAGATTGTCTCCTTCCCAGCCGGTGGAGAACTCGGTGTCTCGAAATGGAGGCGGCGCAGGCATGGCGACGATTAAGAGTTGATGTTGACGATCGGAGCGGTAATGGAGATGCTCGCCGGCGTCAGTGAGATGGAGCTAGCGCCGCAGGTCAGGGTGACCTCAGTCATGCCTGTCACCGAGACCGATTGCGCGGACGCGGTGATGGAGATGGTGCCCATGCTCGCGGTAGTAGAGATGTTGCCCATATCGGCCTGGGTGGAGATATTTCCTTGATTCGCGGTCACGGAGATGTTGCCCATCTTCGCAGTCTCGGATATGTTCCCCTGGTCCACCGTAATGGTGCGGTTACCCTGCTGGACGTCGATGGTGTCATTGCCGGTTTCCACCGTGCGGGCGTCGTTAACATGAATAGTAGTGGTACGGTTACCGTCCCGTACTTTGCGCGTTTCGTTGTTCTTAATGAGTGAGTTGAGATCCTTCTGCGCCTGGAAGTAGACCTCTTCGGAGCCGTCCAGATCCTCAAAACGCAGCATGTTGTAATCGGATGCACCACCACCGGTGCTGCTGTGGGTTTGAATGCCGCTCTGCGTCTTATTCGCGGGCAGAGTGAAGATCGGCATATTGGTGGAGTTATAAACGCTGCCGATGACATAGGGAACGTCGCAATCACCCTCGGCGTAGGCCACCGCCACTTCATCGCCGATTCTGGGAATCCACTGATGGCCCCACATCTTGCCGGCCCAGGGCTGAACAACGCGCAACCAGCACGAATACTTATTCTCGCGGTCCCAATGAAAGCGCACGCGAACGCGGCCGTACTTATCGGGCCAGATCTCTTCTGAGTTTCCGGAAGGCGTTTCGTCGACCACAAGAGCGGTTTGCAACCCGTAAACTACCGGCTTTGGCGTACGATGCTCCGGGACATAGGGCACGGTGGAAGCAATGGCGCGAAAGCGATTTTCATAAGCGAACCCAACGTTATCGCGGTTGCGGTAGGCAGGCTGCTGCACAGCGCTGTGCTCAACCTCAGTCATGAAGTAATTGCCGGCCGCGACGCCTCCGGTGACTGCGCATTTGTGACCGGAGACGAAAGCGCGGCAGCGGGATGTTCCGCCCGCTACCTTGAAGTAGGTTTCCTCCTTGGCGATGCGTAAGTCATCGAGCTTTTGGCCTTCGGGCATCACGTCGCCTAGACGGGAAGCGGGATCGTTAAACTTTTTCGCGTAATCGCCGGGATAATCGAAGACTTCATATTTCATGCCTTCGGTGCAGTCCGACACGGATGTGGTTGTCACCTCCAGGGTGCTCGATGGCATTTCGTGGTGATAATCGCGCATGGTCCATTTGCCGGGATGAATCTCCTCCTCCAAACGCCACCGGCGGATGGTGTCTTCCATGGGCGAAACGCCGGTTACCGGGGAATAGCGGACACTGGATTGTCCCGCCTCATCGCGCTCGACTCCGGGCATGGTTGTGTAACAACTGGGAGCGTCAGCCAGAATCATTTTGTGGCTCCCCGCGGTGTGTTCGAAGTAGTAGAAGATGCCTTCGGCTTCCATGAGCCGGCTTATAAAGTTGAAGTCGGTTTCGCGATATTGAACGCAGTAGTCCCATTTGGTGTAGGTCTTAGTGCAATTATTTTGGAACTG
>DATBEF010000134.1:0-4433 GCA_036269625.1 Bryobacteraceae bacterium | reverse complement strand
GTCGTCTTGCCGTGATCGATGTGCCCGATCGTCCCGATGTTGACGTGCGGCTTGCTCCGGTCAAATTTCTCTTTCGCCATTGATTTACCCTCTTCAATCCTTACTTGGTCGCGATCCCGCCCTTATTGCGGTTGATAATCTCTTCCGCCAAATTCTTCGGAACTTCTTCGTATTGGCCAAAGTGCATCGTGAAGCTGCCGCGGCCCTGCGTGCGCGAGCGCAGCTCGGTCGCGTAGCCGAACATCTCCGATAACGGCACCATCGCCTTGACGATATTCGTGCCGCCCACAATCTCTGTGCCTTCCAGCCGGCCGCGCCGCGAAATCAGATCGCCATTCACCGTTCCCATGTAGTCCTCGGAAACAGTTACTTCCACGCGCATCACCGGCTCGAGCAGCACAGGTTTAGCTTTCGCGGCGGCATCCTTCACGCAGATGGAGCCGCAGATCTTGAAGGCCATCTCCGAAGAGTCGACCTCATGGTACGCGCCATCGAACACCGTTACCTTGATGTTGTTCATCGGATAACCGGCCAGGATGCCGCCCTCCAATGCCTCCACTACGCCTTTTTCAATGGCGGGAATGAATTCCTTCGGAATATTGCCGCCCCTGATTTCGTTGACAAATTCGAAGTCTTTCTCCGGATCCGGCTCAACGCGCAGCTTTACACGCGCATACTGGCCGCTGCCGCCGGTTTGCTTCTTGTGGGTGTAATCGTATTCAGCCTTCTGGCGAATCGTTTCGCGATACGCTACTTGCGGCTTGCCTACATTCGCGCCAACGTTGAACTCGCGCTTCATGCGGTCCACGATGATTTCCAGATGCAGCTCGCCCATGCCGGCCAGAATCGTCTGGCCCGTTTCAGGATCTGTATTAACGCGCAGCGTCGGGTCTTCGGAAACAAGCTTCTGGATCGCCATCCCGAGCTTCTCTTGATCGGCCTTAGTCTTCGGCTCAATCGCTAGCTGAATTACCGGCGCGGGGAAGTCGATCGATTCAAGCAGAATCGGCGCCTTCTCGTCGCAAATGGTGTCGCCCGTGACAACTTGTCTCAGACCCACCGCGGCGCAGATATCGCCCGCCAGCACTTCCTGGATCTCCTCACGCTTGTTGGCGTGCATCTTGACCAGACGGCCGACGCGCTCTCTCCTGCCCTTGGTGACGTTGTAAATCGATTCGCCGGTGTTGAGCTTGCCCGAATACACGCGAATGAAGCAGAGCTGGCCGACAAACGGATCGGTCATGATCTTAAAAACCAGCGCGGAAAACGGCTCGGAGTCGCTTGCCTTGCGCTCCAGATGCTCGTCAGGATTATTAATGGCGGTGCCCTTGATCGGAGGGATATCAATCGGCGAAGGCAGGTAATCGCAGACCGCATCCAACAGATTCTGCACGCCCTTGTTCTTAAAGGAAGAGCCACAGATCACCGGGAATATCTTCTGAGCGATGGTGGCCCGGCGGATACCGGCCGCGAGTTCCTGTTCCGTGATGGGCGTGCCTTCGATGTACTTTTCCATCAGCACATCTTCGGTTTCGGCGACCGCCTCGATCAGCTTGTCGCGGTATTCCTTCGCTTTTTCCAGCAGATCGGCTGGAATATCGACGTCGTCGTACTCGGCGCCGAGCGTCTCATCGCGCCAGATGCGGGCTTTCATCCGCACCAGATCGATAACGCCCTTAAATTGATCCTCGGCGCCCACCGGCAACTGAATCGGCACGGGGCGCGCGTTCAGGCGCTCGACGATGGTGTCGACGGAGTGATAGAAATCCGCCCCTACGCGGTCCATTTTGTTGATGAAGCAGATGCGCGGAACACCGTACTTGTCGGCCTGCCGCCAAACGGTTTCCGATTGCGGCTGCACACCGGCTACCGCGTCGAACACCGCGCAGGCGCCATCGAGAACGCGTAAGCTGCGCTCTACCTCAGCCGTGAAATCGACGTGACCCGGCGTGTCGATGATGTTAATGGTGATGTCGTGCCACTCGCAGGTCGTCGCGGCGGACGTGATCGTGATGCCGCGCTCTTGTTCCTGCGCCATCCAATCCATGATGGCGGTGCCTTCATGCACTTCACCGATCTTGTGCGTACGGCCGGTGTAGTACAGGATGCGTTCGGTCGTAGTGGTCTTACCGGCATCGATGTGCGCCATGATGCCGATATTGCGCATTTTTTCGAGCGGAACTGTGCGGGCCATATCGTTCTACTTCCGGACTTCTGTCTCCTGACTTCTGTCTCCTCTTATTACCAGCGATAGTGCGCGAAAGCCTTGTTGGCTTCGGCCATGCGGTGCACATCGTCCTTCTTCTTCACAGCGCCGCCACGCATATTGGAGGCATCGTTCAATTCATTGGCCAGTTTGTCGGCCATGCTCTTATCCGGGCGATTCCGCGCGTTCGTGATGATCCAACGCAGCGCCAAGCTTACTCGCCGGTTCTGCGCCACCTCGACCGGAACCTGATAGTTCGCGCCGCCTACGCGCCGCGTCTTCACTTCCAGCAGCGGCTTGACGTTCTCAATTGCTTTCTTGAACGCCTTCAACGGGTCGTCGCCCGAACGCTCGCGCAGCGTGTCCATGGCTCGATAGAAGATTTTTTGCGCGGTGGTCTTCTTGCCATCCCACATCATCGAGTTGACGAATTTCTCGACAAGCGTGGAGTTGTACAGCGGATCGGGAATAACTTCTCTTGGTTCTGGTCGTCGTCTACGCGGCATTTTCCCTCAAACTCCTACTTTTTCCCTTTGGCCGGCGCGGCAGCGGCGCCGCCCTTCGGACGCTTGGCCCCATACTTGGACCGGCTCTGCTTACGATTCGCCACTCCGGCCGTATCCAGCGTTCCACGGACTATGTGGTAGCGAACACCGGGCAGGTCCTTCACGCGGCCTCCGCGGATCAGCACAATCGAGTGTTCCTGCAGGTTGTGGCCGACGCCCGGAATATAGGTTGTCACTTCAATCCCGTTCGTGAGCCGCACACGAGCCACCTTACGGAGCGCCGAATTCGGCTTCTTGGGCGTCGTCGTGTACACGCGCGTGCAAACACCGCGCCGCTGCGGGCAGGACTGCAAAGCCGGACTGGCGGTCTTGTACCGGGTAGCCTTACGGCCCTTGCGCACAAGTTGATTAAATGTGGGCACGAATGTCCTCTCTCAAAAACTAGAACGTCACTCGTTCGTAAGCGCACGGTTAGCCGCGGCTTCACGAATAAAAAAACTGAACCCGTATTGGGCGTTCAGCAGGCTCGAACCCGTTCATCTCGAACTGATCCGGCTGCAAAGAGTACTGCCAGGAGGCTGATATAGCGTTTTCACCAGCCCCAAACGCGAGGGTAACCGCTTCGGGTAACGGCCCTTACCAGATTCCGACGTCACCATCTCCAGCGGAGCGGTTTATCGGTCCGATAGCGGGGCCCGACTTCCGGCCGGGTATCTACTCTGGGTCTTTACCACGCAGAATCGCGGGCTCATCCCCAACGAAGACACGGTAGCACGGAGGCCGAAGAATCAACTCGCCAAACTTTTCTAGTGTAATGGCCAACCGCCTGCACTGTCAACCAGCTATCCCAGGGGGTAGTGGCTCAATTTAAACATCGCTATCGTTCCTGAGCAAAGCCACTCCAGAGCCACAGGCCTTTTATGAGGACCCTCTAGTGGGCGCATAGGCTGAGTTGGCCTCAGTACGTTCCCGAGAGAACCGGAACGAGAGTTGCAGGATATGGGGACGCTTGCTCTACCCCGTACTCCTTATCCCTGCCGCTCCCTTGTTAATTCCGTATGCCCGATGTAAGCTACACAACTACAGGACATATGAAAATGGAGGCATGCTTTATGGTACCTCAGCAGTACTGCGTCCGTGTGCCTTTGCGTGGAGTGCAGTTCGTTGAACCTAAGGGGATCGTTACGATTCCAACGGGCGCAACATTGAGCATTGTGGGACAGCCTTCCAATGAGCACTTGATCACGGTATGTTGGGACGGTCGGGAATTGCGCGTCTTCGCTAAGGATCTCCAGGATCGCGCTGCTCCTTGCGATTGGCTCCCTGAGTCCGGCTGATCGTCCCGATCCTCATTATCTCTTGTCGACATTATCTCTTGTCGACATTATCTCTTGTCGACCAAAAAAACTGGCTGATCGGTCTTGCCGATCAGCCTGTCTAGTTTGGGTTGGAGGAGAAGTACCTAACAAACCGAAGCCGATAAAACTCTGTCGCCTGTTACAAACCATCAGACATATTAAATTTTCTTTAGTATGAGCTACCCCCCGTGCCTGTGTCAAGGCAGAACTGAGGCCGCTCTTCCCGGAGAAAACCGCCCGGAAAAACCCACATACATTCGTCCGATCTAGTTTCATTACATTAAAAACACGAGCATTCGGTATTTACCGTAACGAGGTCACGGCATAAGCGTGCTAGATAACCTACCATCCGACGACTCTTCC